>JBNGDU010000154.1:0-19591 GCA_049975025.1 Anaerolineae bacterium
CGCGATGCAAGCTCAGTATTCTACCAGACTTTCACTTCCGCTGAGATGTACTAGGTGAATCCGAAAGGTGGACTTGGATGAGCCTATCGATCTCCCAACTGCGCAGGCATGTCCGCCCAACCGGGCGTGAGCGTCATTCCCAGACGAAGAGGACTTTGCCGGTCTGGCGACTGTAGAAGAGGTCGAAGGCTTCCTGAGCCTGATCCAGGGAGAAGCGGTGCGTGACCAGGTCGGAGAAGTGCAGGTCTCGGCGGTGCATCAACCGCACGAGCTCATAGTAGTCGACCTCGGTGAACATATTCGAGCCCGTGACCCACCTTTCGCCCAGCATCGGGCCGAAGGTGGCGTTCTTGGCTTTTCCGCCCCAACCGACGTAGACGATCCGCGCGTGGTAGCGCATTGCTTTGGGCAGCGTGACCCGAGCCTCGTCGTTGCCCGAGGTCTCGATCCCCACCTCGGCGCCCCCCTCGGTGATCTCCTTCACCCTCTCCGGCATATCCGTCGCGGTCGGATCGATCACGTAGGAGGCGCCGTGCTCCAGCGCCAGGTCCCGGCGGTACGCCACCGGATCGACGCCGATCACGGTGCCGCCCATGGCCTCCGCCAGCATGACGGCGCAAAGCCCGACAGGTCCCAGCCCGGAGACGACGACGTACTCCGCCGCGTGCAGATCGGCGCGCCGCAGGGCGTGGTAGGAGGTGCCGCCGGCGCAGGCGATGATGGCGGCGTCCTCGAAGTTCAGCTCGTCGGGCAGGGGGAAGCAGACGTTCTGGTCGACGAGCACGTAGTCGGCGTCGCTGCCGTGGACCTTGCGGGAGGCCAGCCGGAAACCGGGCCCGATGGTCGTGCAACGGAAGAACTCGCCTCGGGCGCAGGCCTCGCAGTGACCGCAGGAGGGCGCGTGGTAGACGGAGACGCGATTGCCGACCTCGACCATCGTCACAGCATCACCGACCTCGGCGACGACCCCGCCCGGCTCGTGCCCGCGGATGATGGGCGCTTTGGCCCATTGCTCGGGGGTGTCATGATACGGGTGCATATCGCTGCCGCAGAGCCCCGAGGCCTTCATCTCCACGAGCACCTCCGTGCCCTTCGGCGTGGGCTTTGGGAACTCCCGAACCTCCACCTGACCATCTCCGACGAAGATGACGCCTCGCATTGTCTCTGACATCGGGTTAGCTCCTTCGGCACAAAGTCATGTTGGGATTACGCTAGGCGAGTTGTGGGTTTTGTCAAATTGGAGGCGCGAGAAGTGTGGCGTGAGACGTGGGGACGTGACGAGCGACGATTGACGAATGATAGCTGCATTTAGGTGGTCGTCGTAGCAGCGATGCAGCTCTCGTTGCTTGTCAAGTGTTGACTAATCGAGAGAATGGTGTTTGCGCCATCGAGTGGAATCGAGGGACGATTGAGCGCAGTATTGCGAGCGAGGAGGGTAGGCATGCGAAAGGTTCGGCGTGTTGTCCTGGCCCTGGCGATCTGGCTGGTTGTGGTCGGGTGCTCGTCATCGTGGGAGGTGACGCTGGTCGAGCCCGATGGGGCGACCGCGGCGGTCTCCCGCGATGATCTGAGAGCGCTGGAGCTCTTTGCAGACGATGAGGGAAGCGTGCCGCTGGAGCGCGTGCTCTATGGCTACGGCTACCGGCTGGTCGAGACGCTCCAGGTGACCGATGTCGAGGGGGCGGACCATGCCTTCGTCTGGCCCCAGGTCGCGAAGGACGCCTTGTGGCGCACCGATGGCGTGGTTGAGCTTGGCGGGGAGGAGCTTCGCCCCGCGCGGATCGCAGGGCAGGTGCCTGCTGCGCTCGAGACCGTCACCGCGGGCTTGACCGATGTCGCGCCGACCGCAGCCGCTGCTCTCGGACTCACCGCACCCTCAGAGGCCACCGGACGTGTGCTGATGGACCCACCGGACGTCGATCACGTCGTGCTCCTCTTCCTCGATGGATTCGGCTACGTGCGCTATCAGGAGGCTCGCGACGCCGGCCTCATCCCCAACCTGGCGGCTCTCGGCGAGCCGGTCGTCGGCCTCGCGGCCTATCCCCCGTCCACGGTCGTGAGCTCTGCCGCGATCCTCACCGGCGCGCCGCCGGAGGCCAACGGCGTCGTCGAGCGCCGCGCGCGCAAGACCGAGATCGAGACGCTCTTTGACGTCGCCGCCGAGGCCGGTCTGCGCGTCGTCGCCGTGGAGGGTAACGCCCTGTCCTTCAACCTCCGCAACGCCGACACCACGCTCTCCGGGGATCACGACGGCAACGGCAGCACCGACGACAACGCGCTGGCCAACGCCTTAGAGGTGCTGCAGGGCCCCATGCCGGACCTATTCTGGATTCACTTCCACGGGATCGATGACGCGGGCCACACCTATGGCCCGGGCGCGCCCGAGGAGGAGGCTGCTGTCGCCGGGGTGGACGCCGCGGTGGGCGAGCTCCTGGCGGCCTTCCCGCCACGGACCTGGGTGTTGATCTTCGCCGACCACGGCATGCACGCCGTCGAGGAGGGCGAACGGCTGGGCAACCATGCCCATCTCATCGAACGGGATATGCTTGTGCCGATCTGGACGACAAATCCGACAGAAAACTGAGCCGAATTTCCATGCCTAAGTCCGGAGACGTACCACCTTGTATCCAGATGCTCCTCACTCGGCTGCCTCACTAGATCTCGGCGCCGCCAGCCAGTCTGCCGGTTCAAGGGGCGAAGTCCACAGACTGCCTCGTCGCCACCTATCCACGCGCCTCAGGGTCAATGACCGGCTACTTCCGCGCCGGGTAACTTGGTCATCGACTCACCAGTGGTAGGAAGACCTTCAGCACGGAGTTCTGAATAGTGCTTGTCTCGTCTATGGATCCGTCTCCGCCTCGATCAACCTCGATCTGCGCTGAGGCAGGATCACCCCAGTCAAGACGGAAAGTGTGGATATCACCAGGTTCCATCGCAGGTCCGGTGCCCCTGAAGATGGTCGAAGTGGCGCCGATCTGGGTGAGCCCAATCTCGTAGCCATCCTGGGACTGACTGCTGGTGACGACGAAGGTTCCATCCTCAAGAGAGCTCGCATTCACGTCGATCGCTTCTCCGCCTGCCAAGGCGAACCCACCGATAGTCAGTTGATGGCCTGCATCCTCGGATTCCTTTACCACGCGGATTCTGCGATCGCCGGCAGAAGAACCGGCCTTCACAGCAATCTGCCATCTCTGAGGTGCAATGTTCACTGTGTCCGTGATACCAGCGCTCTCCGCTACACCTGTCACCTCGACAACGCCGTTCGGGATGATAGCAGACACGGGCACGCTGGTCGCCTCAGCATATTGCACGTAGGCGGTCATCGGGGCCGTGGCGTTGATGGCGTAGGTCTCCGGATATTCTGGCTCGACCCCCGGGACGGATGCAGCAGGGATGACTGCAATAGCTCCCGGCAATTCATCCACAAGCCGCCCGCCACGAGCACCGATGGCGCGACCTTGTGCGTCGACGATGAGGAGCGAAGCGCCCGTTGCCACAGAGTACTCGAGGTAGATTGAAGACCCTGCGCTGTCGGCAGCCAGGGTTGCCCCTCCACCCAACCAGGGTGGCTCCGGTCGCTCTTGCCAGAGGCTGAGAGGCATCACAGCGAGCGAGCTGGAGCTGGGGATCACCCACGCATAGCGGCACCCCCGATCGCTTTGCCACGTTCCCAAGGCGCCGCCGTGATCATATGACCAGCGGTTGGCTTTCGGGTTCATCTCAAGATAGCTATGCGTGGATTCCGGATCGTTAGGGTCATAGACGAAGATGCGCGTGGTCTCGGAGTAGGCTGTGTAAGCATAGGGCAACACCGTATGCCCGCCACAGTTGTAGTTAGGCTCTGCCGATCCGAAGACGTCGATGACCTGTGGCGCGGCGAGGTTGCCATCGATGGATGTCTTCAGTATCTCGAGCGTTTCCGTGACGGTCCGGCTCTCCGCGTTCGCACGTGCTGATGTCACATCCTTTCCGAGCTGGTAACCTTGGTAGCGGACCACGAAGTCCACAACTGGATCACGAATCCAGTCACCCCCTGTGTTTGTCACCGGATCTGACAACGAAATCGTCTGGGTAACTCCCTGTTGCGTAAGGAAGTCAGCAGGATCGGCCAATCCACGGAACAACAGAGCGCTTGAGGTGGACATTCCGGAGCAACTGCCGTCATCGGTGCCGCCGTCATAGGAAGATCGATAGTAGTACCAAGCTACTGGTTTCCTGATGGTCTTTCCACCTATCGTCCACTCGACGTTGTCGGCACCAAAGGTGTCACGGAAGATCTCCCATGACGGGCCCGGCAGCGTACCGTTATCGAACCCGTAGCCTTGAGGGTTTGGGCGATAGGCCGAAGCAACAATGCCTGGGCTGTTGGACAGTGGCGACCAGTTCCCCGCCGCGTCCTGGGATCGAATGGCGAAGTAATACATCTGTCCAGGCGAAAGTCCCGAGACCGACATGCTTTGGGGCCAGTCGGACCCCCTGGGAGTGGGTTCTCCAGAGACGTCGATCGCACTGCTCCAGGAGCTCTCGCTTTCAATAGGTGTGGTCGAGTAGCGCACTGTATAAGTGACCGGCGACTTGGTACCCCAGAGGGGTTCAAACCAAAACAAGTGTACTTCATCTGCACCCTTGTCCGGCCTCACCTCTAGCATCGTAACTGGAGCAGGACCTTCATAGAAGAGCGCGTCGACGGGGCTGAGCTCATACATTGGGGTACCATCCCCCAACTGACCGTAGTTGTTAGATCCCCAACATTTCGCTGCACCTTGCTCGGTGAGGGCACACGTATGCTGCCAACCCGGCGTGACCGAGAGCACGCCGCTGCTGAGATCTTGAACACCCACGGGCTCTGTACGGTATTCTGTTGTTCCGTCGCCCAAGGCGCCTATCGGATTCCATCCCCAGCACTTAGCTCCGCCTGAGCCTTCGACAGCACACGTGTGGAAGGCGGTTGTGGCGACCCACGAGGCATCGCTGGAGAGCCCAACGACAGAAACCGGTACATCACGGTCTACCGTCGTACCGTCTCCCAGCTGTCCGTCATCGTTGAACCCCCAGCATTTCACAGCGCCCTGCTCAGTCAGAGCGCAAGTGTGGAAGTAACCCGTGATTATTGCCACCACACCGGTGTTCAGTCCAGTGACATTCACTGGAGTGGTGCTGTTTTCCGTCGTTCCGTTGCCAAGCTGGCCGTAGTCGTTTCTGCCCCAGCACTTCACATCGCCCCCGGTGGTGAGGGCGCAGCTATGATAGTAGCCTGCAGCGACATCGCGGACGCCGGCTGAGAGTCCCTGGACATCTACCGGAGTATGACGAGTCTCGGCAGTTCCATCTCCGAGCTGACCGTATTCGTTCCCGCCCCAGCACTTAGCGCTACCGCTATCGGTGACCGCACAGCTATGGGAGCTTCCAGCGGTCACCGAGGTGACCCCGCTGGTAAGCCCAACCACATCCACGGGGGTATGTCGATCCTCTGTCGTTCCGTCGCCGAGTTTGCCGAACTCGTTTCCTCCCCAGCATTTGACGCCACCTTGGATGGTGAGAGCACACGAGTGGGTGCTCCCGAGGTCCAAGCTGCTTATTCCTGTCGAGAGCCCCTCCACGCCCACTGGCGTACTGCGGTCGTCGGTAGTACCATCCCCGAGCTGACCGGCCCAGTTCAACCCCCAGCATTGGACGCCGCCCTGGTCTGTGATCGCACAATTGTGAAATGCCCCCGTGCTGAGCGCTGTGATGGCGTTCGCGAACCCCCTCACGTCAACCGGTGCAAACTGCTGCGTCTCTATCCCGTTGCCTAGCTGACCACTGAAGTTAGCGCCCCAGCATTTGATGGCCCCTTGTGCGGTCAAAGCGCAGGAGTGATTATATCCAGCATCAACGATGACTGTGTCAGTTGAAAGCCCCGTTACATCAACAGGTGTGGTGCGATTCTCAGTCGTTCCGTCGCCCAGTTTGCCTCGAGTATTGTCACCCCAGCACTTCACAATCCCATTTGCTGTCTGGGCACATGTGTGAATAGGGCCAGTTGTGACCGCGGTGGTATCGCTAGCCATCCCGACGACGCTGACCGCTGAGTAACGATGCTCTCTTGTGCCATCTCCAAGCTGTGCATAGTCGTTACGCCCCCAGCACTTCAGACCGCCCTCGGTGGTGATAGCACACGCGTGGTACCGTCCAGCATCCACGGATGTGCCGCCCTCTGCTATTCCCAGGACATCTTGGGGGGTGTGAGCATCATCTGTTGTTCCGTCACCAAGCTGGCCGTACTCATTCCATCCCCAGCATTGCACGCCGCCGGATTCGATAAGTGCGCAAGCGTGCCAGCCACCCGCGGCAATGGCAGCCACGGTGCCTGAGAGGCCGACCACGTCTACAGGGGTGTGACGTTCAGTGGTTGTACCATCGCCTAACTCGCCCACATCGTTACGTCCCCAGCATTGCACGCCGCCTTGGCTGGTAAGTGCGCAAGTATGATGCTCGCCCGCAGCAATAGCAACGATCCCCCTGGTGAGGCCAGATACGCTCACAGGAGTGTGGCGGTTTTCCGTTGTGCCATCTCCGAGCTGACCGTATTCGTTGGCGCCCCAGCACTTCACTGCTCCTTGATCGGTAAGTGCGCACGTGTGGGTCGCTCCCAACGAAAGGGCAGCGACCCCGCTGGTGAGGCCCACGACGTAATCAGGCACACTCCGGTTATCAGAGGTGTCATCGCCCAACTGACCATACCAGTTCCCTCCCCAGCATTTCACACCCCCTTGTTCGGTAAGGCCGCACGTGTGGCTGCCGCCAGAGGAGACTGCTGTGGCGCCCTCAGCCGGGCTCGTGGAAAGAGTTGGGGTGGTCGCGGGTCTGTGGGTGGCCCCGATACTTGCTGTGGGAGCGATGAGAATGACCGCGAGCGCGAGATGGATGAGCGAAGATCGAACGTAAGGCATTCAGTAGCCTCCTTGGAAGAATCGATGAGTAGTAGATCGGGTACTGTCCTGCTGAAGCAGCGATGACAACGGTGTTGAGGGAGGTTTGCATAAAGAAAAGAATATGTCCTCTCGTGGCGTATGTCAAAGCGATGGAGAGATAATGGCGCTGGCCCTTAATCTCCCACCGTAAAGCAGGGAGACGAAGATGGGACCAGCAATACGATGCGAATGCCGTCCACCTTACCTTCGACACTCCAGCAGTATTCCTTTCCAGCTTCGAGTTCTTCTGACACTCTCCAGCTCGTTTCCGTCGTACATCCCTGTTCCACCAAGCTGTACTCTGGCGGAGGGATGTGCAGATTCATGCAGTATTCGGTAACATCCGGGTAACTGCTCCAGCTAAGGGTGGGGTTCGCGCCAGCCGGCTCTTCAACTGCTTCGTAAATCTGTACCAGCTTTGCCAGGTGCAGATTGACCTCGGTATCGACTCCCGGCACGACTCGGACCTGCACCAGTTCCTCGAAATACTCCTCGCTCGGGGCGTGAGCCCAGATTCGCAGGTAATCCGTCGGCGGATCTTCGATCACAAAGCGTCCTTCGGCATCTGATGTGACCGTAAAGAGGGGCGACCTCGGATCGGGACCGATGTCGACCTTGACGTTTGGCAGTGGTGTATTCCACCAGAGCGTCCTTCCAATGATCCTGGTCTGCGGGTCTCCGGTGACGACAGCAGCCGTCAAGCCACCGCCGGGTATCGCCTTGTCATGCACTTGCAGATCCCAGTGAGTTTGCCAAGTCCCTTCCTCTTCCGGTGCCTGCATCGCAACAGAGATGTCGATGTCTTCGCCGGCGTCAAGAGCCCCCACCGGTACCGTAGCGTCATCGCTGAGCTGATCCCCATCGGTGAAGACCAGTACTGTCTCATCCGGCCAGGGGCACGTGCCTGTGTTCCGCAGACGCCACGTCTTGGTGAAGGGCTCGCCAAAATCGAGCTTCGTGCCATCCGGTACGGTGACGTCCGCGACGTAGGTTGCCTCCAGGCACGTCATGTCGATGGGTACCGGCGTCTCCGTCGGCGTCGGCGAGGGTTGAGGCGTCTCCGTGGGCTTTGGTGTCGCTGTAGGTGTCGAGGTTGCTGTTGGGGCCGCTGTAGGCGTCCAGGTTGTCGTGGGGGCCGCTGTAGGCGTCTCCGTTGGCGCCTCGGTCGCAGCGCCGGCTTCAATTGTGGGCGATGGCGTCGGCGCACCACAACCTTGGAGGACGACAGATCCTATAATGGCAACCGCCACCGTCGCGAATCGACAAAGCATATGACATCTCCTCCTTTTGCGAGGCATTATCGCGCTCCTGTCTTGCTATAGTGACTGAGTGATGTCTACCGGGTTTGCCCGCACAGGATGGTGCTCAAGCTCTGTGCCGATCCAACGTGAAAAGCAGACCGAAATACTATACATGTGTTTCCCGGAGCTTCAAGGCAATCATTCATTGCATCATACCGGTCAATATGGCTGTTGAAAGATTTTAGCCATCCACGCACCGGCGCCGCTATGGATGCGGCAGGGGGATTAGTAAGATCTGGCGGGAAGATCCTTGGCGGTTAAACGGTCGGTGGGTATTGAGTGTCCCGACCTCTGTCTATCCTCAGCAGAAAGTATACCCCCGCGCCAACCAGTAGTGCCAGTCGCCGATAGCCTCCTGCGTCTCTTCGTCGGCGTCCGGCGCGTCCAGCTGGGCGAGCGGCACCCCAATCGTCCGTCCACACCACGTGATCTCCACGAAGAAATCGGTCGTGGTCTCCTCCTCTGGGATCATACCCTTGGCCTCAACTATCTCCCCGACATGGAGGGGAGAGATGCGCATTTCCCTGATGCAGCGCGCTTTGAAGGGGAAGTGGAGTTGACCCTCTAGATAGTAATACCAGCTCATGCGCTGTTCTTCCGGGCCGTAGGCATCCACAATCACCTCCATGTGGATGCGTTCGTCACGCTCTTCGTCTTCTACGGTCATCGTAGCTCCTTATCTCATCCCCATACCAAAGTGGGGGGTCATCTCCCCCAAAGGTAGAGGCTGAGTTCGTACTTCCGCCTGGTGAAGGCCGCTAGCTGGCAGGTTATACTCAGAGTATAGACGTGACTAAGATCACTGCAAATTTTCACTCATATGGAACATTTTTCAGCCAAGATGCGTCACTAAGATGGCAGGCACTTTCCTACTGGAGGTTATATATGATGAGAAAACGCATTGTACATACTGTCTTAGTCCTCTCTGTCCTAGGTCTGGTGGTCGCATGCGGGCCGGCGAATTCTCCTACCCCCGTACCTTCGCCGACGCCGACGGAGGTGCCTACGGAGACACCGGCACCCACGCCGACACCGGAGCCGTCGGACGACCCGATCGCGTTCCAGGAGGGCTTTGAGGAGGGGCTTGCCGGCTGGGAGAGGGGCGCCGACGTTCCGGAGGATCCCGAACGTCCAGGTCAACCGATTGCCTGGAGCATCGAGCGCAGCCCCGACCAGGCGGCGGAGGGCGGGTCGTCCGCTCGTTTCACTATCGACGGTAAGCAGGACGACGGCACGATCTGGCTGATGCGTCCCGTTGACGTTGCGGCGGATCAGCCGCTGCGCGTCCAGGTGACCTTCGATCTCTGGAGCGCTTCGGAGAGCTTCAACACCCTTGCCAGGGTCGCAGCTTACACGGGCTCGCAGCCTCCCGCCGAGGAAGGTGACTTTGACTTGGACCAGACCGCCAACCAGGCAGCGGGCTGGAAGACATACGAGTACACCTTTGAGGTCAGCAGCAACTCGGAGGGCCAGATCTGGGTAGCCCTGGGCATCAGCGCCGTGTGGGAGACCGAGATGACCTATTACGTGGACGATGTGCGGGTCGAAATCGGCCCCGGCGGCGGGACCGGGCAGCCGCCCAGCGGTCGCATCATGATCACGGGCGTGCGCGTGACCGATGCCGATGTCACCATCCGCGGCGAGATCACCTTGCCCGATGAGGCGTGTATCAACACCGAGCTGTGGGCCGACGGCGTGCTCCAAGGTTGGTGGCCCACCGATGCTTGTGCTCGTGTCGCGCAGGGCGAATGGGAGCTCACAGTACCGCTGGGTCCCGAACAGACGCTACAGCCAGGCGTGCAGTACATGGTGCGGGCTTACCTGCCCGGCGGTCCAAACATCGTCGCCACCTTCCCCTTCGACCTCGACGCGCCGCCGAGTCCGCCGAGCCAAGGGGCTGGCGATGATCCGACGCTGCTGTTACCCGAATCGGCGGAGCCGCTTCATCGGGCCTCCGCTGATCTCAACGGTGATAGCGCGACCGAGGAGATCGTGTTGACCGGCTGGGGCGTCAGATCCGGGATTCCAGAGATCTCATAGGACCCATCGGCTATTCACACCAGAATCGGTGAGTATACTTGCCAGCACCATAGTACTTGGTCCCACCGGCCGAGCCACATCGGGCGGAAGCGTGCCACGTGTACGTACCGGCGGGGAAGCTGCCATAGAAGTGTGTGCCCGAGGAATAGCATCTCTCACCGATGCCTGTGCCGTCGATCTCGTAGCACAACGTGCCGCCTGTGTCGTTCTGCACACTCACCGAGGCCATTGGCGGTGAAACCGTGACCTGTTCAGTGTTACTCCAACCGCTATCCCCCCAGGCGTTAACCGCCTTCACCCGATAGTAGTAGGTTCCGGGCGACTTACCGCTCGCATTCCAGGATGTGCCGGAACCGCTGTACCGCTGCGTGGGGCTGGAAAAAGCCGCGTTGTCGTCCTCTTGGAGCACGTACGTATCGGCCAGATAGGCCGCACCCCAGCTCACCGCATAGTACCCGTCGCCATCAGGATTGTGGATCGCGTTCAGCACGGGGGTATCTGGGATCGGGGGGCAACGCTTCATGACCAAGGGCAAGAGCACAACATGCGTGTCAACGTCGCCGGTGAGGGTGATGGTCGTCGGGTAGGGTCGCAAGGCGGCACTTTGAGGGCTGTCAGCGACCAGCAGGCGTGACTCGCCCGTCCCAGCGCTGGCAGCGATGGTCTGAGAGTCCGGGGGGGCCGGGAGCGGCGAGGACGCACTGAGGGAGTCATTGAGGTCGACACCGCCACTGTTCTCTGATATCGAGACCGCTTCATGCTCGAAGCTGACGTCTGGAAACGAGTTCGCCTGCACATGGCCAACGAGCAGAGCAATGCCAACAAATGCCAACACAAGTGAAACGGCGATCAGCAGTTTGCGCATCTTGGATCCTCCTGACGAGGTGCGGTTTGAAAGCATCTGACCAACACCAGGGGGCGACAGTATGGATGCAGTCCTACGCTAGGAGGCCAGACATCGCCGGGTCGCGGCGTTGAGGTTGACCCGACGTCCATCCACTATGCTAGGTGATGCTCTGCAGAATGTCAAGTTTGATTCGCCGGCTAAGTCGGTCCTCCACCGGGATGCACCACCACCAGCGGACACGGTACCTGCTCTGCCAGCGTATGGGGTAGCGCGCCGAACAACAGCGTCCTGAAAGCGCGCTGTTGGGTGGCCCCAACGACCAGGAGATCATAGCCGCCTCTCCGCGCCTCTTGGACAATCGCCTCGACGACCGAAGGGCTGGCGACGACCCGCACCTCGACCTCATGATCCCGGCCCAAGTGCTCGCGTGCCATCTGCCGCAGCACCTCTTCCTGTGCGGCGATACCCGCGTCGGTCATCGAGGGCGGCACCACGCGCATCAGCGTCACCCTCGCCGGGCCGCCGTTGGCCATGCCATTGACCAGGCCCAGACCGAGCAGGGCGTTGGTGCCGCCCCCCACCGGCACCAGGATCCGTTCGGGCGTCAGGGGCACAGCGGGCGCCGGTGCGGACCGTGCGGGATGCTGCGGTCGCATCGCCTGAATCGAACTGCTCACCAGCCACGCAAGATACGTGATCGGAAGCCCCACCAAGAGAATGGCGATGGTCGCTCTGCCGATCACCCCCCAAAGGCCCCATTGCTCGTAGAGGTTGACCAATGCCATCTCGGGCAGCGTTGCCGTCGCGACGAGCCCGAGGGCAACGCCCAGAAAGAAGACCACGATGAGGATCAAAACCCCCGACTGTCTCATACATCACCTGCCTGTCTGCTAGACCTGGTGCAGCGGCGGGAACCCCACGATCTCGAAGGTTGCGGAGGCCACGGTGATGTCGGCCTCTTCTTCGAAGTGGATCAGCAACTCGCGATGGAGCTCAGCTTTGACCTCGCGCCGCTGCCGGGCCTCGACGACGTAGCGCATCGTCATCTCAATCCAGTTATCGGTCATCACGGTGTACAGACTGGGTGTCACGGGGGTGTCTTCGAAGGCAGGATAGCGCCGATCCAGCGCGTCGAGGCCCGCCTGGGCCGCGGCCTGTAGATGGGCCGTGTACTCCTCCCCGTGCTCGAGCATGATCTCCAGGGCACGACGCCAGTCGCTGTTGTAGGTGATGGGGATAGTGATCTCATCCCAGATGTAGGGCCAGATCTTAGTGTAGTTGAAGACCGGATCGGAGAAGACGGCGCGGTTGGCGATCGTGACGATGCGGCCCGTCGGCTGGTCGGCTTTCACCCACTCGCCGACTTCCAGCAGGCTGGTCCGCAACAGGCTGATGTCCACCACGTCGCCGGTCACCTCGCCGATACTGACGCGATCTCCGATGCGGTACATACTGCTGCCGACAATGCTGATGAAGCCGGAGAACGACCCGATCACCTCCTGAGAGGCGAAGGCGATACCGGCGCCGAGGATGCCCATCGCCACTGTAAAGCTGCTGCCGGTGCCCAGCCAGATCATCAGGATCACGATGCTGGCGCCGACCAGCACAGCATTGCGGATGAGCATGCGGAGGGTCGTCGCCTGATCGGCCTCTCTGAAGCGCTTCCTGAGCGCGTCACGCACTATGCGGTTGACGATGAGGGTCAAAAGGATCACGATCAGGGAACCGATCAGCTTGCTGCCTAGCGATAGATAGGGCTCTGGAATCTCAGGCATAAGCACCTCGCTTTCGAATTGGACCGTCTCTTGGGCGGATGTCTTCAGGGATTGATCAGGTTTTCTCCGTGACGTAGGCCTTCGGCACCGCATCGCACAGGTAGATCTCGCTGGTGGGGTGGTAGAAGACGATGCCGTCGGCGTGCGCCCGGGCCGCGTCCACCTCCAGAATGATCGGCTCGCGGCTATGGCGTAGCGCAATGGTCCGCGCCGTCTGCGGTTCTGCTGTCAGATGCACGTATTGGCGTTCCATGGGCTGCAGGCCTTCGCGCCAGATGGCATCGAGGTTCTCCGGGGCTGTTCCGTGGTAGAGTACGTTCGGAGGCTCGATGGGGTCGTAGGCCGGACGGATGGCGGTGTGGCCATAGAGGGCGCGAATGCGCGCACCGCCGCCCCCCGCTGCCTCGCGGTTCAGGATCTCGAAGCGCCGGCGCCCGGGCATCTCCAGTACGGCGTCGATGTCGCTGTAGGTCGCCCAACGGAAATTGGGCAGGGCCCTTAGGACGAACAT
The DNA here is from genome assembly GCA_049975025.1 of Anaerolineae bacterium. Lineage (GTDB taxonomy): Bacteria > Chloroflexota > Anaerolineae > B4-G1 > SLSP01 > PWVB01. Next base: position 13,428 of record JBNGDU010000154.1, read on the forward strand.
GATCTCGTCCAGGTCCGCGTAGCCCTCGGCGTCGAGCTTGATGGGAAAACGGTCCGGGCGGTGGCGCAGGAGCATCGAGAGGAACCGACTCAGCTTGCGCAGTTGGCTTTCGCGATGGCGGTCTGTGTTCATGTGACCTCCTCGGCGGGGCCAGCGGCGCCGGTTGACGGCACATCCCCGTGCTCATGTGCGGCGCGCCAGAGGTTGGCGCGGATTTGCTCGCGCTCGGTGGAAGAGAAGGTCGACAGGAAGCGCTCGAAGTGCACCCGGCGGGCCTCCTCCTCCCTCGGACAGACCGGCTCCGGCGGGAAGGTCCACCCGCTGACGCGAGCGTAACGCTCGATCTCGGCAGCACTCAGGTAGATCAAGGGACGAATCACGATAAAGTGATCGTCGAAGAAGCTCAAGCGGGGCGCCAGCGTCTCCAACTGCCCCTTGTACATCAGGCTCATCAGCGTTGTCACCGCGGCGTCATCAGCGTGGTGGCCAAACGCAACCTTGTTACAGCCGAGCCGGTCCGCGGCGAAGAAAAGCGTCTTCCGCCGATTCCACGCACAGCGGAAGCAGTTCATCGGCAGCTCCTCGTCCTCCGGCACCATCAGCGGCGTGATCTCATAGGGTACGTCCAATTCTTGGAACCAGGGCGCCAGTCGAGGGGCCTGATTGGGCAGGCCTACGGGGGACCCGTCCACGTGGATCGCGACCACCTCGTAGTCGCCGGGGATGTCAACGCCGCGAACCAGCAGGTCGAGCAGCGTACGGCTGTCCTTGCCGCCGGAGACGCCAACGGCGATCCGATCCCCGTCCGAGATCAGGTCGAAGTCACGGACCGCACGGTTCACGTCTTTCAGCAGGAACCGAGCGACGGCGTCTGGAGTGGCCATCGGCGATCTCTAGCCTACGCTTCCTCCAACCGTTTGCCGTATTGCCGTTCGTAGTAGGCTTTGTAGTAGTCGCCACTCTTGATAGGACGCCACCACCACTCGTTCTCGGCATACCAGCGCGCCGTCTTCTCGATCGCCTCCCGGCAACTGTGGGCGTTATCCCATCCCAGGGCGCGGATCTTGCTCACGTCGAGAGCGTAGCGCCGATCGTGACCGGGTCGATCCTCGACGTGCTTGATGAGGGTTTCCGGCTTGTCTAGGGTCGCCAGCACGATCTTGGTCATCTCCAGGTTGGTGATCTCCGAGCCGGTGCCGATGTTATAGATCTCGCCGAGTTCGCCCTTGTGGAGCACGACGTCGATCCCGCTGCAGTGATCGAGCACGTGCTGGTAGTCCCGCATCTGCCGCCCGTCACCGTAGACCGGCAGGGGCTGGTCGTCGATGGCGTTGGTGGCGAAGAGGGGAACGACCTTCTCCGGATATTGATAGGGACCGATGTTGTTGGACCCCCGGGTGATGGTCACCGGCAGACCCCAGGACTCGCGGTACGCGAGGGCCATCAAGTCACCGCCGGTTTTGCTGGCGGCGTAGGGGCTGCGTGGCTCCAGGTGATCGCCCTCCGTGGAGCGACCGTGCAACACCTGACCATAGACCTCGTCGGTGCTGATCTGATGGTAGCGCTCCAGACCGAACTTCCTCGCGGCCTCCAGCAGGACGTAAGTGCCGTAGACGTCCGTCTGGATGAATGAGCCCGGTTCCATCAGGGAGCGATCCACGTGCGTCTCCGCCGCGAAGTTGACGATGGTGTCGATGCCGTGATCCTGAACGGTTTGCTCCACCAGATCGATGTCGCAGATATCCCCCTGGACAAAGGCATAGCGATCGGCAAAGCTCTCCGCCACGTCTTGAAGGTTCTCCAGCCGGCCTGCGTAGGTCAGCTTATCGTAGACGACGATGTGGTAGTCGGCGTGAGTCTGCAGCATGTAGCGGACGAAGTTGGAGCCGATAAAGCCCGCACCGCCGGTCACCATGATTCGATGCATCGATAACCTCCTCATAATGGGGTCGATATAGGACGCATTGTAGCATAAAGGCGTGCTTCGGCTAAGATCTCATCTGGTGGCAGGCGCGTTCATTGCCAGAGCACAGTCTTGCGGTATAATAGAGGCAGTGTTGGGGCGTGGCCAAGTTGGCAAGGCAACGGACTTTGAATCCGTGTACCGTAGGTTCGAATCCTACCGCCCCAGCCACCGATGACGGCCCGGGCCAGCCCCGGGCCGTCGCTTTTTACATACGGAGTCCACGCGAGATCAAGACCCGCTCGACAAAACGGCAACCGAATCAAATCTAACGCAGAGGCGCGGAGAAACAACAGAACTCTGCGCCTCTGCCCCTCCCCGCCTCTGCGTTAAGCTCTCCCGTTCCTTCCGTGGAGTCAAGCCTGTTCGCTGACGTCGGGCCCGAAGTGTTTCAGCATCACGATGGGATCGGTGCTACTTGGATTGGAGATGGTCACGCCCGAGCGAGCTGCATCATAGGAGACAAAGAACTCGTCATGCGTGAGCTGACCGTAGCGGATCAACGCCGGTGCCTCAATCGACCACGGCCCCAATTCCCCATGGCCTTGTAGAACGATCAGACCGTAGGGCCCGAAATCCTCGATCGTCACCGTGCGCCCGGGCAGCACGGTCAGTTCCTTAGCCGAGACCGCCGGGTTTCCGTACACGACCCACGTCTCGATATAGCCATCTTCTTTCATCTCCGGCAATGGCTTCACCGGCTTCGGCTCCAGGAAGTGCGTGTCCTTGAAGTTGGGGTTGGTGTTGGTCTCCCAGTCGATCATCGAGACCAGATAGTCGAGGTCGTCCTTCTTGTCATCCGGGACGTCTTTGACCAGAAGTTCCCAATCAATGGGGACATCGCTCACCAGCGACTGGTACATCGCGAAGACATCGCTTGCCCACTGGGGCTCGTACGTGCAGAGACTGCCCGGGGCGTGGAGCAGTCCCGCCGGCACGTACCATCCTGTGCCGGGACGCAACCGATAGGCACGCGAGAGATCCGTGATGTGGTTGTCGCCCTCGTCCCAAATCTCCAGGCAGTGACGCACCTGCTCCTTTGACGTGCCCGGCTCCAGACCGAAGAACGTGTACGGGAAAGTGCCTCCGTGGTTATTAAGCTGCAGAGGGAAGTAATACGCCTCCGGCTTTGAATCCGCGCCGACCTTGGATGCGTGTTCGGGCATCTGATGCAGGTGATGGGGAAGCGGTCCGAGGTTGTCGAAGAACTTGGAATAAATCGGCCAGCCTTGGTAACGATCCCACAGGGGGTCACCGAGAAGGTCGGCGCCCAGATCAGCCACGACGTCGCGCAACAGAATCCTCTTTGGGGCGTCCGGGTCACCGTAGACGACGTAACTGAGCCCTTCATCGGGCGTTGTGAGAGGACCGTTATCAGCCTTGGTGGTCGACGAGAGCCACCGCTCATCGATGCCGCCCCTATGAGCGCCAAATGCGTAGTAGTCGTCCGGATGCAGCTTGATGCGCTTACCGGGTATGCAGAATGCCCGGGGCACCCAGGTCGGCGTCAGTCTGAGAATGCCCTCACCATCTGACAATATGTCTGCGATCATCTTGACCTCCTCGTCGGGAAACTACGAAAGTCCACTTGTTGAGTCATCGAAGAACGCGGCGACGTCCTCGAAGGTGGTCGTGCGGCGACCGCCGGGCAGCGATTCGAGAATCTGACGCCCGTAGGCCCTCCGGAGCACCCGCCCGTCCAGTAGCGCGATCACACCCCGGTCGGTCTCGGAGCGGATCAGGCGTCCCACGCCCTGCCGAAGATTGAGAATAGCCGGCCCCAGCTGAATCTCGTAGAAGGAATTACCGCCGCGAGCCGCGATGCGGGCCTCCTGCCGGCGGATGACCGGGTCATCATAGGGCACAAAGGGCACTTTGTCGAGCACGACCAGGGCCAAAGCATCCCCCGGAATGTCCAGACCCTCCCAGAAACCGCGCGTCGCGAAGAGTATCGCGTTGCCGTCCGCCTTGAATCGCGCGACCAGCTCGGGCTGGGCCAGGTCACCCTGGAGATAGCACGGATACCGGTCCGCGAGCACCGGCGCCAGGGCGTCGTGGAGTTGAGCCATACGCGCGCGGCTGGTGCAGAGCACCAGGGCGCGTCCCCGGCTAGCCTCCAGCAGCCGCTCGACCTCCGCCGTGAGCTGCCGTACATAATCGTGGGCGAACGCCTGGCGGGCCTCATCGTAGACCGGCGTCAAAGCGCGCGGCGTGTAGATGAGCATCTGCCGTGCGTAGTCGAAAGGTCCGGACAACGCCTCGCTGATCACAGACGGCAGCCCATCGTCGGCAGCATCGACACCCCGGGAGTCGAAGAGCCCCACCTGGCGCTGGAACCAACCGAGGTCGTTGCCCACGCTCAGCGTGGCGCTGGTGCAGAGAACGCGGGGCCAGACGTCGAAGAGCAGCCGGCGCAGAGGAAGCGCCACCTCCAGCGGGCGAAGAGCCGCCTGATAGGCTACGGAGCTACCCGGTGGGGTCGTCTCGTCGAAATCACAGAGCCGGATGTGGGTCTCCGGCTCGGGCGTCGCGAGGCCGTGGACCGCGGCCGCGATCTCCTCATTCTGGCGGAGCGCGGCCTCCCTATCTCCTTCGTTTAGACCCTTCGCGTGCGAGAGGCTGCGTTGAACCCGGCGCAACGTCTCCCACAGGGCCAAGCCGGACTGCAACTCACCCTTCAGCGCCCAGCGCGTGGGCCTCTGCTTAGAACGCAACGCCCCGGGCCTTTGATCCGCGATCGACCGGATGAACGCATCGTAACCGGCGCTCATCTCATCGAGGTGCTCTTCCGGCACGCTCTCCTGTACCGAAGGGCTGTTGGCCAACGCCCAGAACTGGTCGTGCTCGAAGGCGAGGGTCAGCGCCTCGACGGCATAACGCGGCAACTGGTGCGCCTCGTCGATGATCAGCACGGGACGCACCGGCAGGACGTGGTTCTCGGCGAGAAGCACACTGTAGCAAAGCAGAGCGTGATTGGTGACCACAAGATCGGCCTCGACCGCCTTCTGCTTCGCGGCTTCGTAGAAGCAGTTCCTGAACTCCGGGCAGTGGCGACCCCGGCACTCGCGGCTGCCTACGGTGACGCGGGCAGCGACCTCCGGCGGCAAGCGCATCACCTCTACATCACCGGACGGCACCTCGTTCAGGCGTTCTCGGATAAGATCGAGCAGGACGTCGCGATCCTTGCGGGATGGAAGTTGGCTGAGGCGCTTCAGTTGCAGCGCGCAGAGATAGTTCGCACGGCCTTTGAGCAACGCAGCCTTGAACGTTCGGGGAGCAATGCGCTTCAGGGAGGGGATATCGTGCTCCCAGAGCTGGTTCATCAAGCCCTTGTTGGAGGTGCTGACGACCGCCGGAGCCCCGGACCAGAGCACGGGGACCAGATAGGCAAAAGACTTACCGATGCCCGTGCCGGCCTCGATCACGGCGTGACGCCTCTCCTGCAGCGCTTCGCGCACGAGGTTCGCCATGCGGACCTGTCCCGCACGGGGTCGGTAGCGGTCGCCGAGCAGATTCGACAGCGCGCCGCCGGGCGCGAAGATCGCGTCCAAGGGCGGGCAGACGATCGGGCGTTGGACCTCCTCGCCGCTATCGCGCCTCACGACCCTGTCATCCTCGTACACAGGCGACGGCTCAGCGATCTGTCCCGGCTGCCCATCGGGCGCGCCATGCTCGGGCTCGATGGATCTCGTGACCACATCGCCGCCCACGATCACGGCAGGCGGCGGAGGCTCAACGGGCCGGAGGTCCGCGGCCCGGACCGGCGTGGCGGCCCGCACCTCGGCAAGTAGCTTTTCCGCGTCAGCATACGCCAGGTCGACAGCCCGTTCCAGGGCGAGGGTAGCGTCCCGCCACCGGCCTAGCCGATAGTAGCAGAGTCCCAACCCATAGTGGACGCGACCGATCTCGGGATCAAGGTTGAGGATCTCCCGGTAGGCAGCAGCAGCCTGCTCCCACTCCTCCCGCGCCATCAAGCGGCGGGCCCGTCGCTCATGGCCCCGCACCGCGCGAGCGGTCCATTGCGAAGTCAACGAAGACACCCTGAGTACGCCTCCTCATCGATACAGAAGCGCGGCGGATGCCATGCGCCTCTGGAAACACGAGCACAGTGTAGCCTAGCGGCGCTCAAGAGCAAACGCACGAAGTCCCAGGGCTTTATCATTCTCCCAAGATAGGGTAAGGTGGGATGCCCTGATGATTG
>JBNGDU010000155.1:0-19552 GCA_049975025.1 Anaerolineae bacterium
GTCGCTCCCTCACTCCCAATGGCCAGCCTCAGCCGTGTGGATTCTGCCCCAACAGGCTCTAGGGCGAAATATCCCCATATCGACTCGATAGGCTGGCGAAGGTGGAAGGTGAAACGTCGGTCACCGACCTCGGTCAGCTCGAATTTCAACTCCTGTCGAAGACCCAGGAAGACCTCCTCAGTCTGGAAACGGGCGCCTGGCTCCCCGAACTCGCCCTCGGTGAAGGTAAAACCGGCGTGGCTCTCGAACCGGTACCACTCGGGGTTCTTGTCCAAAGCCAGGAACCAGGCCTTGGCCTGCTCCCATCCCACCTCGATGAGAACGGTTGCCTCTAGCGTGGGTTCATGCATCCTGTGTGCGCTCCTCTGCCATAAAAATGTAGCCGATGCCGGTTCGAGTATGGATATACGTCGGATTGCTTGGATCTGGTTCGATCTTCTGCCGTAGACGGTGCATGGCCTGCCAAAGCAACTGCGGCTCGTGGGTATTGACGTCCCAGACTCTTTCCAATAGGTAGTCCGGAACCAGGACACGACCGGAGTTCCTGACCAACTCCGAGAGGAGCCGGTACTCGGTGGGCGTTAGGTGGACCTCCTCTCCATCCACGTAGACACGGCGCCTGGTGAAGTCGATCTCGATACCGTCGACACGGAGTGACTCCTCCACCTCGGGTCCAGACATGCTTGCGCGCCGCAATACGGCGCGAATGCGAGCCAAGAGCTCTTGGGCGCTGAATGGTTTGGTAATGTAGTCGTCTGCTCCCGCGTCGAGGCCCTTGACGAGATTCTCCGTTTGCTCGAACGCGGTCACCATGATAATCGGCACCTGAGAGAATCGGCGTATCTCCTGGCAGGCGGCGTACCCGTCCTGACCGGGCAACATGATATCCAACAGGATCAGGTCGGGCTGCTTCTCGATGGTAAGGTTGACAGCCTCGTCACCGTTGGTCGCAGCGAGAACCTCGTAGCCGCTTGCCTCCAAGTTTACCCTAACTAGCTTCACGTACCGGATCTCGTCATCGACCACGAGAATCCTGCTGTTTCGCTCGTCCATTTATCTTCCTCTGACGAAGCCTAGACGGCTCCGGCTGACCATCCCTTGTTCTGCGCTTGGTCGGAGCCTGTGTTCTTCCCCGTCACCTGGATAGCCGGCAACCTAAATCGAACCGTAGTTCCCTCGCCCATGGTGCTCTCCACCCAGATCCGTCCGCCGTGGGCTTCAATGATGCCACGACAAACGGCGAGGCCAAGTCCGACGCCGGCGGTGTGTTTGTGAATCTCGCTTTCGCCGCGGTAGAAACGCTCGAAGACCCGCTCAACATCAGCCGGCGGTATCCCGATGCCGTGATCCTGGACCCCGATCTCCGCCTCGTCGCCTCGGATACGCCCGCGGACGACGATCTCGCCGCCTTTCGGTGAGTATTTCACGGCGTTGTCCAGAAGGTTATGCAGCACCTCGGCGATACGTTGCTTATCGACGTCAGCGACGATCGTCGCCGGGCTGAAGTCCTGACTCAGCGTATGGCTATGGAGCCCTCGGCGCACTGACTCCAGCGTGTCTTCCGTCACTCTTGCAAGATCGACGGGATCGCGGTTGAGCTTGATATGGCTGCTTTCCATACGACCCAGCTCCAGAACACGTTCCACGATGCGGGTCAGCTGGTCGGTCTGCTCGTTGATCTCCATCAGCAACTCTCGCTGCGTTTCCGGGCTGAAGCTGACGTCGTCCCGCAGTAGCGTCGTGGACGAGAACTTGATGACGCCTAATGGGGTCTTGAGATCGTGAGAGAAGTTGGCGACGAGTTCGGAGCGCAGTTGGTCAAGCTGACGGAGCAGCCTGACCTCGGTCGCCGCTCGTGCCAGCTGCGCATTCTCAGCCGCGATGCTGATCTGCTGCGCAACACTCTCCAGGAACCGGCGATCCTCCGCAACTAGCTCAGGGCCTATCGCGCCGATGACGCCAATGGTGCGTTGCTGCGGTCGAACCGGCAAACCCAAGGCTGTCCAGCCGTCGTCGCTTTCGGCACCCTCAGAATCGAGGGAGAATAGCGATGCCGGATCCATAGATCGTGCCGCGACGGCTCTGCCGCTTTCCATAACCCTCTGGGAGAGCGCTGTGCGGACCGCCTGTTGGGCAGCGCTCTTCTCCCCCTTTGGGTGCTCCATCGTGGTTTGACTGCCCGAGGTGCTGGCAAGATCGATCCATCCCATATCCATCTCGATAAGCTCGGATGCCTGCAGCAAGGCAGTGCTTAGGAGCCCGGTGAGATCCTCCGATTGACCGGTCTGCGTAGCGATAGCGTTGAGCGCCCGCAGCTCCGCGTTGGTGCGGCGCAAGGCGTCTTCGATCCTCTTTCGGGCCGTCAGATCGCGCGCAATGCTGATGACGCTTTGAGGCTCACCGCTCTCATCCCGCAGATAGGTCGCGCTGATCTCAGCCGGGAAGACGGTTCCATCACTGCGCCTCAGGCGCAGTTCGATGGACTCGACATCTCTCTCCTCCAAAGCTCCGCCCTGGCGTGCCCACGCAAGTGCACGATCCTGAGGGACGATATGGTCATTCAGGAGATTGACGCCCAGCATCTCCTGAACACTGCCCAATCCCAGCAGCTCTGCGGCGCGTCTGTTGCTCATCCGGCTGACGCCTTTTAGGTCGGTGACGAGGATAGCATCGGGTGACGCCTCAATCAGCGTTCGGTAACGGACCTCGCTCTCGCGAAGAGCGGCCTCGGCAAGCTTACGTTCCCGGATCTCGCGTCGCGCCGCCGAATAGAGGCTGGCGTTCTCTATGGCGATTGCGGCCGGGGGCGCCAGCATCTCCAGCAGCTTCAGCTCGTCTGCGCTGAAGCTGTGCAGCTCGCCGTCCACGACCTCGATCGCGCCGATGATCTGATCTTTGACCCGCAGTGGGACTGCGAGCAGGGACTTCGCCCCGAGTTGCCTAAATCGGGGGTGGTCTTCTATGCAGCCGGGGAACTCGGTCTCATTGCCTAGGCGCAAGGTCTCTCCGTGCTGCACCACCCAGCCGATGACGCCTTCATCGACCCGCTGTCGGTACCCTCTGATGTCGACGTTTGACCGCGAGGCGCAGTGCTTGCAGGTCAGGTCGCCGGTGCTGTCATCGATCAGCCAGACGAACCATGCTTCGGCGTCCAGCTCCTCACGGAGGCGCTCCAGGATCACCGCAAATACCTCCTCAATCTCCAATGATGCGGTGAACGCGCGGCTGGCCTCGCTAAGCAGGTCCAACTGTGCGTTACGCTGGCGTACCTCTCTCTCGATCTGCCTGCGCTCCACTATCTCGACCTGCAACTCCCGGTTGGTGCGGGCCAGTTCTGCTGTACGCTCCTTAACTCGCCTCTCCAGCTCATCGTGAGCCTTCTGGAGCTCTCTCTCCGCCTGTTTCCGCTGATTGATATCGCGCCCTACAACGAGCACCGTTGGCCCTCCATGGTCTTCGATCAGGACGGTCCGGAGCTCGACATCAACGGGTGGACGCCCATCGGGCTGAGGCAGTCGTGTCTCCAAAGGTGGGATTGACTCGCCAAGCAGGAGGCGTCTGAGCCGGCTGGCATGCGTCGCCCGGTAGTTCGGGTGCGCCAGGTCCAACACCGCGCGCCCGACGAGCTCGTCCGGCGATTCAGCGCCGAACACCCGGGCGGCTGCCCGATTTGCAAGGACGATCCTACCATCTCTGTGAGCGACCACCATGTCCGGGAGCTGGTCGATAAGGAAATGGTGCCGTTCCTCACTCCGGCGTTTGTCCTCCTCAGCTTGCTTCCGCTCGGTGATCTCCAGGATGACCGCCTGCACTGCTGGCTTCCCGTTGAAGACGATCCGACTTACGAAGATCTCGGCCCAGAAAACCGAGCCGTCAGCCCTGATGCCTCTGCACTCGAAGTGTGCCGTCGGCGGAAGATCCTTGGCAAGGGACAGGACACGCTCCCGGTCGTCAGGATGGACGAGATTGAACAACTCCTCTAGAGGTGTGGTCTGTAGTTTGTTCAGATCGCAGCCAGTCAGCTCGGCGAGTCTTGGATTAGCGTAGACCAGGCGGTTCTCCTGAAAGATGATCAGGGCCTGAAGGCTGTTCTCGACCAGGGCGCGATAGGCAGCTTCAACGTGTTCTCGCCGGGTGTTCTGTTCTTTAAGGCGTTCGTTCGTCGCCATCAGGTCGGCGGTGCGCGCCTCGACCTGGTGCTCCAATTCGTCGTGCGCATCGTGAAGCGCTCGATACACTTGGCGCAACCGGGTGAGCAGCGCCTGACGAATGCTCTCCTGTTCATCGAGGATGGTGGCGCGGGCGCATTCGAAATAGCCCGATGTCATATGCCCCAGAACCGCGCCTAGTCTTGGTCCCAGCGCCGCCGTGTGCTCGTCGCTGAGATCGCGCATTAGCTCGCGGCCCAAGACTTCCAGGGTCCGTCCGATCGCCTCGGGATCGATGTAGCGCAGGTGGGCGATTCGGGCGCCCAGGTCCCGGGCTTGGGCCACATCAAGATCGTCACTTGTGACAACGGTCACCAGATCGCTCACGATCTGTATCAACCGCTTATCGATCTCCACGGGATCCAGCGGCACGTAGCTAGTCCCGTCGAGGGCACGATGCCAGGCATCAGCTAACTCATCACGACGACGGCTCAGCGTTAACGCGATCTCGTTTATTGTCCTCGAGTTCATATTCACCGCATCTGTTCGTACGCTCTTCGATCAGTGTCTGACGGTAGACCGTCCTTGTCGTTCGAGTTGCTCGCTAGGGTTTGCGTGCTACCCCGCCCCAATTGACGCACCGGCTGGGGTCATCGGCGAAGATGTCGTTCTTCCGGTCCGGACGCCACTTTGGTAGGTGCACCAGGCCCGGCTCGACCAGCTCCCAGTCGGCGAAGAACGCCAGAATCTCTTCATAGGAGCGAATACTGCTACGTGTGGCGCCGGAGTCTTTGTAGAGCTGCTTGATCCGTTCTAGCGTGTCCCTTGGCGCATCGTCGTAAGTCGCGTGGGATATCGCCAAGTAGCTCTCTGGCCCCACCGCGTTCCGGAAGGTCTCCACGACTGCGTACGCTTCACCGTCGTCAGGGACGCTGGGTAACAGCGCAAAGACCAGCACGCCTATTGGGCGCTCGAAGTCGACGAGCTCTCTTGTCCTTCTGTGATTCAGGATCTTCTCGGGTCGCGTGACGTCGGCTTCAATGGCGATGGCCCAGGGGTTGTCCTTGAGCATGGCTTGGCTGTGAGCAATGACAATCGGATCGTGGTCCACGTAGACGACCCGAGTCCTGGAAGAGATGCCTTGGGCGATCTCATGAACGTTGCCCATCGTGGGGAGGCCGGATCCCAGGTCGATCAACTGATCAATGCTTTTGTTGATCAGGAACCGCACGACCCGGCGAAGGAAGGCGCGATTAGCCTGCGATGCGAGGCGTACATCGGGCCAGATACTCTCTACAGTGGCTGCCATTTTCCTGTCGATCTCGAAGTTGTGGTAGCCGCCCAGAAAGCAGTCGTAGATGCGGGCCACGTTGGGTCTGTCAACCGGGATGTCGCCCGGGATCCAATCTTTGTCGTTTCCCATCGCGGAACCTCTCCCCTTTCGGTGCTGATCTGGCGCGCCAATATCGTGGTATAGTGGGTGTCCGTCTCGTTTGTTTTAGTACGAGTGGTGAAAATGGCAAGTCAACTGGTTGCCCTCGTATCCCGCTGGACGTGCTTCTGTTTGTTATCCGGACGCCCGACAGTATAATGAAGATGAGACCGCATAGGATATCGCTGCCTTGAGCGGTGGTATCAATGCTGAGATATGTCGATAGGAGGGGTCATGGACCAAAACTGGCTTTTCTGGATCATCGCGATCGCTGCACTGGTTGTCTTTCTCATACTGCCTCAATGGTTAGCGCGCCGGCGGCAAAGAAAACGCGAGGAGGAACTGCAGGTCGGTGACGATGTGATGACTATCGGCGGTCTGATCGGCACGCTCACCCACTTGGACTTCGAACACAATATCGCGCGGTTGGAGATTGCGGAGGGTGTTGAGGTACGTCTACTTCCCGGCGCTATCAGTGGCAAGCGAGTTGAGGCCACGGCGCAGGGCGAGACTGAGGGGGCTCAGGAAGAAGAATTGGGCTAATGCACCTTTCGGTAGCCGTAAGTAAGATCAACAAGTGGGCGGTGCGGGAGAGCGGAGATACGCTGGAGATGATCGAGAGACCGCGCGGCGGTCTCTCCCTGGTCCTCGTTGACGGTCAGAGCTCCGGGCGCGGCGCGAAGGCGATCAGTATGCAGGTCGTGCGGAAGCTCATCTCCGACCTGGCGGAAGGCGTTCGAGACGGTGCGGCGGCTCGCGCGGCGAACGACATGCTTTACGCACAGCGGCGCGGGCAGGTCTCGGCGACGCTGGTCGTGATCTCCGTAGAGCTTGACAGCCGCACGCTGATCGTGACCCGCTGTGGCAACGCCCCGGTCTTTCTGCGTCAGCCGGGAGAGGACGTCATAGTGCTTGAGACCGACGCTCCGGCGCTGGGTTTCTATCGCCATACCCGTCCCGCGATCGATCAGTTTCAGCTCGAACCTGGCCTCTTGGTTATCGCCTGTACCGACGGGTTGGTTCACGCCGGCAGTCGAAGCGGTGTAGGCTTCGATGTCGCTGAGGCCACCGAGGACATCTGGCAGACGGAGGCGTCCGCAGCGGCGGTCGCCGACGGCTTGTTGGAGCGCGCGATGGCACTGGACGACGGTCGACCTAACGATGACACAAGCGTCGTCGCCATTCACGTCCAGTCCGGACCACCCACAGGACCCCGGCAAATGCGCGTCGAAATGCCGGTCCCGGATGTCTATCGACGCTGAGCCATCGGATACAGGTGTCATCGGCGTCGTAGGCCCATGTTCTTCTGGGAAGTCGACGCTGGCTCGGCGGTTGCGGGCTCTGGGTTATCACGTCAAGGAGATCAGGCAGGAGCACGCTGCTGCTGCGGATATGTGGCGACGGATCAGCAACCCAAATCACCTCATCTACCTGGACGTCTCACCGGAAGCAGCTGCTGACAGAGAAGGGTTGGATGCGCCGTCGTCGTGGTGGGTCGAGGAACGCGAGGTCCGATTAGCGCACGCACGTGCACACTGCGACCTTTACGTCGATACGTCGGACCTGACGCCGGAGGAGGTGCTGGAACGGGTTCTGGGTTATCTCAGGTTGAACGTGTGATGACGTTGCGGATTTGGGGACATGGTGGGACAGGTCCTGAATAACTGGTTCGCGGGAGTTGGCCACGGGAGGTACAGGCGCGCGGTAAAGACCCTAGGGCGGGCCAGTCACGTCATGGTCGACCCGGCTATGCCGCCGGTCGAGACTGCGGCGCGCCCTGACCCCATCGTTAGTTTCGGAGACCGAGAAGATGCCGGTGTCGTCTTCTGAGTCTAGACCGACGATCCCGGTGGTGGCCTTCGTCGGGCGATCCGGCAGTGGCAAGACGACGCTGCTTGAGCGCTTGTTACCGAAGCTAAACGAACGCGGCGTCCGGGTGGCGGTCGTCAAGCACGCGGTTCGCCACACCGTCGCATCGGACGTGCCGGGGACGGATACCTATCGATTCTGGCAAGTGGGGGCGGCTCAGGTGGCCTTGGTCGCTCGGGATCGGTTGGCCTGGACGAAGCGGTATGATCGAGAGCCGGAGCTCGGCGAGGTGTTGGCCCAGATTGAGGGGGTGGACCTGATTCTGCTTGAGGGTTACAAAGCCAGCGCTTTCCCCAAGGTAGAGGTCGTGCGGCGGGCATGTGACCCCGAGCTTCTGTCCGGCATCGATAACGTCGTCGGCGTGGTCACCGACGTCCCTGATCTGGCAGGGGTCGCTGCGGACGTGCCGTTGTTCCCGCTGGATGGGTCCGAACGCCTTGTTGGATTTCTGATCCAGCGTTTCGTCGCTCGGAAGGGTGGCTAGGTGTGGCGCGTTGGCAGGAGATCGATCACACCGCTGATCTGTCGATCCACGTATGGGGTGACGATCTGGCGGATCTTTTCGCCGGGGCGGCCTTGGGCATGTTTTCGCTCGTCGCCGAGGCTGCTGAGACCGAGGTGTGGGTGGTGGAAGCCATCGAGATGACGGCGATAGATGCTGAGGCGCTGCTGGTCGACTGGCTCAACGAACTCCTCTATCTCCACGAGGTCAAGCAGGCTGTCTTCTTGGCATTTGAGATCAAATCGATCTCACCGGTGCATTTGGACGCGATGGCAAGAGGTCGACCGGTCAGAAGATATCTTGCTCACATCAAGGCCGCGACCTATCATAATCTTGAGATCGTCGAGACCACGGAGGGCTACGAGACCGAATTGGTATTTGATATCTAGCGTGACGGGATCTTGCGGTCGTCTTGGTAAGGCAACCGCGATTTCGCCCCTACGCTTTGGGGCCCCACACTGTGGGGTCGCCCCCGCCGGTGGGCGTCGCGCCGTGTTCTGAGGAGGGCAGATATGGCTGTTAAGCAAGAGTTTCAGCGCGTTGACGACTACATCTGGGAGCTACCTCGATCTCACGACGAACGGATGCGAGTGCCAGCTCGCATCTACGGCAATCGGCAGATCTTTGATCAGGCTTTTGGCGATCGCTCGATCGAGCAGCTGATCAACGTCGCTATGTTACCGGGGATCGTCAAGTACGCTATGGCAATGCCCGACATGCACCAAGGATACGGATTCCCCATCGGCGGCGTGGCGGCCTTCGACTGCGAGGAGGGCATTATCTCGCCCGGTGGGGTCGGCTACGACATCAACTGTGGCGTACGTATGCTGACATCCCAACTGGACGAGGAAGAGGTGGCGCCGTACTTGAGTGACCTGACGACGCAACTTTACCGGAACTGCCCCAGTGGCGTCGGCGTCGATGGTGCCGTACGGCTCTCTTACAAGGAGATGGACCGCGTTCTGGAGCAGGGAGCAGCTTGGTGCAAGGGTCAAGGGTATGCTACGGAGGATGACCTTATGCGTACGGAAAGCGGCGGTGCTCTACAGTGGGCTCGCGCCGCTGCCGTCCCCGATCGCGCCAAAGAACGAGGCCTGTCTCAGTTGGGATCCTTAGGGTCGGGCAACCACTTTCTAGAGATCGACGTCGTTGACGAGGTTTACGACGCCAACACAGCGGAGGCCTGGGGGCTGCGGCACGGGCAGGTAGTGGTGCAGATCCACTGCGGCTCGCGCGGGCTGGGTCATGAAGTCTGTTCGCAGTATCTGCGACGGCTCCAGGACGCCCCACGACGGTACGGTTTCGAGATCCCCGACCGGGAGCTCGTCGCCGCGCCCTATGATTCTGGCGAGGGCCGCGAGTATATGGCCGCGATGGCCGGGGCGGCTAACTACGCTTTCGCCAATCGCCAGGTACTGGCGCACTTCGTCAGGCTCACATTTGAGCAGGTGTTGGCAGGGAAGGTATCCAACTGGCACTTGGACCAGATCTACGACGTCACACACAACATTGCGAAGGTCGAGGATCAGACGGTCGATGGACAACCCCGGCGGCTGATCGTGCACCGAAAAGGCGCGACCCGGTCTTTCCCGCCCGGCCATCCGGAGCTCTCCGAGGCGTACCAGGAGACCGGTCAGCCGGTGTTGGTGCCCGGCTCCATGGGCACGTCCTCGTATGTGATGGCTGGGGAGCAGGCGAGCATGGATCTGACTTTCGGATCCAGTTGTCACGGTGCGGGCCGGACGATGAGCCGGCGTGCTGCCACGCGCAGGAAGCGCGGCGAAAAGGTCCGCGAGGAGCTTCAGGAACAGGGCGTAGCGGTTCGTGCCAAGAGTATGCGCGGCCTGGCGGAGGAAGCCCCATATGCGTACAAGGACGTCAGCCTGGTTGTCGACTCGGTGGAGGGTGCCGGTATCGCGCGCAAGATCGCGCGAGTGCACCCCATCGGCGTGATCAAGGGGTAAGCCTAGGGCGCCAATCGCCTCTCGACGTGAGAGAGCATGCGTGCACTGGCAAGACTCGTACGCACACTCTCTCACGTCGCTTCTCTGCGGCTAGCCGGCGAGGACCTCCTTCAGTGTGAGACCGAGGCGCCGGATGCCTTCCACGATCATATCTGGCCTCGCGTTGGAGAAGTTGAGTCGCATGGCGTTCTCACCGCCGTCGGCCCGGGGATAGAAGTTGACGCCGGGCACGAAGGCCACCTTCTTCTCCAGCGCGACCTTCAGCAAGTCAACGGCGTTGATCGACTTCGGTGCCCGAGCCCAGAGAAAGAGCCCGCCCTGGGGCTCCGTCCAGCTGCATCCGTCGGGCCAGAACTCAGCGAGCGCGTCGAGCATCGTGTGCATGCGCTTGCCATAGGTGGTGCGCAGCCGCCGCACGTGGACCTTGAGGATGCCGCGCTGGGCGATATCGTTGGCAATCATCTGATCGAAGGTGCTAGTGTGGAGGTCTGCTCCCTGTTTCGCCTGCACCAGGCGTTGGCGGATCTCGGCGGGCGCTACCGCCCAGCCGATGCGCAGGCCCGGCGTCAGCGTCTTGGAGAAGGTGCCAAGGTAGATCGTTCGCTCTGGCGCCAGGGCTGCGATGGGGACAATGTCGTCACCCTCATAGCGGAGGGCGCCGTAGGGATCGTCTTCAACGATGATCAGATCGTGCTTCCGAGCGACCGCCACCAGCCGGCGTCGCCGGCTTTCCGGCAGGGTTGTGCCTGCCGGGTTGTGGAAATTGGGCAGGACGTAGATGTAGCGGATGGGATGATCTCTGAGGGTCTCCTCCAGCATATCAGTCTGCATCCCGTCGTCGTCCAGCGGCACGGTCACGAACTCGGCCTCATAGGCGCGCCAGGCCTGGATGGCACCGAGGTAGGTCGGGCGGCCCGTGAGCACGGACGCGCCGGGATCGATGAAAACCTTACCGATGAGATCCAGAGCCTGCTGCGAGCCCGTCGTGATCAGTATGTTATCAGGGCTGTGATGGATGCCGTACTTTGCCATAGACTCGGCAAGGAACTCCCGCAGGGGTGGGTGTCCTTCGGTGGTGCTGTACTGTAGCGCACGCTTAGGCTCGTGTCTGAGGAGATAGTTGCAGGCCTCCTCGATCTCGCGAACCGGGAAGAGTTCCGGGGCCGGCAGGCCGCCGGCGAAAGAGATGACATCGGGCTGTTGGGTGATCTTGAGAAGCTCCCTGATGGCGGAGCTTGTCATATTCTGTGTCCGCTGGGCGGTGAAGCGTTCCCAATGAACGGTTGTTGCGGCCGATTTGGTGTTGACAGTCATAAATTCCTCCTGATCTCTTGCAGCTTCTGCTCCGGCGCGATCCGCCGGTGAGGGTTGAATCTCGCATCGTGCCTCGCGGCTCAGTGTGGTGTGTGCCGGTGACGCGGCCCGTCGGTTGGTACCGTAACTTGATTGTAATGGGCGGGGGGGTCAACGTCAAATGACGAATGGAACATAAAAGAGCGAAACGTGAAGATTTGACAGTGAGCACGACTGCTAAGTCCGAAGCTATAACGAGTAACCAGGAAGGGGTAAGGCTCTGGCGAGTGAACGATTTCCGGCATCCGACCCATCCGCCTGCGCTGCTGCCTACTCTTTAATCGTTCGTTGTTACTCGTCCCGGCCTCACGTTTCACGCCCTCATGTTTCATGTCCGCCATTTGTCGAGCATGCCCTCTGTGCTAGAATTGGAGCTATGCGCAACCGGGACGTCGGCGTTGTCATCGTTAACTACAATACGAAGCAATTGCTGAGGCAATGCCTCAATACCGTCTTTGCCAGTGAGGGTGTGTCTTTTCGTGTGTGCGTCGTGGACAATGACTCCGCCGATGGTAGTGCCGAGATGGTCGCCGCCGAATTCCCTTGGGTGCACCTGATCGCGAATGAGGAGAACCTGGGATATCCGGTCGCGAACAACCAGGGCCTGAGGTGGATGGGCTTTGGAACGAACAGCGGCGAGGGCACGCCCCGCTATGCTCTGCTGCTCAATGCCGACACTGAGGTGCCCCCGAACGGGCTGGAAAAGGTCGTGGCTTTCGCCGACAATCGCCTGGAGGTTGGCATCGTGGGACCAAAGCTGGTGCGACCTGATGGTTCGCTGGACAAGGCGTGCCGGCGGTCGTTCCCCACGCCGGAGGTCTCATTCTACCGGCTTACGGGTCTCTCTCAGCTCTTTCCGCGGAGCCGGCGGTTTGGGCGCTACAATCTCACCTATCTTGACGAGGAGGAGACGGCCGAGGTGGATTCGGTCGTTGGCGCCTTCATGCTCATCCGGCGCGAGGCAATCGAGGATGTCGGTTTGTTGGACGAGAGTTTCTTCATGTACGGTGAGGATCTCGACTGGGCTTACCGTATCAAGGCCGCTGGGTGGAAGGTCTGCTACTATCCTGAGGTCACGGTCTTGCACGTCAAGCGCGCCTCCAGCAGGAAGAACCCGCGCGCGCGCGTCGAGTTCTGGCGTTCGATGGAGATATTCTATAAGAAACATTACGCTGCTCAGACCCCGAAGTTGGTCCATCTGCTCATTTTGGGCGGCTTGAGATTACAGACCCGATTGGTGCAATGGTTAACAACACGCCAGCCCTGAAATTCGAGAAGGCCACGCGCTATTTCGTCATGCTCTTGGTCCTAACGGACCTGGTGATGGCTGCGCTGGCTTTCATTCTGGCCTACGTCCTGCGTCAGGCGGTTCCTTTCCCCGATGAGGCGGAGGGGATGAAGACGCTGGGTGAGCACATCCCGATGCTGTTGATGCACGTGGTTTCGCTCATCGGTGTCTTCTTCTTCCTCAGGCTCTACAGTCTCGCGCAGGCCTCCCGAGTTGATGAGGTCTCGGGCATTTTCGTGGGGGTCACGGTTGGGACGCTAATGGGCGTCGCACTGGACTCTCTGCTTCTCCGCAGCTTCGTCGTCGGTCAGGATTACTCCCGAGTGATGGTCCTCTATGCCTGGGTACTGTCCATTCTCCTGGTTTCCGTTGGGCGATGGGGCAATGATTGGCTGCGCCGCCATCTGATACGTCGAGGATGGGGACGCCGTCGCGTTCTCTTCGTAGGCGTCGGGGATGTGGCGCGGATGATCCTCCAGAAGCTTCTCTGGAGCCCCGAACTTGGCTATGACGTCGTCGGCGCCATGACAATGCAGACGAGTTCGGTTGAGGAACTACTGGGTGTGCCTGTGCTTGGGACGGCCGCGGAACTCGGTTCGATCATTGAGAACCGGGATGTTGACGAGGTTATTATCGCGCTGCCCGAGGACACGCCGCATCGCGACCTCCTTTGGCTGATCTCGCAGTGCGAGCGGGGGCGCGTCACGATTCGGGTTTATCCGGACCTCTTCCAGATCATGGCCGGTGCTGTGAGCATCAGCGAGATGGGCGGCATCCCGATTCTGACCGTCCGCGACATCGCGCTTAGGGGCTGGCGGCGCACGGCGAAGCGGGTGATGGACCTGGTCGGCTCGGCTGCCGGCCTGGTCGTCATCTCTCCGCTGATGATGACGATTGCGGCTCTGATCAAGCTGGAGTCGCCGGGCCCTGTCTTCTACGTCCAGGAGCGGATGGGACTGGACGCCCGCCCATTTCCCATCATCAAGTTCCGCTCGATGCGACAGGATGCGGAGAAGGAAGGTCCGGGCTGGACGACAGAAGACGACCCTCGCCGGACAAAGATCGGCGCGATCCTGCGGAAGACCAATCTCGATGAGTTCCCCCAGCTCATCAACGTGCTGATCGGCGATATGAGCTTGGTTGGCCCCCGCCCGGAGCGACCAGTCTACGTAGAGCAGTTCCGCCGCAGCATTCCGCGCTACATGGAGCGTCATCGGGAGAAGGCGGGCATGACGGGATGGGCGCAGGTGAACGGGTATCGCGGAGACACATCCATTACTGAGCGGACGAAGTACGATCTATGGTATATTGAGAACTGGTCGCTTCTCCTGGATATCAAGATCCTGATTCGGACAGTGCTGCAGATCTTCCGATCGTCGAATGCTTATTAGGCTACGGTGCTGCGATATGGGATGGAGACTATAGCGTGAGACCTGGACGCAGGATGGTGTCTGTTGTCTGACCGTCGGTCCGGCGTCGTACCCTCGGCGCTTTATGATGAGACGTACTTCCTCCACGTTTGTGAGGGATACCAGGCCTTCCTCTCGGGCGAGGAGAACTATCTCTCGCAACGTCTAGCCGAAGCGTTGAAGGTCGCGGGCATCGCGCCAGGCATGTTCGTCCTGGACATTGGATGTGGGCGGGGCGAGATCCTCCGCCGCACAACCGAACTCGGTGCCCGAGCCTACGGCATTGACTACGCAGCGGCTGCAGTGCAGCTTTCGCGTGAGGCGTGCCGGAGCGTCGAAGAGGAGGGCGCCATGCCTGGCGTCTACCAAGCTTCGGCGCTTTATCTGCCCTTTGAACCTGAGAGCTTCGACCGGGTCCTCATGCTGGATATCGTGGAGCATCTCTATCCTCAGGAGTTGGCCCTGGCCTTTTCGGAAGCCTATCGCGTGTTGAAGCCCGGTGGGCGCGTTGTGGTTCATACGGCTCCCAACGTCTGGTACGACCGCTACGCGTACCCCCTGGTTCGGCGTGTTCGGACGTTGATAGGCCAGGGCGACCGCTATCCCCGTGACCCCCGAGCGATCATCCCCCAGAACCTCGACGTCCACGTGAACGAGCAGTCAATGCTCAGCCTGTGGCGCGGACTGCGACGGCGTGGTTTTCACAGGGTCGATGTGTGGTTGAGTACGCCGCCGCAGCACCGCGAGGAGAACCTCGTGTTTCGTTTGGCCCGCTGGGTGCTGTTCAAGGTCCCGCCTTTCCGCTGGTTTTTCCAGCGTGAGGTCTTCGCGGTGGGGGAGAAGTGACGGATCGATGAAAGACCACCGCTACGTCGATGAGCTGACGATTCCGGAGTTGGAGCAGGCGCTACGCCTCCGGCGACGCGAAGAGCGTCTCAGGCGAATGGGTGATCGCCCGCAAGCAGTTGACCCACTAGAGACCGAAGACGACGGGGCCGGCGAACGATCGATGGACAGGGATATCTCTCAACCGCTCGGCACGCCCCGGGCGCTGGGCGAGGCGGATGTGCGCGGACGGTACAGTGCCGTGATCGAGGCGCCCCCGGCACGCCGCCAGCGCCGACCGATCAAATGGCGTTGGATCCGTGACCAGGTTCTGCTCATGATTGAGGTGCTGGCGCTCTTAAGCCTGCTTTGGGTGGTCGGGCGGATGGTGCTTACGGTTGAGGAGATCAACGAAGAGAGCCGTGCGAGCCAGATCATGCCCACCTTGACGCCGACGCCGATGATCCAGGCGCTCGTGTTACCGGGCGGACACACGCCGCCAGACGCCGAAGGGCGCTCTCAGCCGGCGCCGATTCCGGCCCACCTACGCGACCAGGTCGTGGAGATCACTCCGCTTCCCGTGCCCACACCCGGGCCGGAGCACGCTCAGCGGATTGTCATCCCCTCCATTGGCGTCGACGCGCCGGTGCTGGAGGGCGGCGACTGGGAGTCGCTCAAGAAGGGGGCTGTTCATCTCGTCGGAACGGCAAACCCGGGTGAGGTAGGAAATGCCGTGATTCTGGCACACAACGACATCTACGGTGAGATCTTCCGCGATCTACCGGATCTCACGGTGGGGGACGAGGTCCTTGTCCACACCCATACAACGGCCTATCGGTACTTGGTAGGGCAGACGCGCATCGTGGAGCCGACGGAGGTAAGTATCCTCGACGCGACCAGCACGCCGGTACTGACCTTGTACACCTGCTATCCCTATGGCATCGACACACACCGCATCGTGGTGACGGCGGAGCTGGTGATTGACTGACCGGCGTCGTGTGCGCTCAAGGAACGGTCGTTGATCGCACGCACAGCCTGCATAGTATGTGGCAAGCGCCGGGGTTGGCGCCCCAACGTTGGCTGGGTTCTGCGTTCCAGGGTGTAGCCCGACACTGAAGTGAGGTGCCTGGTATCAACGGCGTGGCTTCTAAGACCGATGTCGCTTCACGTCCAGGGGGAGCGGCGGGAGCAACAGCCATCCCAGTACCGCGTCCATCACGATCGCAAGCCACAGATTCTGCGTCTGGAGATAGAGCAGGGTCCCGGTGACGAGCAGCCCCCCGCGCACGACCAGCATCCGGACGTAGCTCTGGCCCTGGCTACGCACGCGTTGCCACACCATCGGATTCAGCAGCGCCTCCGCCAAGACCGCCAGGGCGCCCAGCCAGCTCCCCGCGGCTGTGCCCCAGGTGATCACAAAGGGTTCCCGGTAGAAGCCCCAGTGTACCTGGTGGTAAACGGCCTCTCGTAGTGCCACGCCTAGATTCCGGCTCGGTGTGGGCTGGGGTGCTGACAGGCGGCGAGCATTGTGGTCACCGATCATCACCAGGGCCGCAGTACTCGCCGTCAGCGTCACCGTCCATCCTAGATCCCGGGCCCAATCCCTCCACAGGCTTTCCCAGACCGCAGCGGTGTCGCGCCGGGTGAGGAGGCCGGGTAGCGGTTGGAGTCCAAGGCCTCGTGTGGTGAGTGTGCGCTGCCACAGGAAAGCGGCCGCTGGTATCCCGACGGCGTAGAGTAGACGCAGGGGGTGGATGAGCCAGGGGCTTGTGAGAAGGGTGCGGACGAAGCCTTTATGTTTCTGCGCCGGGCGCGTTTCCTCATCAGAGGGCCGGAGGCTGAAGAGTAGCGCCCACTGGATGAGGGATGCGAGGGTGCCCAGCGTGACGGAGGCTAGCAGCCAGTCCCATCGACTAAGCCCCGGCCAGGTCATGCGCCGTCTCACCTTCCTGTGTCGGAACCCGTTCTTGCGGCGGCAGCCTTGGCACCGTAACTGTGATCTTGGTTCCCTCGCCGGGCGTCGACCTGATCACGGTCTTGCCCTTGACCAGGGTAGCCCGCTCTCGTAGGATGGTCATACCGAGGCTGCCACGGCTGGCGTAGTCGGCCTCGATAGATGAGATATCAAAGCCCTTGCCGTCATCTTCGACCTCCGCGATGACGTTAAGGCTCCGTGGATAGAGCCGGATCCAGATGTTGTCCGCCTCTGAGTGCTTTCGGGCGTTCGTAGTGGCTTCCTGGACGATATAAAAGATAGCGCCCTTGGCGTCCTTGCTCAGCAGCTCCTCCACGACCGGATCCGCCTCTAGATGAATGGGCACTACATCGGTCTCGCTGATCTTTTGCCTGAGCTGACGAATCGCCGCGATCAGGCCCTGCGACTCCAGGATGAGCGGGCGCAGCGTGAAGAGCATCTGGCGGATCTCCTTCGTTGTGCGTCGGGCCAGATCCTCGAGCTGGCTGAGCTCCTCCAGCGCAGCGTCAGGGTTTTCATTGACGAGGAGCTGGATGTAGTTGAGCCGCATAGCAATTGCCGCGATTGTCTGCGTGGGGCCGTCGTGAAGGTCGCGCGCGAGCTTCTTGCGGGCGTCTTCCTCTACGTTCACCAGCCGGTCCTTCTCTTTTATCAAGTTCTGATAGAGATTGGCGTTCTGAAGGGCGAGAACCGCCTGATTGCAGATGGCCACAAGCAGCTGCTGAAAATCCGCCGTGTAGAGATCGGGTTCTGTACTGCCGAGAACCAGCAGACCGTAACTCTCGAATCCGGCTCGGAGTGGCACAACGATGGCCTGTTGGCATTCGCGGAAGCGCCCAATGCGCCTTAACTCCGGGTCCTCGGCAGGCTCATTGGTGACGATAGGATCGATAGCCACAACGGCCTTGGCGAGGACGCCCCGCTCCGCGGCAAAGCGAGTCTGCTCCTCGCGAAGTGATATGCCGCGTGCCTTGGCGATCCGAAGGGTCTTGTCCATCCTAAAGAGCAGAATCATGCCGACTTGCGAGAAATCCGAGGGATCGGCGAAAAACTCCTGCAGCCCGGCGTGACTGATGTCCAGGGCGGCCTCCAGAACCCGCTGGTAGTTCAGTGTCGCGCTGAGGGT
Organism: Anaerolineae bacterium; assembly: GCA_049975025.1. Taxonomy (GTDB): domain Bacteria; phylum Chloroflexota; class Anaerolineae; order B4-G1; family SLSP01; genus PWVB01. Next base: position 17,892 of record JBNGDU010000155.1, read on the forward strand.
GCTGGCCAGTTCGAAGATGATGCTTGCCCGATGGTGGGCCAGACGCAGCGCGTTCTGGGTCTTCTTCTCGCGCTCCTCTCGGTCCGCCAGCAAAGCCTGCTTGATCTTCACGCCAACCCGGCTCACGGTCAGGCCGGCCACGAGCAGGATGGCGCTGCTGGTCACGTAGGGCAGGACACTGTAGAGAACCGCTTCCGGTGGACCGGTGAGATTGAACGCACCGTCGAGAAAGCCGATACCCCAATAAGATCCTACCACGCCTAACGTGAGCCAGATACTCGCCCCATAGGAGATTCGCAGTGCAGCGCCGATGATGGGGACCAGTGAGACGAAGAGCAACTGAGTTCTGAGTCCGCGGGATGCGGCAATGAAGCCTAGGGTCAAGAGGATATCGTGCAGAAGCATCATGTCTCGCAGCAAGCGGGCAGAAGGGCCTTGCATCAGCACGATAAGCGCTGTCAGATTCGCGATGCCGCCGACGATGAGCAGAAGCAGCGCGGTTCTTGGGAACGTCGCTTCTGTGAGCGCTACGTCCAGGCCTATCACGGCGGCCACCGCGAGAAGCAGGAACCAGCGCAGGTTGATGAACAACCATTCGATCTTGAATTCGGATCTGTTTATCATAGTCAGCTCTCAGATGCTGCTCGAAGCCTGGCAGGTCATCTGCGCCACGCGCGACTAGATGGAGAAGCGTATGTAAATGACGTCTCCGTCCTGGACCACGTAATCTTTGCCCTCCAGATGAACAGCCCCCTCTTTGCGCGCCGCGGCCATGCTTCCAGCTTCTGCCAAGGCTTCGTAAGCCACGACCTCGGCTCGGATGAACCCCCGTGCCAGATCGGTGTGAACGGTGGCGGCTGCCTCGATCGCCGTGCCCCCCACTGGCAGGTTCCAGGCTCGCACCTCCTCGTCGCTGACCGTGAAGAAAGAATGGAGGCCGATCAGATCATAGGAGGCTTGGATGACCCGAGGAAGCGCGAGCTCGGTCACGCCGAATTCCTCCATAAAGAGCTCTGCCTCCTCCTCGGGCAACTGGCTCAATTCCATCTCAAGTTGTCCTTGCAGGGCTAATACCTTGGCATCGGGATCGTCGTATGTGATGATATCCGCCGGATCCCGTCTCTCGTCGCCGGTGTTGAGCAGGATCAGGACGGGCTTCAAGGTGAGCAGCCCGTAGCCCGAGATACTGGCGCGCTCCTCATCGGTGAGATCCATTGTCCGGATGGGGAGTTCCTCACCGAGCTGCTCCAACAGCCTTTCGAACAGCGCCAGGCTCTCTTGCAGTGCCTGTCGTTCCTCACCTCGCGCACCCTTGCTAAGGCGCTCGCTGATGTTCTCCAGCCGATTTTCCACCGTGATCATGTCGGCCAGCAGGAATTCGCTGTCGAGATGCTCCAGATCCCGCTGGGGGTCTATGCTCTCAAAGACGTGAGGCACCCGATCACTTTCGAATGCGCGCACGACGTGCACGAAGGCGTCCATTGGCGCGATCTTGTTCCGCAGCTCTCCGCTCAGCCCCTTCTTGCCGAGGTCTGAGTCCAGGCCGGCGATATCGGTGTAGGTCACCTTCGCATACGTCGTCTTCTTCGGGTGGTACATCTCGCTCAACCGATCCACCCGCTCGTCTGGGACATCGACGACGGCGCTTACCAGCTCCAGCC
>JBNGDU010000156.1:0-19288 GCA_049975025.1 Anaerolineae bacterium
GCGAACATCGTACCCGCCGTCATCGTGAGCATGATCGTGATCGTTGGGAGAGTCTTGCCAGGCCCCCACCCGAAGTCCGGAAGGATCGGTCGGGTGCCAACCGAGGCTGATCGGAAAAGCTGTGCCTGACCAAACGCCGACAGCGCTGCCAGGGGTACCGTCAGATAGAAGGTCCACTGGTTCATCTTGCGTTGGCCCTCATCCCCCTCTTCCTGGATGCGTTGCTCCAGCTTGGGGAAGATCGGCAGTAACAACTGCAAGACAATCTGCGCAGTGACGTATGGATAGACCCCTGCAGCCAGCACAGAGAAATTCGACACGGCGCCCCCGGATAGCAGGTCAAGCAGATCCGCAAACTGGCGCGTCGCCGTAGCGGAGTTGAAAAAGGCGTTCAGAGCCTGTCGATCCACGCCGGGCACCGGAACATTCGACGCCATTCTGAAGATAATCAGAATGAGCAGCGTATAGAGCATCCGTCGACGCAAATCCGGAAGCTTGAATGCGTTGCGCAGGGCTTCAATCATGACTCTCCTCCATAGATCTGAGACCTAGTCGCCGAAATCGGAAGCCAAACCCATATGACTCCTATCGACATCCAGTCAGCACTAACGGGTGCGGTAACCGCCCCGCTTCCAGGGCAGAAGCTCAATGGATCCACCGGCGGCCTCGATCTTCTCGCGGGCCGAGGCGGAAACACGATGCGCCTTGACGTTCACCGCGCATACCATCTCACCACGGCCCAGGATAACCACAAGATCATCGTCGTGATTGATCAGCCCTGCTGCATTCAACGTAGCAGGCGTGACCTCATCCCCATCCTCAAACCGCGCTGACAGTTCATCCACATTCACAGGTTCAAATTCAACCTTATACGGATTGAAAAAGCTATAACCACGCACAAAGGGCAGCTTGCGGACCAAAGGCAACTGACCACCTTCAAAGTACGGTGGGACATTGCCGCCGCTGCGCGCTTTCTGGCCCTTCATACCGCGACCGGCCGTCTTGCCCTGGCCAGCTGATATGCCGCGCCCTACGCGCTTGCGATCCTTTTTGGCCCCCTCAGCGGGGTGTAGATCGTGCAACTTCATCCAAAACCTCCCCTAGGCTTCGATTTCCTCGACCTCAACCAGGTGAGAAACAGTGCTTACCATACCGCGCACGGAAGGGCTGTCCGGCTGTTCGACACTCTGACTCATCTTGCGCAGACCCAACGCCTTGACCGTGCGTTTTTGCCGCCTCGAATACCCTATCGGGCTCCGGACCAACGTAATGCGTAACTTCTTCGCCATTACGATTCCCTCCGGCGCCAGAACGGCATGACCTCGGCCACGGGCTTGCCTCGCTCCTCGGCAACATCCTCAACCCGACGGAGCTGGTCCAAAGCGTTCATCGTAGCCTGCACCACGTTGACCGCTGTGGAACTCCCTAAGGACTTTGTAAGGACATCGCTAATGCCGGCAGCACTCAACACAGCGCGGACGCCACCCCCTGCGATGACTCCCGTACCCTGAGTAGCCGGTCGGACCAGCACGCGCGCACCGCCACACGTTCCGACAACCTCGTGGGGCACTGTCGTGCCTTCCATAGGGATGCGGCGCATATCTTTGCGTGCTCGCTGGGTAGCCTTAGCAATCGCATCCGGCACCGTGCGGGCCTTGCCGATACCAATGCCGACCTGTCCTTTGTTATCCCCTACTGCTGCTGTTACCCGGAAGCCAAAGGTGCGCCCACCCTTGACCACCTTGGCGACACGCGTGATATCAATCACGCGTTCATCCAGTTCTTCGCGCTCTTCCTCGAAGTTTCTTCGATTCCGTCGTCTTGAATTAGCCATGCTTCCTCCTACCAGGCGCGGCCTGGCACCGTATCACTAGAACTCCAGGCCGCCTTCACGTGCAGCCTCAGCGAGAGCCTTCACGCGACCGTGATATTTGTAGCCCCCGCGATCGAATACGACGTCCTTGATTCCCTTAGCCACTGCACGCTCGGCGAGCACCTTGCCCACGACTCGCGCCTGTTCGGTCTTCTTCATTCCGTTCAGCTGATCGCGGATCTCGCGATCAACTGTGGAAGCTGACGTCAGTGTCTTGCCGGCACTGTCGTCGATCACTTGAGCATAGATATGATTCAAGCTTCTGAAGACGTTCAGACGTGGACGTTCTGGCGTGCCTTCCACCTTCCGACGGATGGAGCGGTGACGCCGAAGCCGGGCTTTTCTGCGATCAACTTCTGGTTTCATATCACACCCTCAGTACCACGTACTTAAACTCTATCCTTGAACTAAATGGCCTGGCCGGTCTTGCCGGCTTTGCGCCGCACAATCTCGTTTTCATAGCGGATGCCTTTACCAAGGTAAGGCTCCACCGGGCGCCACGCTCGTATTTCAGCAGCGATGCGCCCCACCAGTTCCTTATCGTAGCCTTTAACGGTGATGGTGCTGGCCCGCGGGTTAGCCTCGAACTCGATCCCCTCGGGTGGTTCAACGACCACGGGATGGGAAAATCCGAGACTCATGACCAAGTTCTGGCCCTGAAGTTCAGCGGAATATCCCGTTCCGTGTACCTCGAGCGTCTTGCTATAGCCCTCAGTCACCCCGATCACCATATTGTTGATAAGTGCGCGTGTCAGACCGTGAAGCGCCCTGTAGAATCGCTGATCATTGGGACGTTCAACACGAACTTCGCCGTCCGTAAGACTGATCGCCATCGCGGGATTGAAATCCCGGGTCATCTCACCTTTGGGTCCGCTAACGGTCACCGACGATCCTTCAATCGTCACATTCACCCCGTCCGGAATCGAGACCGGCATCTTTCCTATTCGAGACACAGCCTACCTCCCTGTCAACACCCTAAGCGGGCTAAACTACCAGACGTAGCAAAGGATCTCGCCGCCCACGTTGAGGCGACGCGCCTGTTGCCCCGTGATAACGCCCTTAGGAGTCGAGAGCACCGCAATGCCCATCCCACTCCGAACCCAGGGAATATCCCTGACAGATGTATAAATGCGGCGACCTGGCTTACTTACCCGCTTCAGATCTGTAATCACGGCCCGCTGATGCTTAAGATCTCCCACATACTTGAGGTCCAGCACCAGAGCTTTATGTCCTTTTTCGTCGTCAACTACCCTGAAGTTACTAACATAGCCTTCGTCCTTCAGAATCTTGGCAATAGACACCTTCATCTTGGACGAGGGCATCACAACCGTCGCATGCTTTACGATCAAAGCATTGCGGATACGTGCAAGCATATCTGCGATTGGATCAGACATTGTCGTCATCCTAGCACCTCACTACCAACTGGACTTGACCAAGCCGGGGATTTTCCCCTCCAAGGCCAGTTCACGGAGACAAATCCGACACAGACCGAACCGTCGGTAGTATCCGCGCGGTCGACCGCAGCGGGAACAGCGGTTTCTCACTCGCACCTCGTATTTGCGCCGGGTTTCGCGAATCGGCATACAAGTTTTCGCCATACTTCACTCCTTGTTCAATACTCCCTACGTCATACGTGTTTATTGCCGAAACGGCATGCCCAGCAGCTCCAGCAGTCGCCGGGCCTCTTCATCATTTTCAGCCGTCGTGTTGAAAGAGATCTCCATACCCCGAACTTTGTCAACGCTATCGTAGTCAATCTCTGGGAAGAGAAGCTGCTCACGAAGCCCCAGGGTGTAGTTGCCGCGACCATCCAGCTTGTCGGGAACACCACGGAAGTCGCGCGTACGGGGCAACGCCACACTGACCAAACGGTCAAGAAATGCCCACATACGATCGCCGCGTAACGTCACTTTGGCGCCAATCGGGCGCCCCTCGCGCAGCTTGAAATTCGCGATAGCCTTCCGCGCTCGAGTGACCACAGGCTGCTGGCCTGTGATGGTTCGCAGGTCATTGACTGCATACTCGATAGCCCTGGGATTGTCCAACGCCTCACCCAATCCGACATTCACTACGATCTTGCGCAGACGGGGAATCTGCATCTCATTGTCGTAGCCGAACTCTTCATTCAGCGTCGGCGCGATCTCTTGACGGTATCGTTGCTCTAACCGTTGCATAGTCCCCATCTCCTTAGTCAATCGTCTCACCGCATTTGCGGCAGACGCGTACTTTCTGTCCATCAACTTCTGTATAGCCCACGCGCGTACGTTCGTCGCAACTTGGGCAAACCAACATCACGTTGGAGATATGAACGGGCGCCTCCAGTTGGATGCGTCCCCCCTGCGCTTGAGAGCGACCGGCTTGCTGCGAAGTCTGGTGTTTGATCACCATATTGACACCGGAGACCACAACCCGGTCGTCCTTCAGTATCACGCGCATAACCTCGCCTCGAACGCCGAGATCATCTCCAGCGATTACTTCTACAATGTCACCCTTCTTTATACGATTCATATTAGTCCCTCATCACCGGCCCTATAGCACCTCAGGCGCCAGCGACACGATCTTCGTGTAACCTTTTTCACGTAGCTCTCGAGCCACAGGCCCAAAAATACGCGTGCCGCGCGGATTGATGCCCGTGTTATCAAGGATGACCGCGGCGTTATCATCGAAGCGAATGTACGAGCCATCGGAACGACGATACTCTCTGGCGACCCGCACGATGACGGCTCGAACGACCTCTCCCTTCTTCACAGAAGACGTAGGAGTTGCCGACTTGACCGTAGCCACGATAGAATCACCAATGTAACCGTAACGGCGCTTCGATCCGCCCAAAACCCGGACACAGAGCAACTCCTGAGCTCCGGTGTTGTCAGCAACGGCTAAGCGCGTTTCCTGTTGAATCATTGCACAACTCCTTATACAACCCTCTTACGCGCCGCTTATGCGGCCCGCTCCAGGATGCTCTCAACAGCCCAGCGCTTCCGCCGGCTCATCGGGCGCGTTTCCACGATCTGGACCTTGTCGCCGACGTGACAATCATTTGTCTCATCGTGCGCCATGTATTTCTTCACTGAGCGGATCACCTTCTCGTAGAGAGGATGGCGATAATGCCGCTCCACCATAACAACGACCGTTTTGTCCATCTTGTCACTGGTCACGGTACCGACCAGTCTCTTTCTGCTTTCCCTCATACCGCCACTCCTTCCTCTTCCTCGTTGGCGGCCAACTCGCGCTCGCGCAACACGGTCAGAATGCGGGCAATGTCCTTGCGCACAAAGCGCATCCGATTGTGATCCTGCAAACTACCAGCGTACCATTGCTGGCGCAGAATGAATAACTCACGCCGCGTCTCCTGCAGGCGATCGCGGAGTTCATCAGATGTCATATCTCGGAATTCGCCAACGTCCATACTATTCTCCTGCCTCCCCGGCACCATACTCGATGCGGGAGATAATCTGTGTCCTGATGGGCAGTTTGTGAGCAGCCAGACGCAGCGCCTCCTCGGCGATCTCCTCAGGTACGCCGCCGATCTCAAACATCACGCGCCCGGGCCTGACCACAGCGGCCCAGTACTCGACCTCGCCCTTTCCCTTACCCATGCGGGTCTCAGCCGGCTTGCTCGTGATCGGCTTGTCGGGGAAGATCCGAACCCAGTACTTACCTCGTCGCCGCATATGGCGCACGATGGCACGGCGGGCAGCCTCAATCTGACGCGCGGAAATCCAGGAGGGTTCCAGGGCCTGAAGCCCAAACTCACCGAATGAAACCTCGACCCCCCGGCTCTCCTTGCCCTTCATCCGTCCACGATGCTGCTTGCGATACTTCACGCGTTTCGGCATCAACATAATTTAACTCCTTACCAAGATGGCTGCCTAGAGCGCTTCATCGACAGACGCGGACTTCTGAGGCAGAATCTCACCTCTGTAGATCCAAACCTTGACCCCAATCCGCCCATAGGTAGTACGCGCCTCTTCCTGTGCGAAGTCGATGTCTGCACGAAGCGTATGCAGCGGCACGCGCCCCTCGCGCATCCAGGTCACACGGGCCATTTCGGATCCCGCCAACCGCCCCTTGCACTGAACCTTAATGCCTTCAGCACCGGCGCGCATCGCCTGACGCAAGGCTCGCTTCATCGCGCGGCTGTGATAGATACGCTTCTCCAACTGAGCGACGATGTTCTCGGCGACGAGCTTCGCATCGAGGTCCGGTTGCTCAACCTCTTGAACGTCGATGTGTACGCGCTTGCCACCGGTCAGTTTCTCGACATCCTGCCGCATGCCCTTGACATTCTCTCCCTTACGGCCGATTACAACACCCGGTCGGGATGTCCAAACGAAAATGGACACCTGATTGGGAGGGAAACGCTCAATCTCGACGCGCGAGATGCCACTCTGACCGTCACGAGACCGCTCCCGCATCTGGCTGTAGATCAGCTCGCGGATGGCTCGATCTTCCTCAAGTAGGTCAGCATACTCACGCCCCTCGGCAAACCATCGAGACTTCCAATCTCGGATAACCTTCAAACGAAAACCATAGGGATGAACTTTGCGTCCCAAGATAAGCCTCCTTATAAGCTACACTTACAGCCGTTCTTCGAGAACAACTGTGATATGGGAGGAACGCTTGCGAATGGGACGATAACGACCGCGGCTGCCCCAACGCGCACGCCAACCCTTACCGGGCATAACGCCCGGGCCTTCATCCGCAGTGATCCTGGCGATGTACAGACTGTTGATGTCAAGTCCCATCTCATCAGCGTTGGCCACGGCAGAACGGATCAGCTTGCGGACCGGCACAGCAGCCGCATGGGGCATAGCGCTCAAAGCATCCATAGCGTCCTGCGCAGCCATCCCCTTTAACGGACGAATCACACGTCGCACCTTCAAGGGCGACATTCGCACGTGTCTAGCCTTTGCTTCTACAGTCTCCAACATAGTTACCTCACCATCACCCGGACTTTCTTCTCCCGAACCACGTGCCCACGGAAGGTACGCGTCGGCGCGAATTCACCCAGACGATGGCCCACCATGTTCTCAGTGATGTAAATCGGGACATGGCGTCGTCCATCATGGACAGCGATCGTGTGCCCTACCATCTGGGGAAAGATCACAGAAGCTCGCGACCATGTACGAATCACGCGCTTGCTGCCGGTCCGGTTCATCTCCTCGACCTTGTTCAACAACTTCGCATCTACGTACGGTCCTTTTTTCAAGGAACGTGACATAACTTACCTCCCTAATTAGCGGCGCCGGCCGGAGCCCGACTTCGTCTGACGACGCCGAACGATGTACTTATCCGTCGCCTTGTTGTGACGGGTCTTCCTACCCAGTGTCCGCCAACCCCAAGGTGACTTCGGGCCGGGCATACCGATAGGTGTGCGCCCTTCGCCACCCCCGTGTGGATGATCGCGCGGCGACATCGCCGAGCCGCGAACAGCTGGGCGCCAACCCTTCCAGCGTTTGCGACCGGCTTTACCCAGCTTCACGTTCGCGTGATCGAGGTTGCCAACCTGGCCAATCGTGGCCATGCACTCCTTACGAACCAGACGAATCTCACCACTCGGCAGACGCAAGGTCGCGTAATCACCCTCTTTGGACATCAACTGGGCCGCAGCGCCCGCGGCTCGCACCATTTGACCACCCCGACCAGCATGAAGCTCGACATTGTGGATCATGGTGCCCAGTGGAATCCTCTCCAAAGGCAGGGCATTGCCCACCCTGATGTCGGCGCTATCCTTAGAGCTGACAACGGTGTCATCCACTTTGAGTCCGAGAGGTGCCAGGACGTATCGCTTCTCACCATCGGCATAGACCAACAGCGCAATGCGCGCGGAGCGGTTCGGATCATACTCAATCGAATCGACGCGAGCGGGAATATCGAACTTATCCCGCCGGAAATCGATCACACGGTATCTCCGCGCGTGACCACCTCCGCGGTGGCGCACCGTGATGCGCCCGTACACATTCCGACCCGCCTGCTTGTTAAGCGGTCGGACCAAGCTCTTCTCCGGCTTAGTACGTGTAATCTCATCAAACGTATGCCCGGTCATCCATCGACGACTGGGCGATGTTGGGTTGAATTTCTTGACTGCCATATTACGCCTCCAACGCCTCAATTCGCTCGCCCGGCGCCAGCGTCACGATAGCCTTCTTCCAGGGCGGGCGACGCGTCAGAGCGCGGCGCCCCCGTATCCGGCTAAACTTGCCCGGCATAATCATCGTGTGCACTTTCTCAACGTCAACGCCATAGATCTCCTGGACTGCATGCTTCACATCTCTCTTATTGGCGTCGAGATGCACGATAAAGACGTACTTCCCAAACTCACGCTGCAGGTAAGCTTTCTCCGTCTCCAAGGGACGGACGATAACATCATAGATATTCATCAGACCTCCACTTCCTCGGACGCAAGCTTGCCCTTGCCCAGCATCGACTCAATCACCTGCAAGGATGCTAAGGGCAGCACGACCATATCGGCGTTCAGAAGGTCCCGAATGTTCAGATAACTCGCTCTTAATGTCCGCGCCGTTGAGAGATTGCGCACCGACAGCTCGACCGTCTCGTTACGCTCAGGAAGCAGAATCAGCGTCTTGCCCTCGTCAGCGGAGAGCTTCTTCAAGGTCTCAAACATCGCCTTGGTCTTCGGAGCCTCCATCTGCAGATCGTCAACGATCACGAGCTGTTGATCGGCGGCTTTAACTGACAGAGCCGAGCGCAGAGCAGCGCGTCGCATCTTCCGAGGCATCTTCTTCTTATAGGTCCTAGGCATCGGGCCATGGGCGATACCACCGCCGACAAAGATAGGAGCATTCCGACTCCCGTGCCGGGCGCGCCCGGTTCCCTTCTGCCGGTACCACTTTGACTTCGAACGATTGTTTTCACTGCGAGTTTTGGTCTTGTGGGTGCCCAGACGACCATTCGACAGTTGGCGCACCAACGCTTGGTGCATCAATGGAATGTTCACCCGCGCCTCAAAGATCTCTGAGCGCAGTTCGATCTCGTCAACCTGTTCACCCTGCATATTCACGACTGGCACACGCATGGCTAGTTACCTCCCTTGGGGACCTTCTGCTTACGAGCGAGCTTGACCAAAACCAAGCCGCCCTTGGGTCCAGGCACAGAGCCGCGCACGGCCAAAAGATTGCGCTCAGGATCCACTAAGACCACTTCCTGATTCTGAACGGTCGTCCGCTTGTTCCCCATATGACCGGGCATCTTCTGGCCTTTCCAGACCTTACCCGGGGTTGCACAAGCGCCGATGGATCCCGGCGCTCGCTCACGGTCGGACTGACCGTGGGTGCGTGGGCCACCTGCAAAGCCCCAGCGCTTAACGACGCCGGCGAACCCGCGGCCCTTTGAGCGACCTTCAACGTCTACGCGCTCACCGGGCTCAAAGATGTCGACCATAATCGTCTCGCCCAACTCATAGTCCTCATCAGAACTCATGCGCAATTCGCGCAGATGCCGCAAGTCCGACACACCAGCCCGTCTGAGATGTCCTCTCTGACCTAGGGTCAGATGTTTGGCCTTTGCGGCGCCAAAACCGATCTGCACAGCCCGATAGCCATCTTTTTCGGGCGTCCGGAGCTGTGTCACGTAGCACGGCCCAGCTTCAACGACGGTGACAGGCACGACTGTGCCGTCATCTCTGAAAACCTGGGTCATGCCGACTTTGCGTCCCAGAATTCCCTTCACCACGTCCTCCTCGGGACTGCCAGCGCTCGTACGCAGTCAAGGGCACTCACGGCTTCTTGATCCTCCGCGGCAACCCAACTGACCGTGCACTTCTCACGCCACATCATCCCTGCTCTTCTCTTTCCCATACTATCCCCCTGGCCTTTGACCCCACGTGCACAGGAGCGAGTCAACGACCAGGGGGCGATTCGTATTGACTGTTTATGTAAAGACTAAACGAGTTACAGTTTAATCTCGATGTCGACGCCAGCAGGCATATTGAGCCGCATAAGCGTGTCGATCGTCTTCGAATCCGGATCCTGGATATCGATCAACCGCTTATGAGTTCGAATCTCAAAATGCTCGTGACTGTCCTTATCGATAAACGTAGAACGGCGAACCGTATATCGTTCAATCTTGGTGGGCAGGGGCACAGGCCCCGCAACACGAGCACCAGTGCGTTCAGCCGCCTCTACAATGCGGCGTGCTGACTCATCCAGAATACGGTGATCGTACCCCTTCAACCGAATGCGAATGCGCTGTTTAGCCATAAATCACCCTTAGCGGCCTGACTCCAACTACTCTAAGACGCGGCTGATGACGCCGGCACCGACGGTCAAACCACCCTCACGGATGGCGAATCGGGAGCCGGACTCCATAGCCACCGGGGAGATCAACTCGACGGTCATCGTGGTGTAGTCGCCGGGCATAACCATCTCAACGCCTTCCGGCAACGTCACCTCACCGGTGATATCCATCGTGCCCATATAGAACTGTGGCTTGTAGCCGCTGAAGAAGGGCTTATGTCGTCCACCCTCGTCCTTGCGCAGGATGTAGACCTCGGCCTCGAACTTCCGGCGCGCCTCGATCGAACCTGGGGCCGCCACGACCACGCCACGACCGACCTCGTCCTTGCCGACACCCCGCAGGAGCAAACCCGCGTTGTCGCCGGCGCGCACGACCTCTAGGGTCTTGTGGAACATCTCCATAGAGGTAACCACTGTCTTGCGCGGCTTTTCATAGATGTCACCGACCAGCTCGACCTCGGTATTGGGTCGCAAGGTGCCGCGGTCAACACGACCGGTCACCACAGTACCACGCCCCTTGATCGAGAAGACGTCCTCAATGTGCATCAAGAAGGGACGGTCCTCCTCACGCTCCGGCGTGGGAATATACTCGTCCACGACACGCATCAGCTCCCAGATGGGCTCGTAAGCGGGATCGTCCGGATCGTCGCTCTCGCACATCAGAGCCTCCAACGCCGATCCTTGCACAATGGGAATCTCGTCGCCGGGGAACTCGTAGGAGCTGAGCAACTCGCGGATCTCCAGATCCACCAGCTCAAGCAACTCTGGATCATCCATCAGGTCTACCTTGTTCAAGAAGACCACGATCGCGGGAACCTCGACCTGGCGTGCCAACAGGATGTGCTCGCGGGTCTGAGGCATGGGCCCATCTACCGCGGAAACCACCAGGATCGCGCCGTCCATCTGGGCAGCGCCGGTGATCATGTTCTTGATGTAGTCACGGTGACCGGGGCAGTCCACGTGTGCGTAGTGGCGCTTCTCGGTCTCGTACTCAACGTGCGAAATCGCAACCGTCAAGATCTTGGTCGCATCGCGGCGGAACATCTTCGCATCAGCCTTGGCGACTTCGTCGTAAGCCTTGAAGTCGGACCAGCCCTTGGTGGCCAGTGTCTTGGTGATCGCCGCCGTCAGGGTCGTCTTACCATGGTCGATGTGACCGATGGTGCCGACGTTAACATGTGGCTTGGTGCGCTCAAATACTTCTTTAGCCATTGCTTGTCTCTCCTTGTTCTGCTCTCAGATTAGTTCGATATCCTCAGATTAGATCAACTGCCAGTCGAGCTGGCACTTCCTGCATTCGCGTTTCCACGTGCCGCGTTTTCCAGCAGCCCGTTCGCTTTCATGCGACTAAGCGCCATAGACGATGGCATCCATCTGCCGGGAGTCCACCGGTTCATAGTGGTGGAACTCCATTGTAAACGTGCCCCGTCCTTGCGTTACACTGCGAAGATCGGTAGCATACCCAAACATTTTGGCCAGGGGGACATAGGCCCGGATAGCCTGACCACCGCCTGGACGGGGTTCCATCAACTGGATATCAGCACCGCGCGCATTCAGATCGCCCAGCACCTCGCCAACAAACCCATCCGGCATTATGACTTCTACATCCATCATAGGTTCCAACAACACAGGCTCTGCCGCTTCCACCGCCTGGCGGAATGCCTGCGCCGCAGCTGCTTTGAACGCCATCTCGGTCGATAGACTCTCATCAGCTCGCGCGTCAACCAAGCGGATCTCAATCCCTACAAGAGGATAACCGGCAAGAAAGCCGCTATCCAACGACTCAAGCGCCCCAGCTCTGACAGCTTCGACGAACTCAGCCGCCAGGTCCTGCGGACGCAAGAGATTATGAAATTTCGACGCTTCCCCCGTGTCTGCCGGGCTGACTTCCAACACCACCCGAGCATACTGGGGTTTACCGGCCATCATGCGGTTAAACGTCATCGCTGCACGACCGGTCTGCGTTACAGTCTCCCTATACGCGACTCGGGGCTTGCCAACATTCGCCGCCACGTTGAATTCCCGCAACATACGGTCCACGAGAACCTCTAGGTGAAGCTCACCCATGCCGGCCAAAATCGTCTGCCCTGTACCCTCGTCCAACCGCACTCGGAAGGTCGGATCTTCCTCTGCCAACCTGTCCAAAGCCTCGTTGAGACGATCCTGATCCGCGACGGTCTTTGGCTCCACCGCCACTTGGATCACGGGTTCTGGAAATCGAATCGACTCCAAAACAATCGGTGCGTGCATCGCCGAAAGCGTGTCTCCGGTGATCGTGGCTTTGAGCCCGACCGTCGCCCCGATGTCGCCGGCCTTGATCTCATCGACCTCTTCTCGGCGATCGGCGAACATACGAAGCAATTTGGAGACCCGCTCACGGGTATGCTTACCGGGGTTCAGATAGACATTTCCACGTGTCACAGTACCTGAATAGACCCGGAAGTAAGCCAAACGCCCCGCATAGGGATCTGTAGCTATTTTAAAGATCAACGCTGCCAGCGGCGCCGACGGATCCGCTGGTCTCGTCTCGACCTTTCCCTTCTTTGGATTTTCGCCCTCCACAGGAGGGATATCCAGAGGCGAAGGAAGATATTGTACCACTGCATCCAACAAAGGCTGTACCCCTTTGTTGCGCAGTGCCGAACCACACAATACTGGCTGGATCGTCCCTGCGATGGTCGCGTCTCGCAGCGCCTTGCGTAAGGCGTCGGGAGAGATCTCCTCCTCCTCGAGATAGCTGACCATCAAATCGTCGTCCGTCTCGACGATGGATTCGATCATGAACTCGCGCGCTTCTTCAGCGGCGCCCCTGACCTCATCCGGAACCGGAACGTACTCCGGCTTCTGCCCCAGCTCATCGGACCAGACAATCCCCTGCCACTCAATGAGGTCAACCATCCCGCGGAAGTCTGACTCCGCTCCGATTGGCCACTGAATGGCAACGGGATTCGCCTTGAGGCGCTCGTGAATGGTATCGATGGCGTGAGCAAAATCTGCGCCCAGCTTATCCATCTTATTCACAAACGCGATCAGCGGCACACCAAAACCCTGAGCCTGCCGCCAAACGGTCTCGGACTGCGGCTCCACCCCGGACGTGCCGTCAAAGACGACGATACCGCCGTCGAGCACGCGCAAACTGCGCTGAACTTCGGCCGTAAAGTCGATGTGACCGGGGGTATCCACGATGTTGATCTGGTGCCTCTTCCAAAAGCAGGTCACCGCTGCAGACGTTATCGTGATACCACGCTCCCTCTCTTGGGCCATCCAATCGGTGATTGTTGTCCCTTCGTCCACACTTCCCAGACGATGGGTACGCCCCGTGTAGAAAAGAATGCGCTCCGTCGTGGTCGTCTTGCCCGCGTCGATGTGGGCAATAATCCCAATATTGCGTATATTCTCTAGTGAATGTTCTACGGCCATCGCTGAATCCTCAGTGTGTTTCCTTGGCGATAGCCTTCTTCAAAAGCTCTTGTTACGTTTAAGAGCGAAAGAACGCTACCAGCGAAGATGGGCGAATGCGCGGTTGGCCTCCGCCATCCTCAAAGTGTCCTCACGCCTCTTCACCGCGGAGCCGACCCCATTCGCGGCGTCGATGATCTCCGCAGACAACTTCTCAACCATACCTCGACCGGGGCGATTGCGAGCCGCCGCCAGAAGCCAGCGAATGCCCAATGACAACTGCCGATACTGGGGCACCTCAACCGGAATCTGATAGGTCGCACCACCAACGCGCCGCGGTTTAACCTCAACGGGCGGCATCACGTTCTGCAACGCATCGTTGAAGACCTCGATCGCCGGACGGTTCGTGCGTGCTTCGGCTCTCTCCATCGCTTCGTACATGATGCGCTCGGCGGTGTGCTTCTTACCGCCATACATCATGCGATTGATAAATTTCTGCACCGGCACGCTATTATAGCGGATATCCGGATCAATCTCTCGCTTAGGTGGACGATTTCGTCTTGGCATCCTCTACTCCACTACTCGCTCTTGGTTCCATACTTGGAGCGCTGCTGCTCACGACCTTCAACGCCGGCGCAGTCAAGGGCTCCACGCACGATATGATAGCGGACACCGGGCAGGTCCTTCACACGCCCGCCACGCACTAACACCACCGAGTGTTCCTGCAGATTGTGTCCCTCGCCAGGAATGTAGGCCGTAACCTCAAGGCGATTAGAGAGACGGACACGCGCGATCTTCCGCAGCGCCGAGTTCGGCTTCTTCGGCGTCATCGTGCGCACGATCGTGCAAACACCACGCTTCTGCGGGTTGCCTTCCTTAACTCGGGTACGGCGCCCCCCTTTTTTGGTGTTGATGTTGTACGCCAACGCCGGGGACTTAGCTTGCTTTGGTTTCGGCTTGCGCCCCTTCCGCACCAACTGATTAATCGTGGGCACTATCTCCTCCTAGAATTCCTGTACTTTCTACTTGCATACTTTCGCAGTGAAGAAGGCCATCTCAACTTCGATGGCCTCCTTAGTGTCGACCCTGTAACGTTCTATTCCTTGTGAGTGACAGGAGATTTGGCTGTCACCCTTCTGCGAACCAGAATTGTAGCACAAACTCTGAGAACGTCAACAAGCCTAAGAAGCTCGCTCAGCCTGTGGCGTCAAGCCCAACAACCCCATACCTAGCTTGGGAAGCTGGGCGCGGCGATCCTCACGACCGAAGTGCAGCACATCACCGGAGTCCGTAACAGCCTCGACTGACAAGGCCAGGCTCTGTAGCTCCTTGACCAGGACCTTGAATGAGGCGGGGATCCCGGGCTCCTCAATGGGCAAGCCCTTGACGATGGACTCATAGGCCTTGACCCGGCCCTGAACATCGTCGGACTTGATGGTCAGCATCTCCTGAAGCGTGTAGGCGGCGCCATAGGCCTCCAAAGCCCAGACCTCCATCTCGCCGAAACGCTGTCCGCCGAACTGGGCCTTGCCGCCCAAAGGCTGTTGCGTAACCAGAGAGTAAGGACCTGTCGAGCGAGTGTGAACCTTGTCCTCAACCAAGTGCGCGAGCTTCAACATATAGATGATGCCCACGGTCACAGGCTGATCGAAGGGTCTCCCCGTCTTACCATCGTAAAGCCGCATCTTGCCCAACGTGGGGATCGGATCGTTGTGCTCTTGGCTGTACTTCGTGGCCGCCAACACCACCTCATCGTCGGAAAGATCCGCGACCTCCTGCCCCCGTGCCTCCCTCCACAGGCGTAGACAGACAGCCTGCGCCTTACGGTCCAGTTCCTGACGCCGTGCTACTAGATGTAGCTCGCGGTCGAAGGCCAATAACTCATTCGGATCATAGCCGGCCTCACGTAGCCACTCTCGCAGCACCGACCGCCGGGCATATATGGGATCATCACGCAATTGACCGACGTCATATCCTTTGGGCGCCAACCAAGAGGCGACATAGATAAGACGGGCCTCATCATCATCGAGCAGAGACTCCAAGGCAAACTCTTGAGCCTTAAGCCAGGTCCAAGCCCGCTCCATTGCATCGTCCCATGCGCGATCTATCAACCAAGCGCGAGCCAGTTCGGCTGCGATCTCCTCCTCATTCGCCCCGTCAAACACAGGCGTGACCGTCGCAAACCCGAGACGATCGGCAGCCCAACCCAGGTGGGTTTCCAGCACCTGACCGATGTTCATACGGCCCGGCACACCCAGGGGGTTGAGAATGATATCGACCGCCTCCCCATTCTCAAGGAACGGCATATCCTCGATGGGCACAATCTGCGAGATAACGCCCTTGTTGCCGTGACGCCCTGCCATCTTGTCACCCTCGGTGATCTTTCGCCGCTGGGCGACGTTGACCCGGACGACCTTCTCAACGCCCGCAGGCAAGTCACGGTACTCCTCGCGGTCAAAGACCTTGACGTCGACAACTTTGCCATGGGCTCCGTGTGGCATTCGAAGGCTGGTGTCCTTCACATCACGCAGCTTTTCACCGAAGATCGCGCGGAGCAACTTCTCCTCCGGCGTGAGTTCCTTCTCGCCCTTCGGCGTGATCTTGCCGACCAGGATATCCAGTGGCCCGACCTCAGCCCCAACCCGGATCACACCCTCCTCATCCAGATCGCGAAGCGCCTCTTCCGAGACATTCGGGATCTCGCGGGTGACCTCTTCTGGTCCCAGTTTGGTATCTCGCGCGGCGAGTTCGTGCTTCTCGATGTGCACCGATGTGAACTTATCATCACGCACCAGTTCCTCACTGAGCAGAATGGCGTCCTCGAAGTTACCACCCTCCCAAGACATAAAGGCCACGAGTACGTTCTGGCCCAAAGCCAGCAAACCGCTTTCCGTTGACGAGCTATCGGCCAAGACATCGCCCGCTTGCACGCGCTGTCCCTTCACGACGGTGGGGCGCTGGTCAACGCACGTGCTCTGATTAGAGCGCGCGTACTTCTTTAACTCATACGTGACCGTCTCCCCATCATCTTGCTCCACGACGATGCGATCACCGGTCACACTGAAGACCGTTCCGGCCTTACGAGCCACCAAAACGAGTCCGGAGTTAAGCGCAGCCGCGTGCTCGATACCCGTGCCGACCAGCGGGGCCGATGGCTGGATCAGCGGCACGGCCTGACGTTGCATGTTAGACCCCATCAAAGCGCGGTTCGCGTCATCGTGCTCCAGGAAGGGAATCAACGCCGCCGAAACGCCGACGATCTGGATGGGCGCGACATCGATGAAGTCAATGCGCTCGGGTGGGGCGAAGTCAAACTCATCGCCTTTCCGAACCGTGATGCGCTTGCCCAAGAAATACCCGTCGTCATCGAGGGCCGTGTTGGCCTGCGCAATCACATAGGGCTCCTCCCGATCAGCCGAGAGATAGACGATCTCATCCGAGACCCGGGGGACAATGCGCACGGGATCCGGCAAAGAAAGCGCTTCGATCTTCTCAGCCAATCCTGGGGTGACTTTGGTGCCTTCCTCAACAACCACATCGCCACTCTCCGGATCCTCGACATCCTCACGGAGAATCTCACCGGTCAGTTGATCAGCCCTGGCCTGAACCGTACGGATCACCCGTCGGTAGGGGGTCTCAATGAAACCCAGATCATTCACGCGACCGTAAGTGCTCAACCGACCGATGAGGCCGATGTTCGGTCCCTCGGGGGTTTCGATGGGGCAGATACGACCGTAGTGGCTATGGTGAACGTCGCGCACGTCAAATCCGGCACGCTCACGACGCAACCCCCCAGGACCCAGAGCTGAAAGCGTGCGCTTGTGGGTCAGGCTGGAGAGCGGATTGGTCTGCTCCATAAACTGTGATAACTGGCTGGATCCAAAGAACTCTCGGATAGCCGCCACCACCGGACGGATATTGATCAAGCTGACCGGCGTCGGCGAGTCATCCCGGATGCTCATCCGCTCGCGAACAACGCGCTCCATACGCACCAAACCGATGCGCACCTTGGCCTGCACCAGCTCGCCAACCGTCTTCACGCGACGGTTACCCAAGTGATCCATATCGTCGGGGCCGGCAACCCCGTTGTTAATGTGGATCATCCGGCGAACAATCGCGACGAAGTCCTCCTTAGTGATCGTACGAACCGACATCGGCACGTTGAGCTGCATCCGCTGATTCAGCTTATATCGCCCCACCCGCTGCAGATTGTAACGCTGCGAGTCAAAGAGCTGGGATGTCAGGTACTCCTGAGCGTTATCCAGCGTGGGCGGATCACCTGGGCGCATCCGGCGGTAAAACTCGATCAGAGCTTCTTGAGCTACAGTACGTCCGGTTTTCTCATCCCACGTAGGCTCTTGGCGAATCGTATCGGAGATCCAAGGATGATCTGGATCGTTATCAGCTTCGGAGAAGAGCTCAATGAGCTCATCATCGGTACCCCCACCCAGAACGTCACTATTGAGCGGATCATCCACCGCCGCCAACGCTCGCAGGAAAATCGTCACGGGTATCGTGCGCTTGCGGTTGAACCGGAGCGTCAGATATCCCGTCTTGCGGGTCTCAAACTCCATCCAAGCGCCGCGGTCGGGAATCAGTTTCGCACTCGCCAAGCGGCGCCCACCGTCCTCTTCGAGGCCAAAGTAGACACCCGGTGAACGAATAAGCTGACTCACGACGACCCGTTCCGTCCCATTGACAATAAAAGTGGCATGTTCCGTCATCAAGGGAAGGTCGCCCAGGAAAATCTCCTGCTGAACGATCTCGCTGGTCTCACGATTGACCAAGGCCACGTCTACAGAGAGCGGAACTGAATAGGTTAGATCACGATCCAGGCACTCCTGCTGATCGTGCTTCGGATCGCCAAAACGGTAACTCAACTCGAACCCAGCATCCTGGGCCTTCTGACCGGGGAAATATAGACTCAAGAGACCATTGAAGCTGTCAATCGGTGATATTTCATCAAATAGGGCGTAGAGCCCCTCTTCTTGCAGCCACCGATAGGACTGCAATTGAACTTCGACTAGACCTGGCAACGGCAAAGCGCTAGCAATACGAGCATACGATTTCACACCAAGGTCTGCTAATGCCATTCTCTACCCTTCCCTCCTGGGATCCTCTCCCAAAAGCCTGAGAGTGTACGTGGGCGCTAACCCATGCCCAGAAACCACAATAAAGTCCTTCTCCCGCCTGTTCAGATCCCGGCTGGTGTTGAGGTTGTGGAGGAACAGGCGTGCTTGTCGATCGGACAAGCGACAGACTATTATACCATGATCCAGAGAGCCGTCAATGCAATTCGCCCCAGAAAATCGCTCAGAAAGCCTGGGGATTGGGTCACTCGCGCTTCTTGAGATCGTCGGGCTGAGCAAGCTTAGGAGGCGGTGCCCCAGGCAACAACCTCAAATCCGGTCGGAGGCACCACTTCCTGTGGCGTTATGAGAATCTCAAATGAACGCTGCGCCCCGGGAGCCAGGGTCACGTCTGTCGGCATCACGATCTGACGATACCCCACCACGCTCTCGTCAGCGTTGTAGATTGTAGCTACGACGGCTATCCGGGACACAGCCTGGGCGCTGGTATTCAGCACTTGGCCGCGCACACGATACTGAGGGCCGGATATGCTGCCTTCGATATCGACGAAGCCTAAGGGAACAAAACTCGCGGTGATGGCACTCACCGGCTCTCCACGCAGCAAACGCACACTTGCGTCGGCCACACCTGCCGGGGGATCACGAAACAGCACGGAAAACGGTGCTCGTTC
>JBNGDU010000157.1:0-19197 GCA_049975025.1 Anaerolineae bacterium
TAGATCACTCCGGAATGATAATTAGGGCGGCGTCTCTGACGCGCCCTTTTTTTCTGACGCAGGAGGCCCTCTCCTGGCGGGGTGTCCCGTCTATATGATCAAGAGGACCCTACGGCTGATTTGAGGAGGTATGAGCTTGGAGCAGAAGATTCGTGTGTTGATAGCGAAGCCCGGCCTGGATGGGCACGATCGCGGCGCGAAGGTGGTGGCGCGGGCCCTGAGGGACGCCGGTATGGAGGTGATCTATACCGGGTTGCGGCAGACGCCATCGATGATCGCGGAGGCCGCTTTACAGGAGGACGTTGACGTTATTGGGCTCTCGATCCTGTCGGGCGCTCATATGGCTCTAGTCCCTCGGATTATGCAGGAGTTGAAAGCACGAGATCTGGGCGATTTACCCCTTTTCCTCGGCGGCATTATACCTCAGGATGACGTCTCTGACCTCAAGGCGTTGGGGGTGGCCGAGGTCTTCGGTCCGGGGACCAACACCGAGACCATCGTCTCCTACATCCGAGAAGAAGTCGCGCGCCCCTGAAAGCTGATGATGGTCCGGGTTCGAGATAGCGCGCTGGCCCTCACCCCAACGAGGCCCTAGGCCATGACGGATCGACAGCATGGCAAACCCGACGGTCGGGCCTTGGCCGACCGCGCTCTGGATGGTGATCGTCGAGCGGTGGCGCGGCTTCTGACCCTGGTCGAGAACGGTCATCCCGAGGGGCAGGTGGCGCTGGCGCGGCTCTTCCCCCGTAGTGGACACGCGCACGTCGTCGGTTTCACCGGTTCTACTGGAGCCGGGAAAAGCACGTTGGTGAACCGCGTGGCCCAAGTATATCGGCAGCGGGATCGGGAATTGGCGGTGGTGGCCGTCGATCCGACGAGCCCTTTCTCGGGCGGTGCGCTGCTGGGCGATCGGCTGCGTATGCGAGACTTGGTGAACGATCCCGGCGTCTTCATACGCAGTATGGCGTCCCGCGGCCACCCAGGTGGGCTGGCTCACGCCACTCGCGATGTCGTGACGGTACTTGACGCACTCGGCGTGCCGGTCATCCTCGTCGAGACTGTGGGCGCCGGTCAGGCCCAGGTGGAGGTGGCGCGAGTGGCGCACACGGTCGTGCTTGTCGAGGCGCCAGGCATGGGCGACGACGTACAGGCGTTGAAGGCGGGGCTCTTGGAGATCGCTGACATTATCGTCGTCAACAAGGCGGACCGTCCGGAGTCCCGGCAGACCTTACAGACGCTGCGAAGCGCCCGGCTCGGAGCGTCGTCCGGCGCGTCGGAAGATGAGGAGGCGACGGCGTGGACTGTCCCGATTCTTGAGACCAGTGCCTTGGAGGGGCAGGGCGTCACGGAGCTGGTGGACGCCATGATTGCCCATCGTGA
Source organism: Anaerolineae bacterium (assembly GCA_049975025.1). Classification (GTDB taxonomy): domain Bacteria; phylum Chloroflexota; class Anaerolineae; order B4-G1; family SLSP01; genus PWVB01. Next base: position 1,381 of record JBNGDU010000157.1, read on the forward strand.
TTACCTGAAGACCAGCCGCCGCTGGGAGGCGTTGCGAGCCCGTCACGCTCGGGCCGAGATCGATGCTTGGGTGCAGCGTCATATGCAAGCCCTGATGGGTGAGTACGTGGATGACGAGGAGATCCAAGAGGCCGTCGAGGCGGTGGTGAACCGCGAGCGCGACCCAGCCTCTGCGGCATGGACACTCGTCGACACGCTCGTTGAGCATTTGCGAGGGCAAGCTTGAACGGGATGTGGGCTTCAACCGGTACAATCTCCACCGCATCTACCTCCACGTTGCGGCGGATAACGAGCGAGCCACTCGCTCCTACGAGAAGGTCGGCTTCAGCCACGAGGGACGATTGCGCGAGGCGGTGTTCGTCGACGGCAAATGCCGCGATCTGTTGGTGATGGGGCTTTTGAACCGTGACTATAGGGAGGGGGATGTACATGACTGAATCGGGATGTTACGGAGATATCCTTTTGTACGCCGGTACCGGTTCTCCAGACCTGGCCTCCGAGATTGCGGAGCAGCTTGGTCGCTCGTTGTGCGAGCGGGAGGTGATCACATTTCCGAACACCAACCTGTTTGTCCGTCTGGGATCGAGCGTGAGAGGACAGGATACCTTCATCATCCAGGGTACCTCGGCGCCGTGTAACGACAACATCATGGAGCTTCTGATCTTCATTGAGACGCTCAAGCGGGCATCAGCTGGTCGGGTCACGGCGGTGGTCCCGTATCTGGGCTATGCCAGGTCCGACAAGAAGGACCAACCCCGCGTCCCCATCACGGCGCGTCTGGTCGCCGATATGATCCAGATCGCCGGAGCGGACCGGTACATCACCCTGGATCTCCATTCCGGACAGATTCAGGGCTTCTTCAGCATCGCCGGTGACGTCATCACGGCCTTCCCACTCCTGGCGGATTATATGCGCCAGAAGGATCTTCATAACGCCGTCGTCGTCGCCGCGGATCTGGGCTTTGCCAAAAAAGCACGGGCTTTCGCTACCGAGCTCGATCTTCCGGTAGCTTTCGTTGAGAAACGTCGGGTCGATACCCACACCGAGGCCCTAACGGTTGTCGGTGAGGTCCAGGGCAAGCACGCGATCATCGTCGACGACGAGGTCGACACCGCCGGCACAATGTGCGACGCGATCCGCGCCCTGGTGGACGACGGCGTGGAAGATGTCTATTGTTGCTTCGTCCACCCCGTTCTATCCGCTGATGCCGCGGATCTTCTGCGGGAGGCGCCGATTCGGGAGCTGGTGACGACGAACTCCGTGCCCATTCCTCCGGAGAAGCGATTGCCCAACATGACTGTGATCTCGGTGGCTCCCCTGCTGGCCGGTGTGATACGGCGGGTGCATGAGGGGCGCAGCGTCGGCGAGATGTTCGTCCCCTATCACGGCTACAGCTAAAAAAGCCACGGCGGGCGGTTAGCTAAACCCTCTGAACCTCCGTCGTTTCTCACAGCAGAGGGGCCGAGAGATCCGTATTTCTCGGCCCCTTTGCTGTGAATCAGCCCTTAGCCCGGGATTCTTTCAACGCATGTCCGCGACCATGGCGCGGGCTGCTTCGCGGATCGCCTCGAACTTATACACACGGCTCCACCGGTTGACGGGCAGGAGATCCCAAACGCGGGCGCGCACGTGCCTGATCCACCGTTCCATGCTTCCCAAGCAGGTGATCATCCCCCCGCCGCTGCCGCCTGCGGCGGCGACGGCCAATACCGGTTTGCCGGCCAGGCAACTCTCGTCGCCGCGCGTGGCCTCACAGCGGCGCAGTCGGTCGGTGAACGCCTTGGCAGACTCGCTCATCTCCCCCCAGTAGACCGGGGTCACCAGGATCAGGGCGTCCGCTGCGCAGGTGCGTGCGTGGAGGTCTTGGAAGTCGTCCTCGACCTGGCAGGTATGTTCCGGGAGGCAGGTCCCCCAGCCGTTGTCGCAGGCTTGGCAGAGACCCACGTCGAGATCGTTGAGGCGTACCTCCGCGACGTCGGCTCCCTCGGCCCGCGCGCCTTTCACGGCTGCGGCGGAGCAGGCTGCCGTCAGTCCATCGCGATTGGGGCTTGAGTAGATGACAAGGATGTTCATCGTAGCTCCTTTGGGGGTTGAGGTCTGGTGTTGGTCACGATTCGCCGTCCATGCCCTTTCGCAGAGAGCGGATAAAGGTGCCGGCAGCGGTCACGGGATCATCGCCTGAGCCGATGGCCTTGATCAGTGCGCTGCCCACGATGACGCCGTCAGCGATTTTCGCGACCTGGGCGGCTTGCTCCGGTTGGCTGATGCCGAAGCCCACGGCCAGGGGCTTGTCGGTCATGCCGCGCACGCGCCGGACGAAGGCTGCCAGTCCCTCGTCCAGCCGGCTGCGAGCGCCGGTCACGCCCACGAGCGATACCAGGTAGACGAAACCGGTGGATGTCTCAGCCACCTGCCGGATGCGTGCGTCACTGGAGGTAGGCGCCAGCAGGAAGACGAGGTCGACCCCGGTCGATGCCAAAGGCTCCTGGAGCGCACCGGATTCCTCGGGCGGTAGGTCGGGCACGATTAAGCCGTCGATGCCCGACGCCGCTGCCCTGGATGCAAAGGTGTCGATCCCATACTGGAAGATCGGGTTGTAGTATCCCATCAGCACGAACGGGATTTCGACGCCCTGACGCCGCAGCTGCGCGGACTGCTCGAGACACAGATCCAGGCTCATCCCGTTGGACAGCGCCTGCTGTGAGGCGGCCTGAATCGTCGCGCCATCGGCCAACGGGTCGCTAAAGGGCACGCCGAGCTCCACCAAGTCGGCGCCGGCCTCTGTTACGGCGGGCACCAGCGCCAGCGCGCTTTCCCGCTCCGGATATCCCATCGTGAGGTAGGGCATCAGAGCTGTGCGTCCGACCTCCCGTAAGCCTTCAAAGGTCTTCTGTAGACGGGATCTCGTCACTCTGACGCCTCCTCTGCCGCGTTGAACATGGCGGCGCTCTGGTACAAGGCTACAATATTCTCCGGCGGGACGTCGGGTTGGATGTTATGCACGGCAGTCAACACGTAGCCGCCATCTCCTGACAGATCCAGGATGCGCTGCCGAACCTCCGCGCGCACCTCATCCGGGGTGCCGAAGGGCAGCACGCGCATCGTGTCGACGCCGCCCCAGAAGGCCAGTCGATCGCCGTACGTCGCCTTGAGCCGCGCCGTATCCATCCCCTGGGCGCTGACCTGCACCGGGTTGATCGCGTCAACGCCCATGTCCAGGAAGTCGGGTATGAGATCGAAGACGGCGCCGCAGGAGTGGTAGAGGATCTTGGCCGAGGTCATCGAGCGGATCAGCTCCAGGTAGCGAGCGTGTCGCGGCTTGATGAGACGCCGATAGTGCTCGAGTGACATCTGCGGACCTCGTTGATCCGCCACGTCGTCGGAGCAGCTGACCACGTCGACGAGGTCGGCGACCTCCTCCAGCGCCCGGCGCGCGATCTCCAGGCGCACCTCCACAATGGCGTCCATCAGCGCCCCAGCCAGGTCCGGCGCCAACAGCAGGTCCATGTACCAGTTTTCGAATCCGCGCATGTACTGGCTGGTGTGGACCATGATGTCCGAGAAGTGCAGTACCACCGCGTAGTCCGTGGTCTCGCGCAGATGTTGGGCTTTCTCCCGCAGCCCGCGCACGTAGCCGGGATCTGTAGGGTCGGGCCAGGGCCATCTGGCGATATCCGAGAGGGTGATCTCGCCATCCAGCGGAGATCTCACCACGTCGAAGTAGTGACCTGCTTCCGGGCGCCGGCGCACGACGCCGAAGGCGTCCATGTGCCGTCCGTCAGGCAGCAAGCGCTCCATAGAGCGGTCCGGTTTTCCCAGGAAGATGCCGCGGGTGTCGATGTCCAGATGCCGCAGCAGGGCCTCGTCAGGGGTGGCCAATCCCAGCACCTTGCTGATGCCGTGGGTCTCATCCCCGCCTTCGTCCTCGCCAAGTCCCAGATAGGCCACGAGTTTCTCGTAGGGAGCCTGCAGGATCCCGGTGTTGCGGGTCGACCCCAGGTCGATGGGCACGCGGTCCGGTGTCTCGTGGTTCAGGGCAGCGAGAAGGCGTTCTCGATGGTTCATGCGGTTTCCTGCTCCTTTCTCAGTCGGCGTCCGGCGACGAGACCGAGGCCTTGCTGCGGGTGGTCTGTAACGCCACGCCGGACGCGCGATGCTCCCATGGCTTGAGCGAGATGTCGATGACCTCACGGGTCTGGAACTCCCTGATGAGCTTATCCTGGGCAGCGCTTGTGTGGGACCATCCTATCAGCCACTTGGTGCCGATGATCAACCTGGGTACGGATAGGAACTCGATCTGTGTGCGTGGCGACTCAGCCATGACGTGCCTCCGGCAGTATCGGTGATCTTGCTTGTCTTACCACAGGTCGTGGGATGAGCAAGGATGGGCAGTGGGATCAACGGTTATCCTAAACGTCAAATCCCAAAGCATCGGCGACGGTGGGCATGTCCTTGTCCCCCCGACCGCTGACGTTGATGATGATGATCTCGTCCGGCGCCATCTGCGGCGCGCGTTTGATGGCTTCCGCGACGGCGTGGGCGCTCTCCAGCGCCGGGATAATGCCCTCGAGCTCGCTGAGGCGCTGGAGAGCGGCTAAAGCCTCCTCGTCCGTCGCGAAGGTGTACGTCGCCCTTCCGATGTCGCGCAGCCAGGCGTGCTCGGGGCCCACGGCGGCGTAATCCAGGCCGGCCGAGATACTGTGGGTGAGTGAGACCTGCCCATCGGCGTCCTGGAGAACGTAGGTCTTCGTGCCATGCAGGACACCGAGACGACCGCGGGCCGGGTCGGCAAAGCGGGCGGCGTGGTGGCCTGCGGAGATGCCCGATCCCCCGGCTTCGACACCGACCATCGCGACCCCTGCATCGTCGATGAAGGGGTGGAAGAGGCCGATGGCGTTCGAGCCACCTCCGACACAGGCGATGAGGAGGTCCGGAAGACGTTCCTCGGCGTCCAGAATCTGGCGGCGGGCCTCCGTGCCGATCACCCGCTGGAAGTCGCGCACCATCCTCGGATAGGGGTGGGGCCCGAGCGCCGATCCCAGCAGGTAGTGCGTCGTCTCTACGTTGGTCACCCAATCGCGGATGGCCTCGTTGATGGCGTCCTTGAGCGTGCAGCTGCCCGCATCCACCCCCCGCACGTCGGCGCCCAGCAGTTTCATGCGGAAGACGTTGAGCTTCTGGCGTTCGATGTCGGTCGTCCCCATATAGATGACGCAGTCGAGGCCCAGGAGCGCGCAGACGGTGGCGGTAGCCACGCCGTGTTGCCCCGCGCCGGTCTCTGCCACGATGCGCTGTTTCCCAAGCCTGCGCGCCAGGAGCGCCTGTCCCAGCGCGTTGTTGATCTTGTGAGCCCCGGTGTGCGCCAGGTCCTCGCGCTTCAGATAGATGCGCGCGCCCCCCAGGGCCGCGCTCAGCCGGGGTGCAGGCGTGAGCGGCGTGGGACGTCCGGCGTACGTTTGGAGCAGATCGTCCAGCTCTGCCTGAAACTCCGGGTCGGCCCGCGCCTCGTCGTAGGCGACCTCCAGCTCACGAACTGCCGGGATCAAGATCTCCGGGACAAATAGACCTCCGAACTGACCGTAGTAGGGACCTTCTAAGGTTGTGATGTCTCTTTCGATGGTTCTCATATCTCATTCCTCGCTATAATAGGCCGACCAACCAAACTGAAATGGATGGCGATGCCCTGGGACGTGTCTCTCGCTCTTTCGTCATATGTGACTGGATCGCTCGCCATCCAGCGCTTTGTCTGCCAGCTGCACGGCGCGAACAAAAGCCCGCACGCGTTGATGGTCTTTGACGCCTTTGGCCTTTTCAACGCCGCTGGAGACATCCACGCCCCAAGGGCGTATGCTGACGATGGCATCCCGAACGTTCTCGGGCCTCAGGCCGCCGGCCAGCAGCAGACGACAGCGGGAGGCCAGCCAGGTAGCGATCTCCAGGTCGGCTCTGTGACCGGTACCACCTCTCTCGGTGGGATGGTAGGCGTCGACCAGCAGGTCGGGACGCTTATTGCCGACAGGCCCCCCCGATGCATACGCCTCGAGGGCGCGTTTCGCCTCGTCCAACGTCCGAGGGCGCAGCGCCTTGAAGGCGTGCGGACGTAGCTGCGCTACCGTCGCCGGTGACTCATCGCCGTGCAATTGCACGAGGTCCAGGTTGGCTTCGTTGACAATGGCTGCCACCCCTGCCATCGGTTCGTTCACGAAGACGCCGACCATAGTTGGGGTGCGGGGCCCGAACTCGGCCCGCAGGGCCTGCACGATAGCCCCGGCATGGGCGGGGGCGATATAACGCGCGCTCTTGGGGTAGAAGATGAATCCCAAGTAGTCCGCGCCGGCTTCGGTCGCACAGCGACCGTCGTCGAGTTGGGTGATCCCGCAGATCTTGACCCTGGTCACGGTGACGACTCCCCTGCCCGCTCAGGCTCTCTGCCGGCCCGCACCAACCTGCGGACCGCCGCCGCTGTGTCTGTCGCCTTGACCAACGAGGTGCCGACCAGTATGGCGTCGACGCCGATCCTACGGAGGCGCTCGACGTCCGCCTCCGTCTTGATCCCGCTTTCGGCGACTGTCACGACTTTCTCGGGGACCAGCTGCCCGAGGGCTTCCGTCGTGTCCAAGCTCACCTCGAACGTGCGGAGATCGCGATTGTTGATGCCTATTACCCGCGGGGTGATCTCAAGCGCGCGCTTCAGCTCGGTTCGGTTGTGGACCTCGACCAGCGCCGCCATACCTAGACGGTTCACCAGGGCGTGGAGTTCGCGCAGACGCGCGTCGCTCAACGCAGCCACGATCAACAGGACGGCGTCAGCCCCGGCTGCCCGAGCTTCATAGACCTGGTAGGGGTCGAGGATGAAGTCTTTGCGCAGGGTCGGCACCGCCACGGCTGCGCGCACCGCGCGCAGGTCGTCCAGGCTGCCCGCGAAGAAGCGGGCGTCGGTCAGGACGCTGATCGCGGCGGCGCCGTGCTCGGCGTAGATCCGCGCCAACGCGACAGGGTCGAGGTCCAGTCTGAGCGATCCTGCGCTGGGAGAGGCACGCTTGATCTCGGCGATCAGTGAGACGCCGGGGGCCTGCAGCGCCGCTGCGAAGTCCCTGGGCGGCGGTGCGGCGGCGGCCTCCGACCGGACGGCGGCGAGCTCGTCCGCTCGCCGCCGTCGCGCCAGCTCCTTGCGCTTGTGCGCCACGATGGTGTCCAGGATCGTGCTGCGCGATCCCGGTTCTTCATTGGATAGGGGTGGCATTGTGTGCGCTCTCCTTGCCTCTGACAGGGTCAACACCGCTGCGAATAGCGAACAAGGTCATCGACCTTAGACAGCGCCGCGCCACTGTCGATGCTCTGCGCAGCCAGGGCGATGCCCTCTCGCAGATCCGAGGCCAAGCCGCCGACAAGCAGGGCCGCCGCTGCGTTGAGTAGCACGACGTCGCGTCGGGGCCCTCGATCCACGCCCGAGAGGATGGCGCGTGTGATGCCGGCGTTTTCCTCGGGCGCGCCCCCGCGCAGATCGTCGGACGTGGCGACGCTGAACCCCAAGTCCTGAGGGTCCAGTGACTCCGTCACGACATCGCCGTTGGTGCCGCCCACGCCGAAGTGGCTTACGCGATTCGGACCGGTCGTGGAGAGTTCGTCCAACCGACCGTGACCGTGGACCACATAGGCTGCACGCGAGCCCAGCGCCTTGAGCACCGACGCCATCACCTCCGTGAGCTCAGCGTCGTACACCCCCAGAAGCTGGGCCTTAGCGTCAGCCGGATTGGTCAGAGGCCCCAGGATGTTGAAGACCGTCCGCACCCCCAGCTCGCGTCGCGGGCCGATCGCGTGTTTCATTGCGGGATGGAGCTTGGGCGCGAAGAGGAAGCCGATACCGACCTCATCGATACACGCAGCCATCTGGTCGGGATCGATATCCAGGTTGACCCCGAGGGCCTTGAGCACGTCAGCGCTGCCTGATTTGCTGCTCACGCTTCGGTTGCCGTGCTTGGCCACGGGCAGACCGGCTCCTGCAGCCACAAAGGCCGTGGTGGTGGAGATGTTGAACGTGCCGGCTCGGTCGCCTCCGGTGCCGCACGTGTCGATCAGGCTGTCATTTTCGCGGCGGGGCGTCACCCGGGTCGCGGCCCGGCGCATGGCTTTGGCGCAGCCCGTGATCTCCTCGACGGTCTCACCTTTCACGCGGAGCGCGATCAGAAACCCGGCGATCTGCGCCGGGGTGGCCTCACCCCGCATGACCTCATCCATGACTCCCTCGGCCTCTTCCATCGAAAGCGAGTCTCGCTCCAGCAGTTGTGCAATAGCTTCGCGTATCATCGTTGCCTCCCGTTATGATGCATCTCGAGAAAGTTCCTAAGTATCGTCTTACCGTGTTCCGTCAGAATGCTCTCCGGGTGAAACTGAACCCCGATCAAGGGCGCCGTCTCGTGTCTCAGGCCCATAATCTCCCCTTCGGTCGTGAAGGCGGTGACCTTCAGGCAATCGGGCAGGGGCTCCTCGACGATGAGGCTGTGGTAGCGCATGCCGGTGAAGGGGCTGGGCACGCCGTTGAAGATCTCGTGTCCGTCGTGGTAGATCTCACTGGTCTTCCCGTGCATCAGGCGGGGGGCGGCGTCGACTCTGCCGCCGAAGGCCGCACCGATACACTGGTGGCCCAGACAGACACCGAGAATGGGGACGTTCTGGTGGAACTCGCGGATGACGTCCAATGATATACCGCCGTCGGCGGGCGTGCCCGGCCCGGGGGAGATGACGATATGCGTGGGCTCCATAGCCGCCACCTCGTCCAGTGTGATGGCGTCATTGCGGCGCACGGTTATCTCAGCCCCGAGCTCGCCCAAGTACTGCACCAGATTGTACGTAAACGAATCGTAATTATCGATCACCAATATCATCGCACTCCTCCTCTAAATCCTCGTTGCCGGCCTCTCCTCGTCCAGCTTGGCTCGACCTTGATAGACCGGCGACATATGACCTTTCCTATGAGCATCGATTCGCAGGGCTTACCTAGACCTAGATCTCGGTCTCCGCCATTTGAAGAGCCACGCTAAGCGCCTCCGCTTTGTGCAGCGTCTCGTGGTACTCGCGGGTCGGGTCGCTGTCGGCTACGATGCCGGCGCCGGCCTGGAGGTAAGCGGTCTTGCCTCGCATGACAATCGTTCGGATGGTGATACACGTATCCATATTGCCGTTGAAGCCGAAGTAGCCGACGGCGCCGGCATAGGGCCCGCGTCGAAGCTCCTCCAGCTCGTCGATGATCTCCATCGCCCTGACCTTGGGGGCGCCACTGACGGTCCCCGCCGGGAACGTCGCCCGCAGCAGATCGAAGGCATCCAGTCCCTCCCGGAGTTGGCCCTCGACGTGGCTGACGAGGTGGATGACGTGAGAGTAGTGCTCGGTCACCAGAAGCTCCGGAACGTGGACCGTGTTGAACTCACAGACGCGTCCCAGGTCATTGCGTCCCAGGTCGACGAGCATGATGTGCTCGGCCCGTTCCTTGGGGTCGGCCAAGAGCTCCTGCTCCAGCGCTCGATCCTCCTCGGGGTTCTTTCCCCGCGGTCGCGTGCCGGCGATAGGGCGCACGGCTGCCGTGCGCCCTTCCAGACGCACGAGTACCTCCGGGGACGATCCGATCAAGTGGGTGGGCGGCTCTCCTCCCAGGTCGAGGAAGAACATATAGGGCGAGGGGTTCACACGCCGCAAGGTCCGGTAGATGTTGAAGGGGTCGGCTTCGGTGGGGCGGGCCAGGCGCTGAGAGAGCACGACCTGGAAGATGTCGCCGGCCCGGATGTACTCCTTGGCTTTGCGGACGGCGGTCTCGAACTGCGCTTGTCCCATCATCGATCTGAGCTTGTGTCCGTTGCGTCCGGGTGCGCCGGGCAGCGGAGGCAAAGGCGCGCGCACCCGTTCCTCCATCGCGTCCAGGCGGGCGATGGCCTGGTCGTAAGCCGCTTCGAGGTCCTTGCCGGGTGGAACGTGGGTGTTGGCGAAGAGCAGCAGGCGACGCTGGACGTGGTCGAAGACGACGAGGGTGTCGGTGATCATCAAGTGCAGATCCGGGAGTCGGTCGTCGTCGGGCTCCGCGTCCGGCAGGTTCTCGAAGAAGCGCACCAGGTCGTAACCCAGATAGCCGACGGCACCTCCGAAGAAGCGCGGCAGGTCCTTCACCAGCTCATGGGCAGGCGTGACGGGTTGATAGGACTCCAGCGTGGCTTTGACGATGTCCAGCGGGTCCTCTTCCTCGGTCAGTTCACGCTTGGTCGTCCGCTCCCCGTTGAGCAGATTGACCTCGCGTCCCCGCGCGATGATCTGGTGTCTGGGGTTGAACCCCAGAAACGAATACCGCCCCAGTTGTTCCGCGCGCTCGACGCTCTCCAGTAGGAAACTCGGTCCCGCCCCATGCAGCTTAAGGTAGACGGAGACCGGCGTCTCCAGATCGGCGGGCAGCTCCCGGTAGACGGGTACCAGTGCGCCCTGTGCCGCACTTCGACGGAATTGCTCGCGTGATAATGTCTTCATCCATCCACCTCCCAGATATTGCCGCATCACTGCGGGCCGCATCACTGCGGCCAAAAAAAGAAGCGCCTCTCATCCCTATCAGGGACGAGAGGCGCTTCGCTTCCCGTGGTGCCACCCTCTTTAAGCTGGTCAATACCCCTAAAAACGAAAAATCGCGTCATGTGACGCGATTAGCCAGCTCCACTCTTTGCGAGTACGGGTCGTGTTCAGGTGCTTGAGCGGGCAAACACAACCGATACCCTCTGCCTTGGTAACGGTGGCGACTCCGGCTAGATCTACCCAAGTGCCTCAAGCGACGTTTGATCGACCTAGCAACTCCCCGGCCCATTCACGTCTGTCGTCTGCGAGTGGGCTTTCACCCCGAGGCCCACCTCTCTGGCGCACGTCCAGACGCTACTCTTCCGGATCAACGCTTTCTCTTATTCAATTGGGACTATCTTACACGAAACCAGCGACGTTGTCAAGGGTGTCTCCGACCGGTCAGCTATCTCCTGTTCGGTTTCCGACATCTCGTCCACTAAGTATCGTCCTGTCTGCGCTTAGCTGTCGACTGCTCGCCCCTTTTGTCATTGCTGATTGCCGGCAGTGTGCTTGACACACGGATTTTTAAGTGCTATAGTGATACTAAGTGGGAATATACCAGACTACTCTTTGTTCCTTCAACGTCGCCGGTGCATACTGATCATGGCGGAAGGCACTGCGCCCTTTCCACGCTATGTGATCTCCGAAGTCAGTATGGTCTGGCCTTTCGCCCACGAAGTCACTTTCTTACTGTTCTGCAGGATTATCGCATATATCTCTGTAGAGATCCCAGCCTCAAGAGCACTCTGATGGGCATTTAAGAAAGGAGGTCATATTGGGAGATCCCTGTTGATGAACCCCTGGCTTTCCTTTTCACCTGCAGGTCAACAAATCGCTCGAAAGATTGAGGAGACAGATGAGAACCAAATGGGCCTATCTCACGTTTGTTGTCGTTTTGTCGCTTGTTCTCGGAGGGTGTCAGACCCCCACACCAGAGGTCATTGAAAAAATCGTCGAGGTTGAAGTCGAGAAGACTGTCGAGGTTGAGAAAATCGTCGAGGTTGAAGTCGAGAAGACCGTTGAGGTTGAGACCGTCGTCGAAGTTGAGAAGGAGCACGTGCCGCTCTTTTGGGATGAGGAAGCCGGGGAATGCGATAGAGAGGTTGTCCTAACCGTCGCTACTCACGGCGACTTCTTCTCGCGCAACCAGGATGCGCTATTCGGGGTTGGCGTTTTGATGAACGAATGGGAGCTTCTTCAGCCCTGTGTCAAGATGGAAGTCCAGCGCGTGCCGCAAGGGCCCTCCCCCAGTATTGCGGTTGAGCGCTGGACCGCAGGCACCCACGCCGACGTTGTCTTTACCTGGGTGAACGCCCAGCAAGCGGGGACGGAGAACAAATGGGTGATTGCTCTGGAGGAGTACTTCGATCAGAAGAATCCCTACTCCGATAACGAGACCTGGTATGAGGATTTTCTCTTCCCTGAGAACTTCTACACCCCGCATACAGACGGTCACAACTATTGGGTGCGCCCCGGTATCCGCCCAGGCAGCAACGGTCTTGTGGCGTTCTTCTACAACCGGGATCTGTTAGTCGAAGCCGGTGTACCTGAGGATCAGATCATTCCTAAGACCTGGACCGAATGGTTTGACAATTTCGAGAAGATCAAAGCGATCGGTAAGACGCCGATCTTTATCCCGCTCGCCGGCAACACCAACTGGGAGTGGTCCAATTGGTACGTATGGCACACGGGCGATTTCTTCAGCGGTGATCTGGCTGAGGAGGTCTACGCCATCATGGAAGATGGCACGGAGAACCCACAAGGCACCCTCTCGCAGCAGAAGCGGGTACGCGCTGTCATCGAGGGTGTCTGGACCCTTGAAGACCCGCGCGTTTGGGAATTCTTCGAGGTCAGTGATAGGCTGTTCAACAATCTACAGCCCGGTTATGCTGCTCCGGCGGAATTCGTAGCTGAGACCCCTACAGAATTCCTAAACGGCAATATCGGCTACGCCTACGCGGGCGTTTGGCGAGTGAGCACCGTCTCCCGGTATCCTAATCTTCCGTTTACGTGGGGTACGGTCTACTATCCAAAGCCCGATGAGGACTTCAGCGACTACGCTACGGATCACTACAACCCCGATATCGGTGAAAGTCCCGGTACGTGCGAGATGGTGCATCTGGCGATTTCGTCGCCTACGGCTGATGATCCCGACAAGTTAGCTGCGGCCATTGATTTCGCCATGTACCTAACTGCTCCGTCGTCCAACGAGACTTGGTGCCAATACCAGACGGTGCCCTGCACCGAACCAGGTGCCAGCTTCGAAGAAATCGTGGGAGACGACGAGGAAATGCGCATGCAGTTGTACGGTTTCTTCAACCCCCCACGCGATGGCAAATACGTGGCTCGTGGCGTGATGAATCCTGTGCAGTGGTTGCCCGGTGGCACAACGGAGCTCAACCGACGCTTCACCGAGTACCACGAGGGCAATATGAGCAAGGAGGAGTTCATCGAGTCGATGATGGCGGACATCATGCTGAACGCCAAAGATCAATGTAAACACAATCTGGAGGTGGGTGTACCGGGTTGGGAGTTCTGCGAAGAACTGGATCTGGACTAGCGGCCTTCGCGCCACATTCGGCAAGGTGAGCTGCAGGCCGGCTCACCTTGCCGTCTGATCTGCGTGTGATGATCATAACCGATACGTCGCAGTTGGCGGATATCCGGCGCCATCGCGAGCCAGACAGGGTAGCCGGTTCACCGATCAGGGGGTCATAGATGCTGAATGACAGTAGGTTGGTTAGTGACGAAGAACCTCGAAGAGACAAGCTCCCTGCCAGAGAAAGCCATCGCGCTTCCATTGCTCAGCGTCGGCGACATAGATTGCGTAGAGCGATGTTCTGTGTTTGGGCCGTTTTCCTTCTCTCCTCGTTCCTATGGGTCCATTCGGTGGGTCACGCACAGGATGAGGTTTCGCGGAGTTGGACCCCACTTGGCCCCAATCGTTTGGCCCTTTGGCGCTTCTCTCCTACCTATAATGAGGACCGTCTGATTCTCGTTGCCACAGGTTCATCTGAGAGACAATCTGTGCGTGGGATCTACCGTTCCACGGATTATGGAGATAGCTGGGAGGACTCGTCCGAGGGCTTGACGCCCAAGCAACGTCATTACTATACAGATCTAGTTTTCTCACCGAAATTCGCAGAAGACCAAACCATCTGGCTATTTGGACACAAGACGGGCCTCGGACGCACAGAGGCTTTTGGCGGTTACTGGGAGTCCATTGATGGAGGAAGAACGTGGATCGAAATTGACTATCAAGGCTTTCCTTTACGCGAACTAGCACAACGCGTGTCACAGGATATCATCGGGGTGGTCATATCTCCGAATATTGCCGATGACGGCACGATGATCGCAGCAGCAGGCGGGGAAGGCGTGTATATCAGCAAGGACAAAGGACGCAACTGGGAGCTACTTAACCCAGTTAAGGATGTTTTCGATATTCACGCTCCTCCTACGTTCCCAGACGAACCTTTCCTAGCCCTCTCTACGACCGGGAGTCAGGTTATGATCTCCACAGACGGTGGAGAGACGTTTGCAACCAGTTCGGAGGGCTTACCAGAAAACATGAACGCGGTCCGGGGGGTTGCGTTCTCTGGTAATTTCGCTGAGGATCGCCGCATGTTCTGTTTTGGCGCTCCGGGGGTTTTTGTCTCAGAGGATGCGGGTGAGAGCTGGCAACCTTTAGCCTTGGCAGAAGATCTGGCCTCGGTCAACGCTATGGATGTCAGCGGTGATTTTGTGGAGTATGGGGCTATTGTATACGGTACTGACGACGCCAAAGTCTACCTGAGTGACGATATGGGCCAGACCTTTGCGTCTTTGGAGGCGGAGTCACTTTTGAGTTACGGAGTTGAAACGGTTGCTTTTCCTCCTGACTATCAAGTCAGCCGGCAGGTTTTTATTGCAAGCCAAGACGGCATGTTCCGCTACGGACCGGCCTTAGACGAGGCGGCCGAAGCTGCCGCACAGGCCCATGTTGAGAACGTAGAGGCAACTCGTGTGGCTCGTGCTACTGCTGTGGCAGGTATGGAGTTCGTTGCTGAGGAGAGTGACCGGGTAGAAACAGGTTGCATCGCATATCTATTCCTTCCAGCGATCCTCCTGTTGTTTTATCTGCTCCGTCATCGGTAGATCAACAGTTGCAGAAAGGGCGAACAGCCAATGATAACTCCTAATATAACTCAGAAAGATGCTGTTATAGACGGTGTCGCGGACGGTGTTGCGGTTAGGAAAAAGGAACGCAGACGTCTGTTGTGGAAGAAGATCTACAGCGCTCGCTGGCTGTACTTGTTGATCTTGCCGACCTTCGCGCTGGTGCTGATCTTCAGCTACGCACCGCTGCTCATGGGGTTCTACTATTCATTTACGCGTTTTGACGGTATGCATGCCTTTTGGATCGGATTGGAAAACTACCGGCGTATCTTTCAAGATCCGGCCTTGTTGCAGTCGTACAAGAACATCGCTATCATCCTGGCTTTCACCCTTTCTGTTGGGGTGACAATGCCGCTCTTCGTGGCCTATCTCATCTACCACCTGAAGAGTGATGACGTGCGCTATTGGTTCCGAGTTCTATTTACCGTCCCCATGGTGGTACCCGGAATCGTGATGCTTCTAATCTGGATTTTCATGTACACGCCTAGCGGTGGCATCAATACCATTCTAAGGCTCATCGGTCTGGAAAAGTTGACCCTAACGGCTGATGGGTTACCCCGCGCCTGGTTGGGCGATCAGAAGACGGCGCTGGGTGCCGTACTTTTTATGGGATTTCCGTGGGTCAGTCCTGTCAATATGCTTATCCTGCTAGCAGGGCTGGAGGCTATTCCTCTTGAGTTGATTGATGCAGCCAGGGTGGACGGTGCCACCGGGTGGAGGATGTTCTGGCACGTCGAGCTTCCGATGGTTATGGGCCAAATCCGTTTGATCATGATCACAGGCACTATTGGTGTTATGCAAGGTTTCCAGAACATCTTGGTGATGACACGAGGCGGACCCGGCTACGCAACGATGGTCCCTGCCATGCGTATGTACGATACTGCAATGCCCGAGAATAGCCTTGGCGTAGGGTCTGCCCCTCAGATGGGTTTCGGGTCAGCGATTGGCGTCTTTCTATTTGTGGTGATCGCGGCGATCACACTCCTCAATTTGCGCTTGATCGGCGCGGTGGAACCGGAGATTGAGCGATGAAAAGAAAAACTGCATGGGAGAACGGCATTTCGATTGCCATCCTGATCTCTCTGTTCCTGATTACGATGATTCCGGTGGCAGTTATGTTCATCCGCTCTTGGAAGACGTTGCCACAGATAGGTCGGTCACAGATTTTCCCGACATTGCCTCTGCATTATGGTAATTACGTGGAAGCTTGGGAGTTAGTCAGGCGGTACATACTCAACACGGTTTTTGTCGTTCTTGCATCATTGATAGGGGTGCTTCTTCTGTCATCCGTGACGGCCTACGTCTTTGCGCGATATGATTTCCCGGGGAAGGATGTCTTGTTTGGCATACTCATGGCACTCATGATGATCCCCGGCGTCATCGGTTTCGTGCCGTCCATTATCTTGGTGCTCAAGATATTTCGTCTCAGCAACAATTATCTGGGTGTGCTGCTTCCAGGATGGGCCGGTGGGCAGATTTTCGCCATCTACGTATTGCGCACTTTCTTTAAAGGACTACCCGAAGAGATGTTTGAGGCCGCACGGATGGATGGCGCTAGCCATCTGGACCTGTATTGGAGAATCACCATACCGTTGTCCGGCTCCATTTTGAGTGTGATCGCTATCCTCAACATCATCGGCACCTGGAATGCTTACGTTTGGCCCTTGATTGTCCTCGCGGACGAAAAACTGCGCACTATTGCTGTAGCGCTAACATTCTTGCGGGATACGAAACATCCAGACCCGGGAGTCGAGATGGCTTGCTATGTGATCGCATCCATCCCTATGTTTCTCCTGTTCTTGGTTTCGATGAAGACTTTTGTACGAGGTATTGCCAGTGGTGCCATAAAAGCGTAGCGGCTGAGCAAGCGTAGACAATGCTTGTTATGCAAGCTGTGTCCTCCATACGAGGGTGGAAAACCCCGAAAGCCCTCGAAAGCCTACGCCAATGAACCGCGAAGTTCCTCGTTCTATGTCCCAAGTCTACCTGTGAACCAACGGCAAGAAGAGCCGGTGGGGATAACGACGTACCACGAGCGGCAGAAAATCGTTCCAGATCGGTGGCGGTTCGTATGCCACATAAGCAGCATGCGCGTCGAGGCGACCATAGCCGAAGACGTCGTCTGCACCGGGTTCACCTAGATCTCTGGCCTTCGCGGTGAGCAATGCCGCTTGTTTCTCCGCCGAGAGCTCGGGATAGGCACTGAGAAGGAGCGCGAGCGCCCCAGCCACGTGAGGAGCTGCGAAGGAGGTGCCTGACTCCGTGATGTAGGAAGCCGAGCGACCTGTCGTGGTGATGTCAACCCCGGGCGCCACTATCTCGGGATAGATGGTGGCCTCCTGTTCTCCGCACGTTGAGGGGCCGCGGCTGCTGTAGAGGTAGATCTGATCGTCATTGTCGGTGGCGCCAACCGCGAAGGCCGCCGGATTGTTCGCGGGGCTGACGTCGGTATCCTCCGTGGGGCCGTAGTTACCTGCCGCGAAGACCGGCAGGATTCCAATCGCTCGGAGGGCTGACAAGTCAGGCTGAAACTCCAGGTCACACTCGACGGCAGCAATGGACCAAGCATTGACCACGACGTGGGGGGCATCCGCCGTGGTCGGGTCGCCGTCGGGGTCCAGCAGCCACTGATACCCCGCGTGGATGGCGCTCCGCGTCGGTGAGGCGCGGTCCGGGAAGATTTTCACGCCGATCCACCGGGCGTCCGGCGCCACGCCCAGGGTGGTGCCGCTCTTGTCCCCGGCTACCATGATCCCGGTGACCCAGGTCCCGTGCCCATTGAGGTCTGTAGGATCTGTCGGGTGCTCTCCATAGGGATCGAACCAGCTGCTGCTCCCACCCCGCCAGCGTTCCGCCAGGTCCGGATGCGTCTCATCGACGCCGGTGTCCATGGTGGCGACGACGATGCCCTCGCCGGTCAAGCCCAGCTCCCACAGGGCCGGTACACCAAGGAGCTCGATGTTCTCCGCGGTCCGGTCGCCCTTAGATGAAGGGCCCCCATCGCTTGGAGGGACGCTAGGTGGTTGTTTAGGGGTTGGGAAAGAACTTGGAGATCGCCAGGGGATCAGGCGG
>JBNGDU010000158.1:0-307 GCA_049975025.1 Anaerolineae bacterium
TCAGCGGCATCTGCACCTCCGCAATGTCGCCGGTCGGCACGGCTTCGACCAGCACATAAGCAAGCTGCGTGCTGTCGGTGACCAGGAACGTCTGCTTATTCGTACGAACCGTCAACGCAACCTCGTCCGCCATCGCGCCTCCCTGTCCGAGCAACCCAAATCCACAGGCCCAAGAGCAGTGATCTTGATCTACGCGAGCAGTCCTTACTCCTTAAGCTCCACAGCGTCCACGTAGACCCACGTGTTGTACCATCCTTCATTATTCCAGTACTTCTCTTCATGTTCTCGACCCCAGACGGTGAGATAG
>JBNGDU010000158.1:317-12691 GCA_049975025.1 Anaerolineae bacterium
GTGTTAAACGATCCCTCGTCATCTCGGTAGGATTCCAAATGCTCTCGACCCCAGACGGCTAGGTATAGATCAATCGTGTCATCCTGAAAGGCACTCACATCAAGCGTGACGGTCATCCAGTCGGAATCCCACTTCTCGCCGAGATCAGAAGGAGATCCATACCGTCCGCCGCAGAAGACCAGACCTTCGGTCGCAGTGATCAGGCCCGTCGGGTTGATGCTTCCTTCTCCGCACTTGTCGATTCTTTCTGCATCCGTGACTGTCTCGGGAGGTGTGTTGATTGAGACCTCCAAACCGTCGTAGTAGAGATCATTGGCTCCTCGATAGAGATCGTGGGTGACGACGCGATAGGCGACCTGAATGTTCGGGCTGGCCACGGCGATCTCCTGCACTATGCCCCCGAAGCCGACGGAAAGAGCGCCGTCGACGCCGTTAGGATCACCGATCAAAGCGCTGTACTGACCCTCATAGGGGGTAGCGTCATCCTCAGGCTCTACGACCTCTGTATCGAGGCCGCTGCCGTGGCCCTCAAATCCACCCCTCACCGCCCCCCATCCGGGCGCCAGCATGCCGGTCTCAAAGCCACCATTCGCCAGCGGGGGGTAGCTCCTTAGGACCAAAGGGATGTAAATGGAGTAGTTCCCAACCCGAACGGTCGTCACATCCTGTGCTGTGTTGCCGGCTCGATCCCGTGCTGTCACACTAAAGACGTAACTGCGACCCAGCGTTCCGGAGACGAAATTCGATTGGGTGAGCGTCGTTTGGGATAGCCAATGAATCCACGTTGTCGCGCCGGACTCGAGATAGTCAACGGAGTAACTCAAGACATCGGCACCGAAGGCTCCGTCATCGCCCGACCAGGTAACCGTGAACGAGGGGGCAGTCACAAAGGTCGGCGCCTCGAGCTCCACGGTGGGCGGCGTTCCATCGTAGAGATAGGTCGTCGAAGCGGATGCCGTATGATCAAGGTTGCCGTCCTCGTCGACCAGCCACACCCACACCGGGTGCCCCCCGTCGAACCGGTTCGGCAAGGTGATATCCGCGACCCGTGTGATGTCGTCGGCAACGGCCAACAGACCACTCACATTATTCGTTGGCGTGATGTCGACCGTGTACCGCGCGCCGGTGATGACAAGAGAAGCTGGGTTATCCCACAAAACCGTAAAAGTAGGGCTGGAGGTCCATCCGGACGGCATCGTTCGCAAGTCCTCGGGCGGCCTGAGCGGCTGAGCCACGATCTCGTCCGGCTCCGCCTCGGTTTCAGCCCTCTGAGCGGACACCGCACCGCCATCCCAACCTGCCAGCGCCACGATCCCAGCAAAGGCTAAGACGCCCAGGACACAGGCCAGGACCAACCGCTGGTAGGGAAACCGCGTCTGCCCCAGCGATGTTGTTCTCCTCATTATCTGATCAGCTCCTTTCTTGTCGATTCCGTTCTGAGAAGCAAAGGGCTCAAGACAAGCCCACGATGACGCAGCTCATTTATTCCTTACACACCCACGTCCCGTCCTCACAAACAGCCTCACCGCCCCGGCAATCCGGCTTCTCACCGGAGCAGGTCGCTCCCTCATCCCCGCCTCCCCCGCCTCCACCACCACCGCCGGAGGATGGCGGCAGCGGTGTGTCCGTCGGTTCCGGCGTGTTTGTCGGCGTGGACGTGGGCGTCGACGTTGGGGTGTCCGTGGGTCTAGGCGTTGGCGTCGGGGTTGACGTGGACTGAGGCGTGGACGTCGCGCGATCTGTGGCAGCGCCGCTCGTGTCCGAAGTCGCGGTCGGCGTGGGTGTCGCCGTGGCTTGTGGCTCGCTTCCACCGGCCTCCTGAGTCGCAGCCGTGGGCGGCACCGTCGAGGGCTCTGCAGCCTCCACCGTAGCCGGCGTTGTGTCTCCATCGCCATTCCCGCCGAACGCACGCCAACCAGCATAGACGCTGCCGGCCAGGATCACAAACGCCAGGATGGCCAACATAGCGAGAATCACGCTGCGTTGGCCCGAACTGAAGCCCTGCCACAGGCCGGCCAACCCGCCAGCCGTAGCAGCGGCAGCGGACGACTTACCCTCAACTTGCGCAATAATGACCGAGACGTTGTCGAAACCGCCCTGTTTGTTGGCGGCGGAGATCAAGCGCTCAACTGCCCGGCGCGGTGACCCGTTCCGGGCCAGCCGTGCGATATCCGCATCGGCCAGCATATCGTACAGACCGTCGGAGCATAGCAGCACGATGTCGCCGGGCTCCAACTGCACCGGCGGAAAGAGATCCACGGCTATGGAGGGAACGGCGCCCAGGGAGCGGGTCAACACATTGCTGTCAGGATCCATGGCTGCCTGCTCAGGCCTGATGAGTCCCTGATCCACCTTCTGTTGCGTCAAGGTATGATCGCGGGTCTGTTGATAGATCTGGCCATTCCGGATAAGGTAGGCGCGGCTGTCACCGACATTGGCAACGTAAAGCTTGTCGCCATGGACCACCGCCGCCGTCATCGTGCTGCCGGCGCCTGTGGTTCCCGTGCTCTGCAGATACTGCGTTAAGGAAGCATTGGCGTGGGCCACAGCCTGCCGTAGGTCTGTGGCGATGTCCCCTGTACCCGCCTCATAGTATCGCTCCACCACTCTGCGGATAGCCCACTGACTAGCTTCACTTCCGGCCTTTCCGCCCCCGACGCCGTCTGCCACGATCAGAAGCTGGCCTTTGCTGGCCAAAGTCTCCGGTTTAGGCGTGTAGAAGGCGCCAACGGGTGAGTCCGGGAAGATGCTATCCTCGTTCCCCTCTCGCTCGCGGCCCACATCAGTGGCGCCCCAAATCTCAAACCCAAAATCGCGTGGCGCTTCGGTTGAACGTCTTGCTGTCATCTGTCCGGAAGCCATCGGCTGGGATTGAGATTCATTCGTCGTTGTCATGCAAACCTCCTCTAACGGCTTGGCGTTAGCGTGGGCGCAAGTGTGCGCACCGGTGTGCTGGTGGGCGTGGGCGTTGGTCTGGGTGTGGGCGTCGCTGTGCTTGTCGGCCGCGGCGTGCTGGTCGCGAACGCGGTGGGTGTCTCCGATGGCGCCACCGTCGGCGACGGCGAAACTTCGCTAGCCACCGATGCCGTCGTGGCCCCCACGGGGGCCTCCGCCGCAGGAGCCGTTGCCGTCGGCGGCGGAACATCGTCGTCCACCATTCGCCAAGCACCGTAACCACCGGCCGCAAGCCCCGCGGCAACCAAAGCTGCAGTGGCTGTACGCCGGATAGTAGCGGGCCAGTCGAGCCGCCGACCTAGCTGCTTCAGCGCTGCCAACATCTCGTCAGCTGTCTGGAAGCGGTAATAGGGATACTTCGACATAGCGCGCATTACCACCGACTCAAGGTCCCCAGGAACCGATCTCCGGTAATGACGCGGTGGCACAGGTATGTAATCGGGCGCCAGCACCTGAGACAGATCCTCAAAGGGGAGCTGTCCGGTCAACATCTCGTACAGGACTACACCTAACGAGAAGATGTCCGATCGCTGATCCAGCACCGCGCGCTCTCCAGCGATCTCACGCGCGTGCTCCGGAGAGACGTACTCCCAGGTCGCCATCCCTAACTGTCCAAAACGGGGGTGCTGGGGGTCCCTGGCAATCCCAAAGTCCGACAGGACTGCCTGCGGAACTGACGACCTGAGGAAGCTCATACGACGGCGGCGAAACAAGATGTTGGCCGGCTTCAGATCGAGATTGATGACAGACCGACGGTGAATATGCGCCAACGCCGCTGCCATCTGGTGCGCGATGCCTATCACCTGAACGAGAGGCAAAGGCCGCTCAAGGCCGTGTGATCTGCGAAAGAAGCCCGGCATCGTTGTCGGCCGTGTCAGACGCTGCTCCAACGAGCCGCCGCTCAACAACTCCATCGCGTAGTACCAACGCCACCCAAACGCAAACCGCTCCTTGGCCGCGTAGACCGGTCGGTGATAGCCCGGCAGCGGGTAGATCCGAATGACGTTGGGATGTTCGAAGCGGCGTAGGTAGTCGGCCTCGGCAACCAACGCCGCCTGATGTTGCTCATCAGCGACTTTGAGGGCCAGGCGCTCCGGTATGTCCGGGCTGCGGTACTTCTTCCGCACCTCGACCTCACACACCTGTGCCATACCTCCGTGGCTTCGGAAGCCCCGCACAACCCGATAAGGTCCGACGACCTCACCCGGCTGTATTAGATTCACCGACAGATCACTCATCTTAGTTACCGGTCAAGCAAAGCGAGTCGTGCTCATTACCTATCGTTAGGACGCCAGACCTGAGTCGGCTCTTGTCCTCTGTCATCATCGCCACCACCGGACTGTTGCGGCGAGGCCGGTGACGCATACGGGGTGGGCTCGGCGCCTCGCCCACGAGAGCCCTCTCCTGAGCGCATCCCCAGTTGGCGCGTAGGACCGCCCAACCGCTTGAACTGTATCCGGGTCTGGCCCAGCTCGACAATCGCGTCGGGGGCCAGCGGCACACGCTGGTGTGGGTTCAGAGGCGCGCCGTTGAGACGCGTCCCGTTGGTGCTTCCCTCGTCCTGGATGAAGAACTGGTTCTGTTCCTCGATAACCGAGAAGTGGGGATTCGAGACAAACTGGTCGTGTAGCGCGAAGTCACTGAACTGTGGATCGCGCCCCACTTTCACGATGTTAGCCGAGAGGCGGAACTCACGCCCGGCATTGGGGCCTTGGGTCACTACCAGCTTGCCTTTCGCGGGGGCTGAACCACCGGCGCCCAGCCGTTGTGTCACCCCCTTGAGCACCCCTGTCGCGCTCTTCACCGCCCGCTGCGCGACCTGTCCGCGCGTCTTGATCAGCATCACGAGCAGGATGATCAGTCCAATAGCCAACAGACCGAAGAGCACCAGGACCCACCAACTCTCGTACCACGTCTCCGTGACCACCTCCTCGACGGTCTCGATGGTTGAGAGTTCCTCTTCCTCCCAGACGATCTCAATATCGACGGGCGCGGACTCTATGGTCGTCTCCAGATAAGGGTCGGTCGTACGCGCCATCAACGTGAAGGTCTTTGTAATCGGCTCGTCGCCGGCCGACTCCAGGTCCGTCACATCCCACTGGAAGGGGTAACTGGGTGGCGAGCTGGAGGTTCCAATGCGCGCCTGATTTGCATAGTAGGAAACCTCCGCCGGCTCCCGGGCGACCCCATCCGGCGCCGTCAACTCCACGCTCAAGTCAACCGTCGTTGACAGAAAGCTGTCCAGAGTCTCAGAATAGGGCACTGTAACGGAAGTCTGAGCCGGTGGCATCAGCGCTATTCTGGCGGGCTGCAGCCGTGAGGACGCTGATGTGGATGCCGAGGCCACGCCGCCCAGCACGTCGAGCACCCGAATCCGCACCTGGTAGTCTCCCTGGGGCCGGATCAGCGGGAAGGTCACCCGGTAGGCCTGACGCTGTGTGACGACATTCTGGAACATCTCGAGGACGGCCTCCTGCGTCTCCGGCGTGTGGGTCATGTACCCACCACCGGTCTGCACCGCCATCGCCTCCAAGTTGTCCGCGGTAGTCGGCACACCGCCACGCTGCATCCGTATCGCATAGATGAGAATGTCGTTCTCCCGAGCGTCGCTGACGATCTGCGTCTCGTAGGCCTCATTGCTGAAGTTCCTGTCGATCCCATCCGAGAAGACGACAATCACAGACCGACGACGTGCCACCTTCTCCGCTGTGCTGGGATCAGGGTTCTCCCTGATCCACGCAATCGCCCTGTCAAGCCCTTCGTAGAGCGGTGTGGTCTCGGCAACGATCTCTGTGCGCAAGGCATCGAACTCATTCACAATCAGGTTGGGATCGAAGTCGGTGAAGTTCACCAGCGGCGTCAGGCCACCCCCTTCTTCACCGCGGACGCCGATCAGCGCCACCATGTCGGCTGTGGGGCTGCCATCCACGCTGAGCATCTCAAGCAAGCTGCCTGTCAGATCCACCGCGCTGCCGATCCGCGGGTCACCGCGTTGCGCAATGCCGCCGCGGTCGATAACGATCGCCACCGCCAGACCCCGCGGCTCCGAAGCGGTCGTTGCCGATACATCTTCCTCACTGACTTGAACGGAGAAATTGGCATCGCCCAATCCCTCCACCAAGCGTGCGGTCGCCGGATCAACAACCGATACATACGCGTGCGCATTAGGAGGATCGGACCGAGTATCCGGCCTACCAAGGATGTCCACCACCGGTGGTTGCATATCCTGCGCTACTGCCGGCGTCGACGATATCACGAGAACGAAGATAAGACAGAACATGATCAACAAACGAAGAGAAATCCTCATCTCAATACCTCCCCACCGCGGTTGGGTTGCGTCTACGACTCATCCAGCCATCTTCCACATAAACGTTCTGAAGCCAAGCTCTCCTCCAACTCGACCGCACCCACAGAACCGAGGTCGAGCCATTGCCTAGGTCTCCACCTGAACGATAACGACGGTGATGTTGTCCTCGCCCCCAGCTTGGTTAGCCGCCTCCACCATTCGATCACAGGCCTCTTGAGGAGAGGCCGACGTGTGCCAGATCCGCCAGATATCCCTATCGTGGACCATGCCGCTGAGTCCATCGGAGCAGAGCAGCAACGCTTCGCCCGGACGGACGACCTCCTCATAGATATCAACCGACAGATTGGGCTTATCACCCATCACGCGATAGATGACGTTGCGCTGAGGGTGAATCGCGGCTTCCTCGCGTGTGATCTGGCCCGTGGCTACCAACCGTTCCACCAATGAATGGTCGGTGGTGATCTGGGTGATACCATCCTTGTGCAGTCGGTAGCAGCGGCTGTCGCCCACATTGGCGATGGTAGCCTTGACGCCGTCCATCAGCGCCATCACCAGCGTGGTCCCCATATCATTGCCTGCCGCCCGTCGTTGTTGATAGACAACACGATTAGCGATCTGCGCGGCCCTCTCCAACCAGGCCTTAGGCTCCGGCAACGGCTGCCCTGAGGACACCGGCCCCAAGATCTCCTTAGTGGCCAGCTCGGCAACAGTCCTGGCGGTGAGCTCGCTGGCGACGTCACCCGCTTCGTGCC
The DNA here is from genome assembly GCA_049975025.1 of Anaerolineae bacterium. Taxonomy (GTDB): domain Bacteria; phylum Chloroflexota; class Anaerolineae; order B4-G1; family SLSP01; genus PWVB01. The sequence continues at coordinate 7,332 of JBNGDU010000158.1, forward strand.
CTCCCATCCCGTCGGCCACCACAAAAAGGCCGGCGGGGGTGCTACAAGACCGGTAGACCGCGCCGATGTCGAGCGTGATAAGGCTGTCCTCGTTCAGCGAACGCACCCTGCCCGTGGCGGTTCGACGGCCAACGGCAAGGGTGACGCTATCCAATTCAAACGCAGTCTGGACAAAGGTCTCCAGCTCATCGGCAAACGTCGCGGCGGTCAGCTCCTCAGGATGCTGTAGGGCCCGTCTCATCAGAGGTTGGAGCCCCTCCGGCCATTCGGCGCTATGACCGCCGTGTTGATCTCCGATCGCGAGCATCTGGAGAGATGTCGCCAACCCCCGGATATCCCGCGTGAATTCCTGATTGTCTCGCCTCCTGCGCTCCGGCGGAATCACACAGGCCTCATCCAGCCGCGTCCACGCAGCCCTGTCTCCGTCCACGGCAATATGATCTAGCGTGGGGGTCTGGATGGTGACCTGATGTTGGTGTAAATAGACCATGGCTTGCGCCAGAGATATACCCCATCCCAAAACGTCACCCAGCGCTTGCGGCAGGGGTAGTGTCGACGCCAGAGGAGCCGAATGCTCCGTCGCCACCCGATAGCGGCGGGGGCCCGCATAGGGGGACTCGGTGAAGACCTCCACAGGCAGGATCAAGCCGGCGTGCGCCAGTTTCATGCTCAGCAATTGCTCCTCTGATTGAAACGCCTGGGTTCCGTCCTGCTCCTGAACAAGGTAGCGCTTATGGACGGAGGGCGCGTCGGAAAGATCAGCCCCACATCCCGCGCAGAAACGCTCTTGCCCATCGAGCGCCAGCTCGTGACAATTGGGGCACTCTCGAACCGGCAAAAGGTCTTCCACCAAATAGACGTTATGGACATCGCTGGCGGCACGCACCTCCCGCACCGCGTAATGCCCCGAGATCAGGGCGCCCTTTGGCAGCGCTGCGAATTCCTCAGATTGCGCAGGCAGAGGTAGAGTATCGTCCAATGCCGCCGAGTGCTGAATCGCCGATTCCTGCAAAGGCGTTGTCTTGTGCCGGGGCATAGGGTTATTCCTCGGGTTGAGCTCCTTCGTCTTGCGTGGCTGTGAACCACTCACCGACGTTGCCTGCTCCGCAGATGCACCACAGATTTGACAGAAGCTGGCATCTCCACGAATCTCCGCACCGCATTTCGGACACTTCATGAGCCCGCCTCCCCCGACCCCTCACGAAAAGTCATAGTGACGCGTCCGACCCGGAGGTGCCAGCCGTCTTCGAGCAAGTTATGCCCTGTGCGTTGATCATTTACATAGATACCATTCTGCGAACCAAGATCCCGCACGATCCAGTGACCCATATCGAAGTAGACGCGTGCGTGATGGTCTGACACCGTTTCGCTACCCTCCACCGACGCATCGATAACCAGATCATTGTCCGCGGCTCGGCCGATGGTCAGGCCCTGGCGAGTCAGGGGCTGCACTGTCTCACCGGCTCCGGTGTTCAAGACCAGGACCGGGCTTGGGGCCTTCTCGCCTCTCGGCTCCAACCGAGCGGTGTCTCTAGGTGCTGTCGACAACGTCTGCGAAGTAGCGCGGCGCTCCTGCCTGATCAAGATGACCAATAACACCACGGCCACAGCGACCAACAGTCCAAGCGCGACCGACAAGGGTCTTTCGCTCATCATTTCAGTGAAGCGGTCCAGCGTATCGCTCCCCACCTCTGCCGGAGCTTCGACGGTCGGTGACGTTGGGGCGCCGGCCTCGGTGCCCGGCGTACTCGGAGGAGATGTGTCGCTATCTGATCCGACGAAAGGCAGGAGCTGCTCGCATGAGGTAAGGAGCATCATCACCAGGCCCATGAGCCAAACGATAATAACAGCCATCAGAGCGTGCGGCGTATGTCGTGAGTCCATACCACCTCTACGTGGGAGCACTGAAGAGTGAGTACGCAATCGAGTGCATAAAGCCACTCCAAACTACCTGGTTGGGCGCAACGCACTTTGTGGCAACCTTCACGATCAGAAGTCTTGCTAACAGCTAGCCGGCTTCTCTACGATATCCTTCTGCAAGTGCGTTGCACGCGAATAGTGACCAAGCAGGTACTCAAACTATAGTATCATTCTGCTATGACCGCAACCTGAACTGTAGGTCCGGGCGGAAAGCCTCGCTGGCAGGCTACCTAACGTCAGGAGGAACCGGCTACCGGTTTTCCGCATTTCCCGCAGAAACGACTACCATCGCGGAGCGGCGCTCCACAATGTCGACAGAAGCGAGATTGAGCCCGACTCGGAATCTCAGCTCCACATGACGCGCAAAATCGATCGTTGGATTGAGCGGGCGCGTTGCACACCGGGCACCGCACGAGGCCAGCTCCCGGGGACCGCACCGGTGGTTGATCCTTCGGACGCCCTCTATCGACCTCGGGCACGTCCGACCCCAACCAGAGCTCGGTGCGGGGCAAGGAGGGATCCGGCTTCCGTTCGTATGTCGACCTGGAGCCTTGCACCGGCTGCACGGCTGACGCCGGCACCGGTGGTCGATGGTCCTGGTCAACCTCCTGGTGTCCGCCACGGCGTCTCCCAAGCAGCAATACGCCGCCGATCACCAACAACCCGGTCCCGCCCAACCCCAAACCTCCTACCACGAGACCCATAACCACCAGAAGCCCTAGCCCGCCTTCATCCTCATCCGTCTCGATCTCCTCGGTCGGCACCGGCGTCACGTAAGTCACAGGAGTCGACGTCGGTCGCGGCGTCGGCCTTGGCGTCGGTTCGTCAGGGGGCGAGGTAGCCGAGGGAGGTGGCGCTTCCGCGACAGCGTTTGGAGGCGGCGGCAAGATGAGACGCCCAAAACCGTAGGCGGTGTCCGGTCCGACCGGCCCCAGGTCCTCAACCGCCGCGAGCAGAAAATCCACCACATCCTCCCGAGAAAATCCGGGGTAGGCCTCCCAAATCAAGGCAGCGGCGCCGGCCACATGAGGTGTGGAGGCCGAGGTGCCGTCAAAGCCGTAGCGACCGTACGTCGCGCCCGAGACCCCCGTCGGGCCGCTCACCTCGGGCTTGAGGCGTTCGTCCGTGGTCGGCCCATTCGAGCTATAGGACGCGATCACGTCACTGTTCCAATCCACGGCGCCGACCGTCAGCGCGCTCATAGCGTCAGCTGGCGAAGACACACTGTACTCCGGGACGGCGCCGTGAATCGCGGCTCCCGGCCCTTGGGCGAAGATATCGAAGACAACAGAACGATCGACATCGTAAGCGTAGACACCTGCATAGACGACGTCCTCTTCAGTCTCCAGAATGATGCCCTCTGCCGGCTGTTGCCCGGACTCACCGTTCTGGGCGTCCTCGGCAGCCGCGATCACCTCGCCATCGCCATTGAAGAGCACCAGCTCGTAGTCCTGGGTGGGGTTGTCCCAACTCTCCTGCCATATCAAGAAAACACGCAGGAATCCCCCCGTCTCAATGGGCAACAAAGAGACGCCCGGCTGGAACTCGTGGAACCCGTCGCCATCCTCGTCAAAGAAAACATCCCGATAATGCCCCTCAGCCTCGTTCCCGGCGGAATTGATCCACAGGACACCCGCCTCGCTCAACTCATCAACCAGCCGCGCATCCCATCCAGAGCCGTCCCGCGGACTGACGACGCCGCCGGCCGAGTGAGAGATGATGTCCACGCTCTTGTCTATCAGCCAGTCGACCGCCTCGCCCATAGCAGCGTCGCTGCCGTCATACCAGGCGAAGAACAACTCCGCACCGGGCGCCACCTCGTGGACGATCTCTGCGCACGCCGTACCGTGCACCTCGGAACTATCGTACCATCCGAAGGTCGCCATCTCCACAGCCTCGGGCAACTCCACGCCCAAAAGCGCTTCGTAACCCGCAAAACCGAGGTCGAGCACACCCACGCGCAGGCCCGTGCCCGTGAGACCCGCGGCGTGCCATGCTTCCGCTCCCATAGCGCCTATCCCCTCGCCCTCCTGAGACTGTTGGTCCGGGACGCGCTGGTCGGGGAGACGTATGGCGATCACGTGTTCCAGCTCGGTGAGCTCCTCAAAGACCGTAGCCGTCTGATCGGAGGTCAACGAGGCTTCAATGAGAACGACCGGCACCGCGATGTTCACACGGTCCCGATAGGCGCTCACGACCTCGACACCCAAAGGGGTCAGTTGATCGACCAGAGGCTGGTGGTCTTCAGTGTCCAGAACTAGCGTGACTCTCAGACTCTCACCGTCCGGTGTGAGCAGTCCCCGCTCCTGGGCCAACGCGGTAGCGGCCTCGATGCCGCCTTCCTGATAGGCCACCAGGAACTCCTTGTAGATCGACCCCAGTTCAGGATCGGTGAGGAGCGGCGCCAGTTCCGGATACTCATCAGCCAGCTCACCTATCGACGATGGCGGCGTCAAATCCTGGTCTTCCAGCGCCGCCAGGGTTGCTGCTATGTTGGGACCCTGCGCCATCGGTCGCAGCTTATCAAAGATCAGGAAGTAGACCCCGGCGGCGATTCCTACCAGCAGCACACCCCCTGCCAGCAAGATACCTATGAGTGTCTTACGCTGTATCTTCCCTTTCACAGCAACCTCACTCTCGGACCCTGACGGTCGTTGGGTCGGATACGATGTCCTGCGTAGTGCCATCCGGGAACGTCACGGTGGCGCTGACCTGTATTTGCGTTTCCCCAACCTGGTCGGCCGTGAACACGAGGACAGCGGGCAACCCCTCAACACCGGTGAGGATACCGGAGAAGGTGTCCACCGGGAGCTGGCGCTCGAAGGTCAAGAACGGCGCGCCGTTCTGAGGGAGATCGTATGCGTCGGCGGTCGCGGCTTCTTCTCCATCGTTGACCAACGCGACGGTGACGAGCAGCGGACGCCCGACACGGGGCGCAGAGGGCGAGAGTCCTATCTCAAGATATAACTCACCGCCGACCATGCCGCTTTCGGGCGCCGGACTATCCGTTGGCGCGACCGTCGCCGTAGCGGTTGGCGCGGGCGTGTCAGTGGGTACCGCGGTTGGCTCCGAACCGGCCCCAGCGGGCGCCGTTGTCGAGGTAGCAGTTACCGCAGCCACCGGGCTTGCCTCAGGTGCGGAGGACGGCTCATCGCCCAAAACGCCCAATAGCAGGACCACCGCGATCACGACCACGGCCACCAGGGCCACACCGCCCGCCACCCACAGAACCCAACGCGGAAAGGACGGACGTCGCTGTATCGGTGGTGCGGCCTCATACGCGCCATCCTGGTACTGGGATGACGACGGTACCACTTGCGGGGGTTGTGCGAACCCCTGCTCCGAAGTCGGTGGCGTGTGAGCCCCAAGTTGAGGTACGGTCCCCGACGACGATGAAGGAGCCTGCGCTGGAGGTTCGGCTACCTCCGCTGGCGGGGACC
>JBNGDU010000158.1:12701-19054 GCA_049975025.1 Anaerolineae bacterium
GGCCCCGCCCTCCAGGCCGCTGTCTCGCGTCCTCTGAAAGGCGTTGCCACATCGGGGACAGAACCGCGCCCCGAACTTGGCCGTGGCCCCACATGTCGGACATATGATGCCCGACGTCTGAGATGTGGGCTGTGATGCAGCAGTCTGAGATGACGCTTCCGCCGCCGGAGGGGGTGTCGCCTCACTCGCCGGCGTCTGGGGCAATGGATGCCCACACGCACGGCAGAAGCGGACCTCTTCCCGATTTTCGGTTCCACAGTTGGGACACTTCATAACAGGACTCCTTCACTGCAGGTTGCTACTCAGGCCCAGCGCACTTACGGAGAGGCAATGCAGAGAAACTAGCTCCTCTCCGCGATCACGCCTCACTACGAAACGTCGACTGGGTGCGTTGCGCGTGGCTGAGTCTTTACCATTGTAAATCAAAGACAAGCTTACGTTAAGAAACGTGACACCTCCGCTGCAGTATGGTACCTGGCGTCAGGGCCATGTCGCTCCTTTGCTATGCGAGTTCGGCGCCCACACCAACAACCTCATGCGATCACCAGGGAGGCTGCACCCCGATCACGTGATCCAGATTCGCAAGTTGGATGAGGGCGGGACCGGGTTGAGTGGCACCGGACATCATCAACTGCTGAGGGATCGCCACCTGGATCTGATTCCCCTGAGTCTCCAGTACTTTGATGCCCATCGACTGAAGTTGCGTGACCGTGCCCGCGGTCTCGGACGTATCCATCAGCAACGTAGCGCGCACGTCACCCTCTGGCGTGAGCAAGCCCCGCTGTTGCGCCAGAGCGATGGCGCCCTGCTCCCCACCCTCCTGATAGGCGACGACTAGCTCTTTGTAGGCATCGCTCACTTCAGGGTTATCAAGGACGGCCGCCAGCTCAGGATACTGGGTGGCCAATTGTTCCGGAGAGGGCGTCGTAGGACGTGGTCGCGGCGTCGGCGTAGGTGTGGACGTGGGATGGGAGGTGGACGTCGGCGGCCGCGTCGGCGACGGCGTAGATGAGGGCGTTGCCGTAGGCGCCAATGAGGCAGTCACCGTCGACGTCGGCGGCACAACCTCTTCAGGCGTCGACGCCTCACAGCCCACGCCCAATGTAAGTATAGCAACCAGCATCGCTAACAGACCCGAGCAAGCCCCCGACCACCTGGACACCGACATACGCCCTCCTCCTAATCGCCTTTTATCCTGGACTGTACGAACATCGTCGCTACGCCCCAGACGAGCGCTTGAACCCCCAGCGCCGCCCAGGTCCCCAGCAAGTGCCCCTCGGTATGTTCATACGGGAGCTCCAGCTCATCAGCCGCGGCCGAAGCGCAACCGATACCTCGCTCTACCCGGGTCTCACCCTGAGGCGTCTGGATCTCCTGCTCAGAGACTTTGCAGATCAGGCTTTCCTCATTCATCCGGTTGAGATCCACGGTAGCCCCCATCGCGTCCATCGTCCAGTAGGAGACGACCAGCTTCGACGCCGGGTTGTTCTCCAGGGGGAAGAGCGTCCCCGAAAGAATAATCTGCGTGAAGAGCTGGACTAGGATGACGTAAAGCACTACATCCTGCGTAGGCACGACAGCCGATATGAAAAGGCCGAACATGATGCTCGCCACGACCGCGATAAGAAGCGTCACGAAGAGCTCCACAGCGCCGCTCGGGAAGAAATCGAAGATAGGATCGAAGCTCATATCAAGTTTGAGACTCAGAATGACAAGGACGCTGAAGACCTGGACGACGGCGAACGCACCCAACACAAAGGCTTTGGACAGGACGTAGGCCCCGACCTTGAGGTTCACGGCGTGCTCCCGCCGGAAGATCGATCGCTCCTTCACAATCTCATAAGCAGCGCCAAACGTGCCCGCTTGTGTCAGCGCCAAACCAAGCATCGTCACGAGCGTCGATGCATCCTGGAGCGGAATGTACTCCGCCTTCTGATCTACGTGGCTGCTCTCGAGGTCATCCTCGCTGTCGATGCCAAGATCCTCCATCAACTGCGCCTTGAGCGACGCCTCGGTGACACCGGACTGTCCGGAGAAGGCCGTCTTCTCGCTGACCATCATGAACAGGAAAGCAATCAGCGGCATCATCAGCAAGAGGATGAAAAGCGTCCGCACATCGTGGCGAATCAGGTCAAACTGACGCCGAGCAAGGATGAAGAGCTGCCGCAGCGCGGAATCCCTGGTACGGTTGGGCTTAGCCGGCAGAGCGGGCTGCGAAGGTTGTCGCGCCACGCCCAGATTGGTCTGACGGTCCTGAACGAACTGTTTGTAAATGGATGAACGCCGGTAATGCTCGGCCCACAGGAGGCCGGCCGGGTAAGTTGAAACAGTTCCTCCGCCGTTACCAGCCAGCCGGCTTTGAACCATCTGAGTGTAGGGTTGAAGTTCAGCGGGAAGATTCTGAGTGTTAGCTGGGTCCACATCCTCGGATAGCTTGAGATAGATGTCGGCGAAGTCCCTCGTCCCAAAGAAGGATATCGCCTCTTGAGGAGGGCCGTAATAGGCCAGGTTGCCTCGCACCAGGAAGGCGACGTGATTGCACTGCTCGATGTTCGCCGTGGCGTGGGTCACGAGCACCACTGTACGTCCCTGATCGGCAAGGCGATTCAGGTCATACATCATCTTCTTCTCCAGGCCTGGATCGAGGCCGGAGGTGGGCTCGTCGAGGAAAAGAAGCTCAGGCTCGGGCAGCAACTCCGCTGCGATGCTCACCCGCTTGCGCTGACCACCACTCAGCACCCTGACGGGCTTCTCGGCGTGGGCTTTCATGTCAACCATATCCAAGACATCCGCGATCCGACGGTCGATCTCCGCACGGGTAGCGTCGGGCAACCGTAGTTTTGCCGAGTACCACAACGCAGAACGCACCGGCAGCGTCTTGTGGATAATATCGTCCTGCGGCACATAGCCCATCAGCGTGCGGTATGTGTCCAAGTTGGGATAAAGCGGTTCACCATCGATCAGCATCCGCCCGTGGGTCGCCGGATGAAAGCCGTTCATCGCCTTCAACAGCGTGCTCTTGCCCGCACCACTGCCACCAACGAGCGCGGCGAACTCGCTGCCCTGGACGGTCACGGAGATATCCTGCAGGATCATGTACCCATTGGAGACCTGTACCCCAAGCCCCATCGCATCCAAGCGGTGTCCCAGGCTGACGGAGGTGGTGAGCCGCTCTGCCTGACCATCATAGACCATCTTGTAGGGGCCGATCTGGACGACATCACCCATTCGGAGCGGCATCCATCCCCCAACGCGTTGACCGTTGACAAAGGTGCCGTTCACGCTGCCCAGGTCCCGGATCGCGTGTCCCCCATCCTGGCGCGAGATCTCGGCGTGTTGTCGCGACACCGATGGATGGGCCAATGTGATCTGGCTGGCAGGATCCCGACCGATCACGATCTGATTGAGGTGCGCGAGCTTGTGCATGTCGAGCGGGTAAGTCCGCAGGGCCGGGGCGGCCCGACCCTCAAGCACCATGCTGATGGAGTTGCCGTGAAGATCACCCACACGCAGGGTCTCGCCAGGGCGCCACAAATGTGGCGTTCCGGGCGGGATGCGACGACCTTTGAGCATCGTGCCATTGGTGCTGCGGAGATCCGTCACCTGAATCTCGCCCGGCGCGACGTCAAGCTGCAGATGATGCCCCGACACCGTGGGGAAGTCCAGAACTATGTCGTTGTCAAGCGCACGCCCCACCCGCAGGACAGGCTTGAGCAACGGGTGCTCATCCTTGCGACCGCCCGGCCAGCGGACGACCATGCGTTTTTCGCCGCCGCCCGCCTGGGAAGCCGCGGGCGCACCAGCTTCACCTCCCGTTGCATAGCCGCACGTCGGGCAGAAGCGGGCTCCCGGTCGAAGCGGCGTTCCGCACTGAGGGCATGCCTGCCCTCCTCCAGCGGCAGATTGGACCGGCAGTGACGCGCCACACGAGGTACAGAAGTGAGCGCCGGGCCTATTGGAGGCTCCGCATTGGGGACAACGAATCGTGCTCATCTCTCGCCTTTCCGTAGGAACGATGGATCTCACTCTCGATGGAGAGAACCGGGCTGCATGAGTGAGGTGTCTACTCCCATTGTACCACTGATATGAACATTCCTGACCAAGCAGGTCTATGGCGTCCGACCAAAACCCAAGCGCAGGGTGGTGTCGTCGCTCTCCACATAAAGAACACTCAGGCCCTTGGAACCGATCTTGTCGACCAGGAGCCGCTTGATATCCTCATTGATGCTGTCCAGCGCGCCGTCAGGCACCAACCGATTGAGCCTCAGGCGTCCGACTTGAGCATCGAGTAACAGCACCTCGATACTGCTGCCGTCGTCCGTCGCTCGAAAGCCCACCGTACCCTCGAAGACAGGGTGCAAAGGGCCGATCTCGAGTTCGACGTCAAAATCGGCTACCGCGCCCGGCTTGATATCCATCTCACCCGCGGTCAGCGAAACAGGACCGGACATCTCGTTGGCGCTCTCAACCATGATGCGATTGATGTAGTCCTCCTCCACAATAGCCTGAATATCGTAATCCGAGATGGAAGGCGGCGCGAGTCGATCGGGATCGGCATCCAATATCAAGAGCACACCCGTCCCCAGAATCAGACCCAGACATAGGCCCATCAACACCCCAGCTGCCACCATCACAAGGGGATTCCTCAACCATAGCGCAGGTCCTCGTGGCGATATCGACATAGCTTCACTCCCACCTCGCCGTCAGAATGACGTGCGTCTCATCTGTGACAATGGTCAGCAATCGGGCGCCCTCGCCCAACTCTTCCTCCAATCCGTCCTGGATCTTGCCCGTGATGTTCTCCCCAAGCGTGATCTGGTCCACACCCACCAGCCCAAGCACGTCGTGTTCTCCAGCTTTGACGCTCTCGACCCAGACCGCCACCTGACCATCCTCAACGGCGATGCCGGCGTCGACCACGACGGTGAGTCTCACGATAAGGAGCGTGAAATCGACGGTCGTGACGAGCTCATTGCCGGGTCGAATGTCCAGCACGGCCTCACCATCCACATCCTCTGGGAGCGCCTCACCGATCATGTCACTGATATAGGCTTCCTGCACTAGAATCGTGATATCAGGCTGGCTGGGGTCCACCTCAGAAAGTGGCGGCATGTCCTTGGAAAAGGCCGGCGCCACCGCCAACGTGATCACGGCACAGAGACCGAGAAAGCCGGAAAGCACCAGGCCGATCAGTCCCAGAGCCCACGCGGGTCGCCGTTGCTGCGCTTGGGCGTTCACGTCGTAGCGGGAAATGCCCTCTCTCTGCTGATGGGGAGGTTGCGTGTAAACTGGCTTCGGTTGCGGCACCGGTGTCGGGGTGTAAGCCGGCTGGGCTGGGATGGCGTCTCCGGAAGGTCGCGGTTCACCACCCAGACGGTGCCCACAGTGAGGGCAGAAGCGGGCTCCCCGACGCAGCTCCCTCCCGCACTGTGGGCAAAGCTGCGCGCCGCCCTCCGGTTGGGATCCGGCAGAGGTAGGTTGACCACACCGTCCGCAGAAGCGGGCACCAGGCCGATTCTCATAACCACAGTTCGGACATCGCATGATCAACGCCTCATCACACGCTTGAAGATCAAGACCACGCCTTCTATCAACACGCCGCCCACAAGCGCCGCGAGAACTAGCTCCCCCACCACCGTTGTTGTATTGGCACTGGCCTTCAAAACAAGACCACCGACGATCGAGACCAGCACGTGCGCCGTCCCGGCCAATCCCTGCCGGCGCCCCGACGCAGCGAAGATCAAAGGAGCCGCGATGGCCCACGAGGGGAGGTTGTCCCAGAGCCAAGGGATGTCACGAACCGCCGGCCCGAGCATCCAGGTAGCCCCTGCGCTGAGGAGCACCAGAAGTACGAGCAGTCCAATCTGCTGGGCTGGTGACATCCGGCGCATCAGCTTACGCGTGCCCGCGACTAAGCGTTGCGTTGGGCGTCCGCCGCTGATGGGCATCGTACCGGCAGCCGCGCTCGTCGCCTTGGGCATAGTGAGAGCTTGGTGAACGACATCACCGATGAACCACCCCAATCCGCCGACGATCAAAGCACCTACCGTCAGACCGGCGAACCGTTCCGGCGGCGTGATGTCCAGGAACGCGATGGCCTGAAGGGAGAGCGTAGCGACGAGCGCCAACCCAAGGCCCACGGCGAGTTCTCGTGACCAATGGGTCTTCGTGCCGGAGACGTATGGCGCCGACGACGCTCCCTCCGTCGGTGGAATCGGCGTCGGATAGTCTCGAGTTGGCACTGATATGCCAGGCGCCTGACCCAATGCCCGCTTCATCGCCTCGATGCTGCTGAAGCGGTGCTGGCGCTCGAGGGCCAGGGACTGCATCACCACGGCCTCCACGTGCGGCGA
>JBNGDU010000159.1:0-19032 GCA_049975025.1 Anaerolineae bacterium
AAACGCCCCCGAGACGGGGGCTACGAGCATCCATATCCAAATGCGATCGCCCTACAGGCGATGGCTTGCCGGATCGAGTCGTGCGGGCGCGTTGGCCTTGGCGATCCGGCGTTTGCGTCGGCAATGGATCACGGCAGGCCAAGTCACTTTGTCACACTAAAGGGCGAAGCCCTTCACTTTGCGCGACGCGGTTCCCCCTATACCATATGAGAGGAGCGACGGGCGGGAGATAGGTGTGGCATTTGCATGACGAGATCGGATCCATGTAGCTGAAGGCATACGGAAGGACAGGGCCCTGTCCTTCCGTATTTTCAGTTCCACGGCTTGGGTTTGCTCGAAGAGGGTCGGGTGCTATAATCGTCGAGAAGGCTCGCTTTTCGATGTGGTAAGCGATGGCACGGCCCCGATTTGAGGAGGCATTTGCGCAAGGATAACCACCCGCTATAGCGTCCAGCCCACCCGTGTGAACGGGCGTAGTTGGGGTTGGGCTGCGGTGTCAGCAAAGCCCCGTGCGCAATCCCTCTTGATAGACCAATGGCATTCAGCGTAAGGAGAACTTGCCCATGAAACTCGTCATCCCTATGGCAGGGCTAGGTACCCGCATGCGCCCGCACACGTGGGGACGCCCCAAACCACTGTTGCCCCTGGCCGGACGACCTATGTTGGGGCATATCCTGGAGCGCTTCCACGATCAGCCCCTCGACGAATACGTCTTCATCATCGGGTGGCTGGGCGACCAGGTGAAGTCGTACGTGGACGCCACCTACGACATCCCGGCCCAGTTCGTCCTCCAGGAGGAGATGCTGGGCCAGGCCCACGCTCTCTGGTTGGCGCGCGAGCACCTGGAAGGCCCGCTGTTCATGATGTTCGTGGACACCCTCTTCGACGATGTGGATTTCGCGAATCTGGACCAAGAGGGGCTGGATGGCGTCATCTTCACGAAAGAGACCGAGGATCCGCGCCGCTTCGGCGTGGTCGAGGTCGACGACACAGGTCGGGCCACCCGCCTTATCGAAAAGCCCGAGACCAAGGACAACAAGACCGTGTTGATGGGCCTTTACTACTTCCAGGACGGCGCCTGGCTCGCCAGCGCCTGCAAAGAGCTGATGGATCGCCGGATAAGGACCAAGGGGGAATACTATCTGGCAGATGCCGTCACGCTGATGATACAGCAAGGGGCCAACTTCCGAACGCGGCCTGTCGGCGTCTGGCTGGACACCGGCAAGCCGGAGACCACGCTGGAGACACACCGCTATCTGCTGGAGCACGGGAACGACAACAGCCACCTGGCTCCGCGGCCTGGGGTCGCCGTCATACCCCCGGTCTTCGTTCATCCAGAGGCGATCATCGAGCGCTCGGTCATCGGTCCCTACGTCTCAGTCGAAAAGGACGCCGAGATCCGTGACAGCATATTGAGAGACGCGATCGTTGACGAAGCGGCGAAGATCGAGGTGGAGACCATCGAGGCATCGATCATCGGGCGTTGGGTTGAGATCACGGGCCGGTTCCAGCAACTCAACATCGGCGACAACTCTACCCTAGAATAACGAGCACAAAAAGCCAAGAAAAGAGAGTTAATATGACATCCATCCCGTTTGCGTCGCAAAGAGCACAGAGCATCCCCCCCTCCGGCATCCGGCGGTTTTTTGATATCGCTGCGACAATGAAAAACGTCATCAGCCTCGGCATAGGCGAGCCCGACTTCGACACCCCCGAACCCGTCGTACAAGCCGGGATCGAGGCGCTCCAACGCGGAGAGACTCACTACACCTCGAACTCGGGCATCCTGGAGCTTCGGGAGGCCATTAGCGCGCACATCGGGGAGCGGTACGGGGTCAACTACGATCCGGAGACGGAGGTGCTGGTCACAGTCGGGGTCTCCGAAGCCCTCTACGTCGCGATGGCTGCCCTGCTTGATCCGGGCGATGAGATCATCATCCCGGAACCCGGGTTTGTGGCCTACGAACCCACCGCCAAGATGGTGAACGCCACGCCGGTGATGGTGCCGACGTCGCCGGAGACGAACTTCCAAATCACCGCCGAGGCCATAGAGGCTGCCGTCACCAGCCGCACAAAGGCGCTCTTCCTCGCCTCGCCGAACAACCCCACCGGTGCGGTCATCGACCGCGAGCGCCTTACCCGGATCGCTCAGGTCGCGGAGACGCACAATCTCGCCGTGATCTCCGATGAGATCTACGATCGGTTGGTGTACGGCACCGAACACGTCTGCTTTGCCGGCCTCCCCGGCATGCGCAAACGCACCGTCGTGCTGCAAGGGTTCTCCAAAGCCTACGCGATGACGGGATGGCGGGTCGGCTACCTCAGCGGGCCCGCGGATCTGGTCTGGGAGATACGCAAGCTACACCAGTACCTTATCATGTCCGCCCCCACGGTGTCCCAGTGGGCGGCTTTGAAGGCGCTGGAGGTCGGGGAACCCTTCGTGCAGGCCATGCACGAGGAGTATGACCGTCGTCGCCGTCTCATCGTGAACGGTCTCAACGACCTGGGCCTCGCGTGTACCGAGCCGCACGGCGCCTTCTACGCCTTTCCCTGTGTCCAGAAAACGGGCATGGATGACGACGAATTCGCCGAGAATCTGCTCCAAGAGGAACACGTGGCGGTGGTGCCGGGCCGGGCCTTCGGCCCCTCCGGCATGGGCTTCGTGAGAATGTCGTACGCCACAGCCTACGAGCAGATCGAGAGAGCTTTGGAGCATATAGCGCGCTTCGTTCAGCGGCATCGCGACATCTAGTCACAGGAGCTCGGTGAAAACCATCTGCCTGAGGGGGGCAGACCGATCTCATAGCTTGCACAAACGCAGCCATCACAGACCGCAAGCGGGGGGAAGACAGAGACAGGCCAAAGAAGGGGGATTCAGCAGTCTATCACATAGCGCGTGTGGGACTCGCTTGGCCCAGGGCAGAGATAGGCCCTGTGGGATGGGACGGGACTGCGCGCGAATCCAAGGAGACTACCAAGAATGACCAAAGATATGAATCCCTTTAAGCTGGCGCAGGCCCAGTTCGACCAAGTCGCCGAGCAGATGAACTTGGACGAGGCGGTGCGAAGCATGCTGCGCTGGCCCCTGCGTGAGTTCCGTTTCCAGCTTCCTGTGCGGATGGACGACGGCTCCATCAAAGTGTATTTCGGATTTCGAGTGCAACACAACGATGCCCGGGGCCCTGCGAAGGGGGGCATTCGTTTCGCGGCCGACGAGACGCTGGACACCGTGCGAGCGCTGGCCACATGGATGACGTGGAAATGCGCCGTGGCCGATATACCTCTGGGAGGGGGGAAGGGCGGCGTGGTGGTAGATCCCGCCACGCTCTCCATCGGTGAAAAGGAACGCCTCTGTCGTGAGTGGATCGACGCCATATGGAAAAACCTGGGGCCGCGCAACGACGTGCCGGCGCCGGACGTCGGCACGACGTCGCAGATGATGGGTTGGATGATGGACGAGTATTCCAAACTGCGCGGTGAATACGTGCCCGGCGTCATCACCGGCAAGCCCGTCGGCGGCGGGGGGTCCGAAGGACGGACGGCGGCGACCGGCTTTGGGGTCGTCGTCACCATTCGCGAGGCGATGCGGCATCTCGGTATCTCAGCTCCCGGCACAACGGCATCGATTCAGGGGTTTGGGAACGTCGCGCAGCACGCGGCCCTCACCTTTATCGAGCTGCTTGGCGGGAGGGTCATCAGCGTCTCGTGTTGGGATCGGGACGACAAGAAAGCTTACACCTACACCAAAGAAGACGGCATCGATCCCCGGTTCCTCCAAAGCATCACCGACCAGTACGGCACCATTGACAAGGAGCAGGCGCAGAAGGCCGCTTACGTCGTCGAGGACGGTGACGCTTGGATGGAGAAAGACGTCGACGTCCTGATCCCCGCCGCGATCGAGGGCGTCATCACGGGCGATAACGCCGACCGCATCAGCTCTCACGTCAAGATTCTGGCGGAGGGCGCCAACGGTCCGACGACGATGGAGGCGGACCACATCCTTCGCGATCGTGGGATTTTCGTCATCCCTGACTTCCTGTGCAACGCCGGGGGGGTGACATGCTCGTACTTCGAGCAAGTCCAGAGCGACATGAATTACTACTGGGAGGAAGCGGAAGTCCTCTCAAAGCTCGACCAGAAGATGACCAATGCCTTCAACGCGGTGCTGGAGACATCCCGGGAGCGAGGTCTCTATATGCGCGACGCAGCCTACTGGGTCGCCATCGCCCGGGTTGAGCGGGCCATGTTGCTGCGGGGTTGGGTCTAAACGCTACCAACGATCGGATATGCGCTCCAAGATCCGCAATAGGATCCAGAGCAACACAAAAGCAACGACACCGGGAAGCAGACAGATCAAGCCGGTCAACAGCGCCTGCCATCCGTAGACTAAGGCGATGACGAGGCCGCCGACGACCAGAAAGGTCACGACGACCAGGATCACGAGGGTTCGCTCAAAGCGACGGCGATCCCCGCGCAAATCCGTCGGCCGATTCGACCAGCCGGACATCCGCAGCCTCCTTTGACTGATCAGCGATGGGTAAATGACATCCCCCCAGGCTAGCCTGGGGGGATAGGACCGGATAGGAGCTCACCCAACACCCAGCACGACGAGCGGAAGGGAGGTAGGTGCGAGCTGCGCAACAAACCCTTCTTCCGGGACCTCGTCAGTATCGCAGCAGCGCGCCAATTCGGGCTTCCTCCATCGTGCCCGCGTCTACGACTTCGACCGTTCCACCTTTGTCCACAACTTGTGCCACGACGGCATCCACCGCATCCGGTATCTCCTCGAATTCACTGCCGCAGAAGACACACTTCTCCAGTTCCTGCGTGGTGAGATAGCCACATCCTGTGCAACGGTATCCGTTCTCGTGGTAATCACGCTCGACGACGAGCACCTGAACCCGCCCTTCGTTAGCGACGCTCAGCGTCTGATCCAGGCCAACCACACCGTTCATGCCCTTTGCGGCTGAGGTGACGACAGCCTCTGCCGCTTTCCGATGGCGTTCCTCTTCCCGCTCCTCCAGGATTTCGACCTCGCCAGCCTCCATATCCGCGGAGAAGGTCCCGATCACCTGGTCCTCGAGCGCCATTGGAAGAGCATCCAGGAACTGAGACACGGTGGTATCGGACCCGCCAATCAGCATGCGGTCGACGTCACGTTTCCCAGAGAACTTAGACAGCGCCGCCGCAA
Organism: Anaerolineae bacterium; assembly: GCA_049975025.1. Lineage (GTDB taxonomy): Bacteria > Chloroflexota > Anaerolineae > B4-G1 > SLSP01 > PWVB01. The sequence continues at coordinate 5,192 of JBNGDU010000159.1, forward strand.
ACTCCTTGAGATTACGCTGAACAAGCTCGGCTTCGTGCCGACCCGAGGCCGGAGCGCCTCCCCGCATCCCAACTACGGACGATCCCCGGCCCTTGCGTGTGCGATGAATATCCTCACCCACCACCTCCTCTTGGTCGACCAGCTCACCCATGCGGAATTCGAAGAACTTCGCGTTCTGTCGATCGACTAAGGCTACCGCGTAGTGCCCGTAGAGACCGTCGAGTTCAACTAAAGGAGAGATGTAGGGTCGCGGCGCTACCGTCGCCATCGAACGCACCGGAGCCGACAAGGGATAGACATACCAGACGTCCTCGGCCTGTCGACTAAAGATCACGAGTCCCCTGCCCGACCAGTCGTAGTCGAACTCAAGGTAACGCTTGATGGCTTCAATATCCTCAGAATCCGCCTCACCCTCAACCTGTTTGAGCATCTCGCGCAACTTAAGCTTATACTCCTCGGCGGTCCGTTGCGTCGGATCGACGTTCAGATAGACACTCAAAATCGATCCCTCGGTCTCGATAGAAGCCAACTCTTTCAGCGCCCTTTCGTCAAACATAGTCTCATCCTCCCATGGGAATGATAGGTACCATCACGAGTTTATGCTAACGTCTGCGGAGCGTATTCCGATTCACCTCCTTGGGTCAGCCCCAAGATCGGCCGATCCTGGTTGGACTGTAAGCGGCGTTAGAGCATGATGGATTCAGATAAACACAGACTGCGGGCAATATCGCTCGCCCGCAGTCTTGATATCACAAATCTGTAAGAAGGGTGCCTGTGCTTCTCGCATAAGCTATCCTCGTCCCTCGAATGTAACCCACATTTTAGAGGCGAGTCTCACCTTTGTCAAGGACGCATCGGCCCAATCCCAAAGGATAAAACACACCTCAGGCGCCAACCGCTAATACTACGCGACTGAAGTCGCTCGCGGAGGCGCGTTGCGCCAGGCGTCCGCCTGCGCGGACGCAGGTCGAGCCATACTTGATAGGATCAGTAAGCACCTTCCGAGCGGGCCCAGGCTCAAGGCGCGGGCCTTATCGACACGCGCCACAGCAGACTCAGGACTGTCCTGCGGACGAGGCCGCCTTCTCCAATAGCGACTGGATGCGCGGCACCATCTCCGCCGGATTCGGATGCAGTCCCTCCAGGAGCAACAGGTTCTCAAAGAGCTGCTCCAGAGTCATGTCGACGAAGGCATCCGCCGCCGGTTTGTCGACGAGCTCCGCTAAGTCCCTGATCAGGGGATGACCCCGATTGACCTCCAGGATCATCGGCGGGATCTCATAGTCCTGCTCCAGAAGCCGGCGCACCCGCTGCATCTCGCGCTGAGGTCCGCTTTCCGCCGAGACCAGCCGGCACGGACTGCCCTTCAGCACCTTGGATTCCCGAACCTCGGTGACGCGCTCCCCCAGCACCTTTCTGAACCGGGCCAGGAGCTTGCCGAAGACCTCCTGCGCCATCTCCTCGGCCTCGCTCTCCTCTTCCTCGGCCTCCGGAAGGTCAAGGTCGGGATCGTCCACGTTCTTCAGGGCCTTGCCCTCGTACTCCCGCAAGCTCTGAACCATGAAGGGGTCCATCGGATCCACAAGGTAGAGGACCTCCAGGTCATTGGCGCGGAAGTAGTCCAGGTGCGGGCTGCGCGCGACGGATTCCAGGCTGTCCCCCAGGACATAGTAGATGTCCGATTGAGCGTCCTTCATCCGCTCGACGTAGGTCGCCAGCGATATCAGCTCACCGTCAGACTCGGAGGTCTGGAAGCGCAGGAGCGGCAGCAGATCGTCGCGACCCGCGAAATCGGTCGCCACGCCTTCCTTCACGAAGAGGCCCCAAGCCTCCCAGAAGCGTTGGTAGCGCTCCGGGTCGTCCTCCCCCAGCGACTGCAGCTCCTTTATGAGCCGGCTGCGCAGCGCCCTGCGAATGTGACCCATTGTACGGCTGCTCTGCACCGTCTCCCGGGCGACGTTCAGCGGCACGTCGGCGGAGTCGATCACGCCCTCGACAAAGCGCAAGTACTCCGGCAGGAGATCCTTGTTACGTTCCTGGATCAGGATCTTACGAGAGTAGAGTCGCAATCCGTAATCGGCGCGCGTCCGCAGAATGCCGGCGTCCCGCTCGCTCGGGATGTAGAGCACGCTCCGGATCTCGACCGGCACGTCGGACACAATGTGCAGGTGGAGGAGCGGATCCTCGAAATCCATCGTGAGCTGATGGTAGAAATCCGTGTAGGCCTCCTCATCGACCTCGCTGGTCGGGCGACGCCAGATGGCCGTCTGCTCGTTGACGACCTCGTCCTCGACGTAGATCGGGAAGGAGACGTAGTTGGAGTGCCGCTTCACGGTCTGCTCCAGCCGCCAGGCTGACGCGAACTCCTCGGCATCGTCCTTGAGCTGAACCTCGACCGTCGTTCCCCGCTCCGTCCTCTCAGAGGGGGACAACCGGTAAGTGCTGTCGCCGGTCGACACCCAGGTCCAGGCCTCCGCGTCCGGCAGGTAGGAGCGCGAGGTGACGCGCACCTCTTCAGCCACCATGAAGACGGCGTAGAAACCCACGCCGAACTGCCCGATAATGTCCTCCACCTGCTGTCCTTCCTGCAGGTTCTTGAGGAAGGCCATCGCGCCGGAGTGGGCGATCGTGCCCAGGTTCTCAACCATCTCCTCACGCGTCATCCCGATACCGGTGTCGGAGACCGTGAGCGTCTTGGCCTCCTTATCGAAGTCGATGTGGATGGCGAGTTCTGCGTCAGGGTCCACCACATCTTGATCGGTCAGCATCACGAACTGGATTCTGTGCAGGGCATCCGAGGCATTGGAGATCAGCTCCCGCAGGAAGATCTCACGCTCTTTGTAAAGCGAGTGTGAGAGAATGTTGAGTAGCTGCTGGACCTCAGCCTTGAACTCGAGAGCCTCCGTCCTGTCGGATGATCTTTGTGGGGTATCATTGGTTTGATTTTCGGCCATCATTACCTCCCGGTTAATCTCATTATGCTTCCTATTAATCATAGGCCGCGATGATTAGAACGGGATTAGAGTTGACCGAGCTAATCCCTCTCTAATGAACTTATTATGGGTTTCTTATACTCGATTTATCTTTCTCTAATCCGCGTCGGTTACACTGATAACAGAGTGAAAATAGAGCTCGTGCTCGAGAGACGGGCCCGCTGGACAGGGCCCTACACAGAGCGACGAGCTAGTCAACCGACGTATAAAAAGGAGGCCATGCTATGTTACGTAGTCCATTTGGCGTAGGGTCATCGTTTCGTGAATTGGATCGGCTGCAGCGCGAGATGAATGAGCTCTTCGAACGGATGGGGCGCAGCCCGAGGTTGAGCGTCGCCGGAAGCTATCCAGCGATGAACGTCTGGGTTAACGCCGACGGGGCTATCGTCACCGCGGAGCTACCTGGCGTCAATGCGGAGGATCTCGACATCTCGGTTCAGGGGAACACGCTCACGATCCGCGGTAGCCGAGCCCCCGAGGAACTTGAGGAAGGTGATACCTACCACCGGCAGGAGCGCAGGTACGGTCAGTTCCAGCGCACGTTCCAACTCCCGTTTGAGGTCGAAGCGGGTGAGGTGGAGGCTGGCTATGAGAGAGGCGTGCTCCACTTGAGCCTACCGCGATCCGAGGCCGACAAGCCCAAGAGGATTCAGATCAAGGCTAGCTAGTCAACCGGTTCAGACAGATACCATTGCATGACGAATGGGAGGCACACAGATGGCTGAAGAAACCAAGAGCATTCAAGTACAAGAGACCGAAAAACAAGAAATCGAGGAGAGCGGTGCCGAGCGCACGCGTGAGCGCCGCGCCTACGTCCCGCGCGCCGATATCTACGAGACCGACGAGGCCATGGTGATCCTCGCCGATATGCCCGGCGTCGACGAGAACACGGTCGACATCACCTTGGAACAGGGCGTGTTGACGCTTAACGGCTACGTCGAGGAGACCAGCTTTGAGAACTACACGCTGGCTTACGCCGAGTACGGGGTGGGCGACTACGTCCGCCGGTTCACAATCCCGAGCGAGATCGACGAGGACAACATCCAGGCGACGCTGAAGGACGGCGTGCTGCGGCTGGAGTTGCCCAAAGCAAAACCGGAGACGCGCAAGATCACCGTTCAACCCAGTTAATCTTTCGACGATCCTGACATCAAATCCGACGCGAGGGGCACCGTGACGACGCCCCTCGCGTTTTCGTCTGTGACGAGCTCGACCGGCCGCGCGAAGATTTTGCGGAAGCCTGACGTACACTCCGAAGGCTCGATTTCTCTTGACAGTCGGGAGGTTTAGGGTAGAATACTGAGTGTGTTGAGCGATCCTCGGTAGCTCAATTGGCAGAGCGACCGGCTGTTAACCGGTTGGTTGCTGGTTCGAGTCCAGCCCGAGGAGCTGCGAAGGCCGCGCTTAGGCGCGGCCTTTTTTGTTTGCAGGGAATGGGCGAATCGGGGAATGGCAAACTGAAGGGGTTGGGGGAGGCGGGCGGGGTTTGGAATCACTGAGGCACTGACGGGGATGAGGGCACTGAGAGGGCGGTGCGTGGCTAGAGAGAAGTGGGAGCGGGGATGCGGAGGGAGACCGGAGGTGAGGAGGCGGATGGCGAGCTGGTGGCTAGGGACGGAAGATGGCCTCGATGGGGGCATGGTCGCTGAGGCCGGCCTCGGCGAGGTCGGTGAGGTAGCGACAGACGATGGGGTTAAGGGCTTCTGATGCAAAGATGTGGTCGAAGCGCCGATGCGTGGGCTGAGTCTTTCTTGTGCTGAACCAGCTATAGGCTTCGACCTCATAGCCGTTGAGCTTACGAAAGACGTCGGGCATGTCGAAGGCGGCGAGACCCTGCAGGATGCTGCGCTCGGCGGCGTCCCATCTGCCCTCATCTCGAGTGATGACGATCTCACCGTTGGATTTGGTTTTCTCGCCCCATGCAATGATACGTCCCTCTCGGGTTTCGGCCTGGGGCGCATTGAAGTCGCCGCATAGGATGCGCGGGGTGTTGGCGTGGTGAGCGAGGCGGCGATAGATGCCCTCGAACATCTCGATCTCTTTGATGCCCTGGCGGGACCCTGGGACGATGTGGGCGGTTAGGAGTTCGAGCTCGCAGCAAGGGGTGTCGAGGAGGGCGGCGAGGACGCGTTCCGGGTAAGGGGTTCTGTCATCGGTGGCGGGGATCTGACGCAGTGGCCATCGGCTGGCGATGACTTCACCGTAGGTGCGACCCAGATCGGAAGCTTGGTGCACGGTCTCGATGGCATGGGACAGGCCCATGGCGTCCAGCCGGGGAAGGACGTTTGCCAGGGCATTGAGCCGGACCTCCTGGAGGGCGACGAAATCCGGGGAGCGTTTAGGGCCTCCATCTGCTGTTCGTTGTCGGCGACTTTGCCGGCGATGTTCCACGAGATGAGACGGAGTTCTGGGGTGGACATGATTGGTCTCCTTATTGCAAGGCAGGCTGGCGACATCAGGAACGGTACGTTGTGGAAATTGTACCATCTGGGGAGAAGTTCATCAAAGACCAAAGCGGCGAAAAAGGGTTGTAGGGCTATGGCGATTGTTCTATACAAGGGCAGCCTGACGCCGGTCGTCTACTCTCCCTGGCGTCAGGCTGCCCGGGCTGCAAGGGGGGATGAACGTCAAGTCAAGCGGTCGTTGCTGTGCGAGGCGCGTTGTTCTAGGGAGATAAGAGGAGGGTGTGAGTCGTAGTCGTAGGGGCTATGGGAGGAACGGCTTGGGGCCCTCGCTATGCGTCAGCGAAGGCGCGAGGCGGCGAGTTCTAGGACTTGGGGTTCTTCGAATAGGACGACTACTGCGAGGACATGGTAGCCGGCGTCGAACAGTATGTCGGCGAGTGCGTCGAGTGTTTGAGTGTCGGGATTGTGGTACAGGTCGTAGGCGGAGATGCAAAGGCCGGGCTCGCCGGCGTACTCTTCAGCTGGGACGTAGAGGGGCGGTTGGTGGCGGTCGCAGACTCGGTCAGTGATCTCGCAGGCAATTTCGATGAGGCGGCGTTGGTCGTCGGGGTGTTCGGGTTCTCGGTAGCTGGCGTACCTGAATATGGCGCAGAGGCGCATGAGGGCTGCCATGGAGAAGACGTATGAAAGGGCATAGAAGGTGAAATGGGCTCGGTGGGGGCGCAGGTGTTCGGGGGTGAGTAATATGTAGTCGAGTCCGCGCATGGGGTATGTCATCGGGACGTCCAAGTGTGGATGTGTGGTTTATTGTCATCTTAGGGCAGGATTTTGGGGCATTCAAGGGGGCAGGTGGGGGAAATCTGCAAATGAGCAAATGGGCAAATCGACAAATCGCAAATCGACGAATCGACGAATCGACAAGTCGCGAATGGACGAATAGGCAGATGAGATTGATGGCGGGGACGGGAGAGGCGCGCTGCGCAGGTCGCGCACATTTGCGGGCGATGCGGTGGGGGGACGGAGGCGGAATCACTGAGACACTGAAACGGGTGAGGGCACTGAGGAGGGCGCTGGGGATGGCAAGGGAGGTAGAGCGAAAAGGAACGGTCGTTGACGGATGGAGTAAGGGAGAATGGAGACTCAGCGTAGACTGGGGTTCTTGGAAACGGTGTGATGGTGAGTAGACCGATTTGGTTGTCGGGGTAGGGCAACCGTTCTATAATTGGTTTTGGGTAATGGGACCGTGGACCAGAGTGCCAGCCGAGGGTGCTGTTGGAACGTGTGCGCTCTGGCACGATAAGAGGGGGAAAGTCCTCGCGATGAGTGAGATAGATGAGCGACATGGGGCGCATATCCACGGAGTTTATTGTCTATGACGGAAGTACCTAATGGTCCAGCGGAGATATTCGGGCACGCTGTTGAGAACAAGTCAGCGGAGGCCCAGTCTGATCGGGAGGAATATCGATGCCCATATCTGGGAGAAAGGTGCTGGAAACAGAGCCGTAGCCTTGATGTACCCTTTGGGATCTGCTCTGTGTGGTACCAAAATGAGATCACGGCGACATGCCCTACTCGATTCCTGGACAAGCAACGGATTTTCGAAGACGTAGCAGATCTCTACTTCGGAAGCTTCGACAATCTACTGTTGTTCTCGGAGATTGGCACCAGGGCAGAGGCTGAGAGTGGGAACTCAGTCACCTATACGTTTGATTACGTGATTGTGAAACATCGTCCACTTAGCGCCGAGATTGTGGATTTTGTCATTGTGGAGTTCCAAACAGTGGATACCACGAACACAGGTGGTTTAGTCGACGCTTTTAGGGCGTACCAGAGCGGGCATAATACGCTGACAGAGCGATGGAACTTCGGAATGAACTGGAAGAACGTGTGGAAGCGATGTTTCACGCAGATCCTTCAGAAGGGTCTCGTGATGGAGAAGTGGGGGCACAAGATATTCTGGGTAGCTCAACCGACGTCCTACAGGCGCCTGGCAGATGGCTACGGGCTCTATGGGTTGGAGTATGACGCGGCGGATTCGACCGGTTTCCTCCTTTATGAACACGAAAAGTCTGGTGAAGACTATCTGCTCAAGCTCGCTCGCAAGACCTCCGCAAGTGCCGATGAGTTGTTTCGGGCATTCCAGGAATCGACACCAATTCCGCAGAAATCCTTTTTCCTGGAGCGGCTAAGCGAAAAGGTGAGCGCCAAGGAGATGCGATTGGAGTTGGGCCTGCAACATGGAGAAGAGTAGTGGTTAGACGACAGCTTCTTCTGCCACTTGATAGACACGAGGTCGTCGTCAGTAAGGATACAGTCCCGCTGATCGACGAGGAGTTTGATGTTGAGTTTGCAGACGCACTAGCACGCTTGGAGTCCTATAACAAGCATCTCTATCGACCCAACACTTACCTGCACAAGTGGTGGGCGCGACGTTGTGGCAGTACGTTTCGCGCGATACTCAAGCACCTACAGAGTTCGCAGGAAGGCATAGACTACTACGAACCGGAGGGGCTGAAGGGTTTGGTGGTTCTTGATCCGATGATGGGGGGAGGGACGACCCTGCACGAGGCCATCAGATTGGGCGCGAACGTAGTTGGAGCGGATATCGACCCTATACCGATTCTGCAAGCACGTGCGTCGCTGTCTCAGCTTCCTTTGCCCACGCTGAAACACGCGTTCGGGTCATTCTATGCGGGTATTCAGTCGGACGTTGGGAAGTTCTTCAAGACGGTATGCCGAAAGTGCGGCGCGGAGGTAGACGCGAAGTTCTACCTCTACGCTTCAAGGCAGGAATGCGACTGCGGTGAAGCGTGGATTGTGGATTCAAATGTTCTTCGGCATAACGCGGATGGCTCGACTATTCGGATCTGTAGCAGGTGCCATAGCATCGTCGACGAAGGGGAGTGCCATTGCAGGAATTCGGAGCCACAGCCTCCAATTGTAAGGAAAGGTGTGAAGGTCTGCGAGTGGTGCGGCAGCCAGTACCGGGAGCGATTGGATCTTCCCTTCTACGAGAGATATGCCCTCATAGCTGTGGTAGGAGAGTGTTCTGAGCATGGGCTATTCTTCAGTGAGCCGAACGCTGCCGATTGGGGGCAGATTCGGGATGCCAACAGAATTCGAGGATCCCTGGATTTTGGCAATTCCGAGGACTTTGCGGTTGAGCCAGGGCCAAAGTCTCGTGATCTGACTAATCATGGTATCTCGAGCTACCTGGAGCTGTTTTCGAGTCGACAATTGATGTACCTTGCAGCCGCTATAGCTCGGCTTGAGCACTACGAACCGCTGGTGCAGCTAAACTTGGCCCTGCTAATCTCCACATCACTTGAATTCAACTCTATGTTGTGCGGATACAAGGGAGCCGGAAAGCGACGACCCGGGGCGGTAAGGCATGCATTCTCCTATCATGCCTACACCCTTCCGTACACAGCGCTGGAAAACAACCCTGTTATCCCACAGGCTGCGTCGGGTACGCTTCGGCACTTGTTTGGACAGCGAATTTCCAAGGCCCGTACCTGGGCGCTGAATCCAGTAGAACGGCGTGTTGTCAATGGGCGGGCGAAGAAGATAACTATACGAGGCGAGGTCGATGCTGGAGTAGAGGTAGGGGACGCGAGGGAGCTTGCGTCGGGTGACCACAAGTTCCTCCTGCTGCAGGGTTCTTCGAGGAGGCTAGATTTGCCGGATGGGAGCGTGGATCACGTTGTGACCGACCCGCCCTACTTCGACAGCGTTCAGTATAGCGACCTGGCTGCATATTTCCGAGTGTGGCTGCAAAGGATGCTGCCCAATGCAGCAGATTGGGACTATGATATCGAGAAATCAGCTGTGGATCCGCAGAGCAATAGAAGCGGTCAGTACACCCGAGTGCTTGGCGCGATCTTCGAAGAGTGCAATCGCGTCCTAAGACGTGAGAGCGGGCGAATGATCTTCACGTTTCATCACTGGGATCCCAAGGGCTGGGCAGCACTGACAAAGGCTCTCAAGCATGGTGGTTTTGTCTTGGTGAACCGGTACGTGGTTCACTCAGAGAATCCGGCTTCTGTTCATATCCTCAATCTCAATGCGCTAAAGCACGATGCCATTCTTGTATTTGCGCCAACTGACGTGGAGCACCCACAGATATGGGCGCGGCCGCTGGAGATCCGGAGCGACGACAGTAGGTCGTTCTGCGAGGACTGCGCAACTTACCTTGGATGGATGCTTGATGCGGATCTTGGAGATGAGGAGATAGAGAAACGATGGCAAGAGGCTTTGGGCAGATAAAGGGATGGTGATCTCAGGGATACAGACACACGAAGTGGGTGGTGGCAGAGGTTAAGTCCGGCATTTCAGACTCGGCAGACGTGTATCGCGGTCTGTACCAATGTGTGAAGTATGAAGCCCTAATTCGGGCTCGCCAGCGGGAGCTGAATATGGTACCAGGCTGTCGTGCGGTGCTGGTGCTTGAGATGGAGTTCCCAAAGGAATTGGACGAGATCAGGCATATGCTTGGGATTGAAGTCAGCGACTCTGTTGGCTTGTAGGGACGGTCTTGGGAGCCGGGGAAAAGCTGAGCATAGAAGGGTGAAGCAGGAGTGAGCGCATTCTCATCGAGGGATCTGTTCGGGCGGCGGATCAGGACCACGGAGACATCGGTGCGGCTGTACGCCGATGAGATCAAGCCGTACCGGAATGCGGCTGACGTGCAGTGGATGTATATCGGTGTGCTGGCGATTCCTGAGTCAGGGCATGAGAGGGCGTTGCGAATCCTCGAGGGGTGCCGTGAGCAAAGCGGGTACAATGGCGAGGTGCACTTCACTAAACTGAAAAACCGGTCTGATGGTGAATATGGAGGAGACACAAGGCTTGCCGGCCTGTGGTGCGACCGCTTTCTCTATGATGGAGAGAAGGTATTCCACTTTCATCTACTAGGTCTGAACTGTGACAATCTGCAAAACTTGGCGTTCGGCACGGGACGTAGTCAGAGAAATAGCATTTACAATCGCTTCTTTCGTACATCCGTGAAGTGGGCGCTCAAGTACTTCTTTCCACGCGGGCGAGTCCTTGTTAGTTTCCTCGGACACGATCGATCCAATGAGCTCCAGCAGGATGATCTCTTTGGCTGGCACAGCATTTGGCGGGTGGAATCGGAGGAAAGGAACATATCTTTCAATGATCGAGAGATTGTCTTCATATCGTCCGATCATCGGAAGGAAGCGATGTATCCTAGAGAAAGCCACCTGCTGCAGCTATGTGACGTTTTACTGGGCGGATTCACACAGTGCCTGGACCATCGCAACACTAAGTCTGGGTGTTGTGAGATCGCGGAGAAGCTGCTGCCGTTAGCTGAGCGGCTGACTGATGAACGCCAGGCGCGCAATCCCAATAGCCGTTACGCGCACTATCGCCGGGTGAGCCTGAGTTTCTTTCCCTCCAAGGCTCTGAGTTTGGCTGATTTAGATGATGATGCTATGAGGGCGAGGTCGGGCTTTTACGTTGAGCGTACGCTGCTGTTCCGGGGTGAGGATGCGGAGCAGTTGACCTTGGGGTTTGATATGTGCTAGGATGGAGGTGGTTGCAGCAGTTTGGGATTCGGATAAGCAAGAGATGTAAGAGCGACAGCGGGTGCCTGGAGGCGCCCGTTTTTGGTTTGGTGGGCGGGCGGGAGGCTGTGAAGGGGATTGAAGGGGTCGCTGTGAGAGAAGCGTCGGGGGGTTGCGAGAGTGGCGAAACGGGTATAGAGTTTATGTAGGGTGCCCCAGGCAGTTGCGCAGGAGAGGGATTACGTAATCGGAGGAGGCAAGATGAGTGAGGTTGATATCCCTACCTTCGACGCACTGATGAATCCCGTGATTCGAGGTCTGAAGGAGCTGGGTGGCTCCGGGACGATTGAGGAGATCAACAACAAGGTTGTCGAGATCGCGGGTCTCTCAGATGAGCAAACCGAGGTTCTGCACAAGCCAGAGAAGGGCGGAGGTCGAACGGAGGTGGAATACCGGCTGGGATGGACAAGGACCTATCTAAAGAAGTACGGGGTGCTCGACAACTCGAGTAGAGGGGTGTGGGCTCTGACGCCGGAGGGCAGAAAGGTAGATCGAGTCAATCCGAGACAGGTAAGGCGGTTTGTGCAGGGCCAGAGAAGGAAGGAAGCAGAGGAGGCGGATGAAGTTGAGCTGGAGGAAGAGGAGAGCTGGCGTGAGGAGCTGCTGGAGACACTACTCAGTATGGATCCCTCGGCGTTCGAGCGTTTGGTGCAGCGGCTGCTGCGGGAATCCGGATTCATAAAGGTTGAGGTAACGGGGCGGAGTGGTGACGGTGGGATTGATGGCAAAGGTGTGATGCGGCTCGGGGGACTGCTTAGCTTCCACGTGATATTTCAATGCAAGCGGTATAAGGGGTCGGTTTCAGTGAGTCAGGTTCGTGACTTTCGAGGGGCGATGGTTGGGCGCGCCGACAAGGGGTTGCTTATCACTACAGGGAACTTCACGCGGGATGCGATGCGCGAGGCGGTTCGGGATGGGGCGCCGGCGATAGATTTGATCGATGGGGATCTGTTGCTTGAGAAGCTCAGGAACCTTGGATTGGGTGTTGAGACGGAGGTGGTTGAGACCGAGCGGGTGACGGTGGATCGTGAGTGGTTTGAGAGCATTTGATGGAGTCGCGGCGTTGGAATTCGGATCGCGTAGCGAATGGGTATGAGCGACGTTTTGTGGATGTGCCGGCGGGATATGTGGAAGGGATAGAATGAGGTTCGCTGAGGAATTGGCCGACCCATTTGAGGAGTAGATTGCTGTTGATTCACGTTGGGGGATAGTGTGTAGAGAATGACTGCGAGTTACCAGGACCTGTGATTGGCAGGTATGAGGAGTAGAAGATGGTAATTGCACGCGTAGAGCGCATTGAGCTTCGGGACGTGTGGAAACAAGAGGCCTACGACTTCACCCCATGGCTACAGGATAACATCGAGATACTCAACGAGGTGCTTGACTTGGGGCTGGGCTCTGCGGAGCGCGAGCAACCGATTGGATCGTTTAGCGTTGACTTGGTGGCGGAAGACGAGTCGGGTGGGACTGTCGTGATTGAGAATCAGCTTGCGCGAAGCGACCACGATCACTTAGGAAAGCTGATCACGTACGCGGTGGCCTTGGACGCCAAAACCGCGATCTGGATCGTGGCAGATCCGCGTCCTGAGCACATTGGGGCAGTGAATTGGCTGAATGAGTCTTCGGCGGTTGGGTTCTATTTGGTGAAGCTTGAGGCGATTCGTATCGGCGAGTCTGAGCCGGCACCACTGTTGACGTTGATCACGGGACCCAGTGAAGAGGCGCGGAAGGCGGGGGAGACAAAGGAAAGAATGGCCGAGCGGGACAGGATCCGTCACGAGTTCTGGACGGAGCTCCTGGAGAGGGCGCAGGAAAGAACATCGCTGTTTGCCGGCATCTCACCGAGCCGGGGCAATTGGGTCGGTACCTCGGCGGGCCACGCAGGGCTTGCGTTCGACTATGTGGCGCGTCAACACGACGGTCAGGTGGAACTGTACATCGATCGGGGCCGCGAGGCGAGCGAGGAGAACACGAGAATCTTCGACGCATTGATGACGCATAAAGAGGAGATCGAGGAACGGTTCGGGGAAGCACTTGACTGGCAACGTCTTGAGGGGAGGCAAGCATGCCGCATCCGTAGCATGGTCAAGGCAGGTGGGTACCTTGACCGCGAGCGGTGGCCGGAGATCCAGGACGCAATGATTGAGCGGATGTGCAGGTTCGTGGAGGTGCTACAACCGTATGTCATGCAGCTCAGGCTGTGATTTGGGCGGATTTGCTGCAGGTAGGGTCGGGCTGAACGTGCGGACCGAGGTTGAAGTTTGAGGCGTCGTTGCGGGAGGTGGGGGCGCGGTGAAGGCGGTCGGGGCGTCGTAGGTAGAGAGATGGTGTAAGGGGCGAGGCATGGCTAAGCTGTTGCAGAGGAAGATCAAGATCGCGGGGAAGCAGGTTCCGTTGGTGCTGGCTGTTGTTATCGGAAGTCTCGGCGTGCTTATGTTGTGCTGCATCGGTGTGCTCGCATTACCTACGCCTAGCGAGGAGCCGGAAAGCACGCAGGGAGCTGCGCCGAGTGCGACAGCTGAGATAGTGCAGCCGACGGATGCGGCTACCGCCACGGAGGAGGCCACCGAGACGAGTGCGGCGGCGCCGACAGAGACTCCGATGCCGACGGCTACTGCGGAGGCCACGGAGACAGCGAGTGTTACGGACACGGCAGCGCCAACGGTGACACCGACGCAGACAGCGGAGGCGACGGAAACAGCTGTACCGACGGAGACCGCTGCGCCGACGGCCACGGCGACAGCAACTTCAACGCCGGAGCCAACGGTCGAGGTCGAGAGGTTCGACTCGAGGGGTTTGGGACAGACGAGGGAGGTGTGGGAAGCTGCTCACGGAGAGGGTGTGAAGAACTTCATGGG
>JBNGDU010000160.1:0-8148 GCA_049975025.1 Anaerolineae bacterium
ATCCACATCTGAACCGTCTTCCGGACGCACATTGGGGCCCGCTGATACTCGCTACAACCTTGAGAGAGACCCTGGCCCAATAGACGTTTGACCTCCGGCTTCCCCCATCTATACTTGCAGCAACCGGTGCAGATCCAGGCTACCCATTGGGTGATTGCTAAGAGAGACGAGAGGCACGTGTCGACGAAGATGGCAGGACGCGTTCCTGAGCATACGGGCCAATCTTCCGCGACAGGTACAGCCTTGACCTGTGTCACACCCAGCTGCTTGCAAGACCAGATATGCCAGACATGAACGACCGAGGATACCCAATGCCCAGTTCTAGACGGATGAAGGAGATGAGCACCAACCCGCAGAATCAGGCAAGGATCAAGCTCACCGCGCTGCTGAACTCCCAACGATACGCTGTACTGGCGACTGTCGGGACAGATGGCGTGCCCCACACCAGCCTGATGGCCTTCGCACCAACGCCGGATCTCACCCGCCTGATTTTCGCTACCCGACGCGATACCCGTAAGTATGCCTCGATCAGGTCCAATCCCACCGTCGCGCTCTTGATCGACAATCGTGACAACGTGCCGGAGGACGTCGAGCGCGCCATCGCCGTAACGGCGACCGGCGAAGCCCAGGAACTGCGCGGCAAAGCGCGAGCTCGCGGATCGGACCTCTACCTAGCTCGACATCCCTACATGGCTGACCTGGTGACGTCACCGGACTGCGCCTTGATCCAGGTCAATGTAACGGTCTACCAAATCGTCTCGCAACTGGACGAGATCGTCTACTGGCGTCCGACCGCAGAATCCGACGGACATCCAAAGGAGACAATAGGATGAACGACAAGACACACGGGCTGATATCCATATCGATGGAACCCAAGAAAAGGATCGCCCTGGTGGCCCACGACAGCAAGAAAGACGAGCTGCTAGCTTGGGCGAAGTACAATCGCCTCTCACTCCAGCAGCATGAGCTCTACGCCACCGGCACTACGGGATGGTTGCTTCGACACGAGCTGGGCTTTGAGGTCAACCGGATGCAGAGCGGCCCGCTCGGCGGCGACATCCAACTTGGAGCCAGGATCTCGAGAGGCGGGATCGACTGCTTGATCTTCTTCTGGGACCCACTGGAGGCTCAGCCTCACGATCCCGATGTGAAGGCCCTGCTGCGCCTAGCCGTGCTCTGGAATATACCCGTTGCCACCAACCGAGCCTCGGCCGACTTCCTCTTCTCCTCTCCACTGATGACCGAGTCTTATGCGCGCATCGTGCCGGATTACGAGTCCTACCAAAAAGAGCGCGAGCGACGGCTGGAGCAGGAGATGGAGGCCGAGGGCATCTAGCCATAGGCCGACGTTGCCAGGTGCATCAGCCTTACGTACATACGAGGGAGAAAACATCAGCACCCACCTGCTGATACCTCATCATTATCGCGAAGAAGGAGAGATATGATCCACTATACTGAACCATCCAAGAAGCTTTCCACAAGCGAATACGACGTCCTTGTCGCCGGCGGTGGCACGGGCGGCGTTGTGGCAGCCCTCGCCGCAGCACGCGAGGGCGCCAAGACCGCGCTCGTCGAGATCAAGGGCTACACCGGCGGCATCGCGGTCGAGGGGGGAACAGCCCTGCACAGCTTCTACAATCTGTGGAAGGCCTTTCGCGGCGTCGAGAAACGTCAGGTCGTCAAGGGCATCCCCCAGGAGATCATCGACCGGCTGACCGAGGCCGGCGGCACCACCGGTCACGCGGAGATGAGCGTGGGCTACGACTACGACAGCGTCTGCACCGCTATCGACACCGAGATCTACAAACTGGTCACGCTCAATATGTTGGAGGAAGCAGGCGTCGCGCTCAAGCTCAACACGATGCTCGTGGATGCCATCGTCGACGGTAGCGAGATTCGCGGCGCCATCGCCGAGAGCCACCAGGGCCGCGAGGCGATCTATGCCAAGGCCTTCGTCGATACCACCGGCTACGGCGACCTCTCGGCACGTGCCGGAGCTGAATACGTGGAGCCCAACGACTACCCCGTCGTCAACAGCATTGGCGTCGCCAACGTCAGCGTCGAGAAATACCACGATTGGCTACGATCCCACGATGCCGTCAGTCAGCTTGCCCGAGGATGGCGCGGCGGCGAAGAGGATCAACTCGTGCGCGTCGACGGTCGCCGTGCCGATCTGCCTGAGGAGTTTCAGAGAGCCGCTGCCGAAATCGGCATGTCGATGGTCACGACCACGGTTCACGACGACTACTTCATGTTCATCAAGATCAACCTCAAGATGCCTGTGAGTCCCACCGACCGGGACGCAGCGTCCAAGGCGGAGGTCGAGCTGCGCCGTCGCCAGGCCCAGGCCATCGAGCTCTTCCGCCGCTACGTCCCGGGCTGCGAGACGGCCTTCATCGCGCGCACCAGCCCATCGATGACCATCCGACGTGGTCGGCTCATCACCTGTGACTACGACATCACCCGCGACGATGTCCTGGAGGGCCGTCACTTCGAGGACGACGTGATGGCCTATGGTTTCCACGACTCGGCTCCTCGTCTCCAGATCAGGGATGGTGGTACCTACGGCATTCCCTATCGCGCTCTCAGGGTTAAGAGCCTCGACAACCTACTCGCCGCCGGGATGATGATCACGTCGGACCACGATGCCCATATGTCCACCCGTAACACCGTGGCTTGCATGGGCCAGGGCCAGGCGGCGGGCACCGCGGCGGCGCTCTGTGCGCAGCGCGATTGTGCTACACGAGAGCTCCCCTACCCTGTTCTACGCGAGGCTTTGGAAAGAGGTGACGTCTATTTCGAGTAGCAAGGAAGACACCTGAGAGCCGGCGCTCTGTAAAGCGCCGGCTGTCACCATCACGAGAAAGGAACACAGGTAGAGCACTCCATGACCACCGAGATTGCGATTGACGGAAAGAAGTGGCTGATCAACGGCACGCCAACCTACCGTGGGCGCTACCATCAACACCGACCCATCGAAGGGCTGCTTTTCAACAGCCGGATGGTCCAGGCCATCTTCGACGACGAGAACCCTGGGACGGTCTCTAACTGGACTTACCCCGACACCGGTGAATGGGATCCCGACCGGAACACCGACGAGTTCTGCGCCATGCTACCTGAATATCGCCATCACGGCCTGCTGGGCGTGACGGTTGGACTCCAGGGCGGGGGCTCCGTCTACACACCCGAAGTCTACAGTAACTACATCAACAGCGCCTTTACGTCTGAAGGCGCGCTCAAGCCCGCCTATTTTGGACGCCTGGCGCGGGTTCTAGATGCGGCGGACGAGGCCGGTGTGATCGTCATCGTCAACTACTTCTATTGGCGCCAGGTGGAGAAGATGAAGGGTGAAGAAGCCATCAAGCGCGCCACCGAAGAGGCAACAGATTGGCTGCTCCGTACGGGACATCGCAACATCCTCATCGACGTTATGAATGAGTTCCGTGAGGGCACGGGACTACTTGCTTCTCAGCGGATCCACGAGTTGATCGAGATCGCTCAAGGTACTACGCTGGACGGACGTAGGTTGCTGGTGGGCAGCAGTAACATGCCCACCGATATGCTGGCGCCAGGCCGATGGCAGGAAATGCAGGACTTCTACCTACCTCATGGCAACAGCTTCTGGGCGGATGAGCTCAGAAATAAACTACGGGCGCTCAAAGAGACCGAGGCCTTCGAAGCAAATCCCCGGCCGATCCTGATCAACGAGGACTCGATCTACCTGGACAGTCTGGAGGCCGCCGTTGACGAATACGCATCTTGGGGCTTCTACTGCCAGGGTTATGGCTGCGGCGGATGGCGCCACGGGCGCTACAATTGGCCTTCGCGTCCCCGCGAGAGAAGCTACGAGGCGCTAAGCGGTTATCAAACGGTGCCGGTCAACTGGCGGATCAACACCGACTTCAAACGCGCCTTTTTCGAGCGCGTGGCCGAGATCACCGGTGCGCCGGCGAGCGAGCAGGCCTGAAGCCTTGTGAAGATCGAACTCTGATACGGAGATGAAGTGCTGGTCGAGACGCCGCCGGTGACGCTGGACACGTCGCGCTTCCACGCTTTCGAGCTCACGGTCCGGTCGCGCGCTGACGCCCCCAGCCGTTACCGGTATCGCGTTTGGCCCGTCGGGGAGCCCGATGATCTTTTCTGTGACCTGACCGCCTATACCCATCTAGGAGAGGCGCCACAAGGGTCGCCCTCGTCATCGCGCTCTATGCGGACTTCACGATCGCTCGTCTGCGGGCCGTGCCCGCTTCACCGTTGTGAGAACTACCAGATGAGCGGCCTAGACTCCGCAACCTGTCACGCTCAGGCGCTGAGGGACGATACTTGACGTGCCACCACTTAGCGATACCCTTGTCTGTGAATTCGATGAACCCAGGTGTACTTAAGGAGGTAACGTGAAAGGGATCATACTCTCCGGCGGTATGGGCACACGCCTCTATCCGCTGACCATTTCGCTTTCGAAGCAGATCCTGCCCATATTCGACAAGCCGATGATCTACTACCCCTTGTCGGTCTTGATGCTCGCCGACATTCGAGATATCCTCATCATCTCAACCCCCCAACACCTTGAGCTTTACCAACAGCTCTTCGGAGACGGCGAGAGACTGGGGATGAACATCCAGTACGCGCCACAGCCGCGTCCTGAGGGGATTGCCCAGTCCTTCATCATCGGCGAGGAGTTCATCGGTGATGAGCCTTGCGCGCTCATCCTAGGCGACAACTTCCTCTATGGTCACGGGCTGTCGGATCTGGTGGAGCGGGCAGGTCACCTTGAGGAAGGTGCGCTGGTCTTCGCCTATTGGGTCCAGGATCCCGAGCGCTACGGTGTCGTAGCCTTCGATGAGGACTTCAACGTCCTGAGCATCGAGGAGAAACCCCAGAAGCCGAAGTCCAACTACGCGGTGACGGGCCTCTACTTCTACGATGGGGACGTTGTGGAGTATGCGAAGCAACTCAATCCCTCGGCTCGCGGAGAGTACGAGATCACCGACCTCAATAACGAGTACCTCAAGCGCGGAAAACTCAGGGTGCAGATCCTGGGACGGGGCTTTGCCTGGTTGGACACCGGAACTCACGAAAGCCTCCTTGAGGCCAGCGACTTCGTCCAGACGATCGAGCATCGTCAAGGGCTCAAGGTCGGCTGCATCGAGGAAATCGCCTTCCGCAAGGGCTATATCGGTCCAGGCCAACTTTTCGAAGTCGCCGATCACTCGGACAACAACGCTTACTGCGCCTACCTGCGGCGTCTCGCACAACAGGCAAAGAGCAAACTCACGCCTTCACAGATGCCGCCGTCGAGCGCCGAATAGAGGCGCGACACCTTGCACCAACCTGCCGGAGCGGATGCGCTGCTCCGGCAGGGGACACGCGGTCGCAGCAGCCTGCCCGAATGGCGCCCAAGCCCTCACCGAGCCTGAACCCCGCCTAGCCCCAACCGTCAGCTTGCCTCGTCTTTCTTTACCCATCAGCTGCAGTTGAGAGCATCGTTACGCATACGTCGTCTTTGACCGTTTCATCAACTGGACCTGAACGATGATCCCCACGGCGGTCGCCACCACGAAGGCGAGCAATGACAGCGGTGAGTTGATCGTGAGGGTCTCCACCAGGAGCGATGCGCCGCTCAACGCGGTGAGTACGATAATCGCCCAATCGAAGAGCAGCACACCCAGCACGGCACCGATCACACCCCCAAACAGCGCGAGCATCCAAGCGATCAACGTGGCCGCATCGAGTCCGAAGAGCCGGAATAGCCCGAAGATCAGATAGACCCCCGCGAGGAACCCGCCGACCCCGGCGGCTAGCCGCTGCAGAAAGACAGCGATCAGCGCGCAAGGAGCCCTACGATCAAAGCCAAGACCAGCACCAACCACTCAGGTTGGACCTGTACAACCTCGGTCACGATGTCCGCTGTGACCAAGAAACCCAACAGGCCCACGGCCATCCAGAAGACCTGTCGTCCCAATAGGAGTAACAGAACCCCCATCGCTATCCGTAGAACCAATGTGACGGTGTCCATACGCACCTCCCGAAATAGCGCCATCCGGTACCCAAACGTACCAGGACCCAACTGATGTCGCTCCCGCGATCAAGCGATCAGGCATCGACGCTGAAACAGGTCCTGGCCCGCCTGGTGCTATTCTAGCCCAGAGGCTGCCATCCAGCGATTGACTTCGGTTGGGCTATGGTTGGACTTCGATGGATGGGTTGGGCTTAGGTTGGCGACTCAGCACGCTCTTGGCTCGACGCATCCGCATGCCGTTGAGAATCACCAGTATTGAAGCCCCAACGTCGGCGACGATCGCCATCCAGAGCGTGGTCAATCCCAGAGCCGCCAACAGGAAGACCGCAGCTTTCACAGCCAAGGCGAAGATGATATTCGCCCGGATGACGCGCTTCGTACGGCGGCTCAGCCGCACTAGGAACGGCAGTTGACGCAGATCGTCCCCCATCAACACGACGTCGGCGGTCTCCATTGCCTGGTCGGACCCCGCGCCGCCCATCGCGATCCCAACTGCTGCCTGAGCCAGGGCCGGAGCGTCGTTCACACCGTCGCCTACCATCGCTACCGGCCCGCTCTCCTCGGTGAGTGTCCTCACCATCGCGACCTTCTCTGCCGGCAGAAGCTCCGCCCACACGTCATCGACCCCGGCCTCTCTCCCGATCGCCTGCGCAACCCGGTTTCCGTCCCCGGTGAGCATCACCGTTCGTATATGGCCAAGCTCACGGAGTTCGGTCAAAGCCTCACGGCTCTCGGGCCGCAGCGTATCGGCAACGGCGAAGATCGAGCAGATGTCGTCGTCGTGGCAGACCAGCATTACCGTCTTGCCCTCCTCTGCCAGTCTCTCAGCGTCACGGCAGATCTCATCGGCATGCGGCAATGCGGTATCGAAGTATCGATGACTTGCCACCGTGACCCGGCGACCGTCCACCCGCCCGGTCATCCCATGCCCGCTCATCACACTGACGTCTCGCGCCGGCAGCGTCGTGAGTTTCTGTGCTTCGGCCTCGGTCACCAACGCACGGGCTAGAGGATGAGAGGACTGGGCTTCCACTGCGGCTGCGTACTGTAGCCCGTTGTGCCTGTGAGAGAGATCGCGGCACACGTCAAGAATATCCGTCGTGACAGGATGCCCCCGCGTCAGTGTGCCGGTCTTGTCGAAAGCGAAGGACTGGACCTGACCCAACGCTTCGAGCGTGCGCCCGCCTTTGATCAGCACCCCGCTGGAGGCCGCGCTCGTCAATGCGCTGACCACGGTGACTGGCGTGCTGATGACAAGTGCGCAAGGACAGGCGATCACCAGCATCTGTAGGGCTCGCATTAGCCATCCGGCCTCCCCCCAGAACGGCTCGCTGAAAGCCAGCGGCGGTACCGTTGCCACCAGAAGTGCGACAGCAGCCACCGTAGGTGTGTACACGCGGGCAAATCGGTCCAGGAAGCGCTGGATCGGCGCGTGTCGCGATTGGGCCTCTCGCACCAGCGCGACCATCCGGCTCAAAGTGTTATCCTCTGCGAGCCGCGTCACCTCCACCGTCAACACACCGGACAGGTTCACCGTGCCCGCGAAGACCTTGCTGTCTGGTGCCTTGTCGACCGGTATGCTCTCCCCGGTGATCGTCGCCTGATCCACCGCGCTCGCACCGGCTCGCACAACGCCGTCCACGCTGACCCGATCGCCTGGACGGATCAGGACGTGGTCCCCTACCGATAACGCCTCGACCGGGACGACCTCCACCTCCTCGCCATCGTGGCCATCGCTAAGGCGTAGGGCCGTCGGTGGTACAAGCTCCAAGAGGCTCTCCAACGCCCCTCGTGCACGGTCCGCCGCGTAGCCTTCCAGTGCCTCGCCCAACGAGAAGAGAACGACGACAATGGCCCCCTCCGCCCACTCCTCGATCACCATCGCGCCTGCTACGGCGATCACCATCAACACGTTGATGCCCAGCGTACGAGCGGCAAAGAGCTCCTGCAGAGCGTGTCGTGCTACCGGAAACCCACCGATCAGGATCGCAAGGGCGAAGAACGGGATGTGGACCGGCGAATCCAGCGGAAACGCAGCGAGGACAAGCCCCACGACGGTCAAGAGCCCGGCGACCGCCGTCAGCGTCGTGTCGCGGGAGCCCACGAGGAAACCGAAAAAACCCAGAAAC
>JBNGDU010000160.1:8158-18658 GCA_049975025.1 Anaerolineae bacterium
GTCCCGGTCAGCCTATGCCCAGTCTCTTCCACGATTCGCGCCACTGCGGCGTCGTCGAAATCCGGCGTATGCACGTTGAAGGTGAGTTCACCTGTGATGTGGTCAACTTCGCAGTCTTCCACGCCCTCGAGCCGGTTCACCGATGCCTTGATCCGCCCGGCACAATCGATGCACGACAACCCCTCAACTCTATATGTCCGTGTTTCCATAGCTATGCCAGCCTCCGAATATCACCTATGGGTGTGCTGAGTGTGTTCCAACGCCTGGTGGAACAGATCGCGAACGTGATCGTCATCCAACCTATAATAGACCTGCCGACCCTCTCGCGTGTAGGTGACGATATTCATCTCGCGCAGGGTTGCCAGTTGATGGGAGATCGCCGACTGGCTCATCTCCAAGAGCGATGCGAGGTCGTGCACGCACACCTCCCCCGCTGCTAGCGCTGCGATCAAACGCACCCTGGTGGGGTCGCTGAGCGCCTTGAACGTCTCGGCCAACCGTTCGGCCGTCGTCTCGTCCAACAATGCATCCTCAACAGCGACTCTCTCTGCCGTCGTCGCATTGTCCCAGCGGCTCTCCGGTCGATCTATCACCACAACTCCTCTCTCAATATCAGCCCATATATGAACAACCGCTCATATATTACCGCACCCGGCGCGCATTGCAACCATCCAACCTACTAGCTCAGTCGTCCCGACCCCCCACAAAAAACCGGCCTCCGTCCGCTGTGTCGCTCGCCTCCGGATCTACACACTCACTGATGACTCGTTTCTCACCAGTCGTCTCTCCCGCGCGTTTCCCGGGCCGGGTTCGGGTTTTGGAGAAATAACAAGGTCGCTATCGTCGAGACCGTGAACTGAGGTTCAGTTTTGGCATCTGGACATTGATCCGTCCCGTATAGCCAAGCCCAAACTGCCCAAGGTGTGTTCCGAAATGGGCAAAACACTGCCTGATGGTGTAGCGGCATGGCCCTATAAGAGATTCACCCCATTTCGGAACACACCCATTTCCCGGCTTCACATTTCGTCCTTCGCATATCACTGGTACAATAAGGTCTATTGACGGCCTACCGACATATTCAGGAGAGAGATCAATGCCATCAGACGATGTGACTCTCGGTCCGGCCTACAGGATTCGCACTAGCCGGCTCGTGGTGCGGTGCTGGGAGCCCTGTGATGCTCCACGTCTCAACGCCGCCCTCCGAGCAAGCTGGGAGCACCTGCGCCCCTGGATGCCCTGGGCACAGGGTGACGTTCCCCCGCTCGAGGACACGGTCGCGCTCTTGCGCATCTGGCGCGCCAAGTTCGACCTAAGCGAGGACTTCACCTACGCGGTTTTCAACGCCGATGAAAGCCTGGTGCTCGGGAGTTCCGGCCTGCATGTTCGCCAGGCGCGGCGTGCCCAGGACGTCCGAGAGATCGGCTACTGGATCCACGCTGACCACATCAACCAGGGCTATGCCACCGAGGTCGCCGCCGCGTTGACGAAGGTGGCCTTCGAGATTGACGATGTGCGCCGGGTCGAGATCCACTGCGTGATCTCGAATGCGCGCAGTGCGGCGGTACCACGTAAGCTGGGCTTCGCGCACGAAGCTGATCTTCGCCAGCGCGTTCCCGCAGAGGACGGAACCTACCAAGACGAGATGATCTGGACACTCCTCGCGAACGAGTATCCCGCCAGTCCGGCATCCGAGGCCGAGATCACGGCCTATGATGCGCTGGATCGTCGGATCCTATAGGGAGAGAGAGGCACCCCTTTATGCCCAGATTCGATGCCCTAGCTTTTGACGCAGACGATACGCTTTGGCACAGCGAGAGCAACTACACGTCAACAAAGGAGCTCTTCGTCGACATCGTCAGACCCTACGTTGACAGAGAGACGGCCTTGGCACACCTGGAGCGTACTGAGATAGGGAATCTGACCACGTACGGCTATGGCACGAAAGCCTTCATACTCTCAATGATTGAGGCAGCCGTGGCCCTGTCGCAAGGCGAGGTCTCCGCCGCCGGCATTCAGCGGCTGCTTGATGCGGCGCGTGCGATGCTAGGAACCGACGTCGACCTGCTCAAGCATGTCAGGCCTACACTGAACAGGCTGAATGGAAACTACCGTATGATCGTCATCACGAAGGGCGACGCCTCAGAGCAGGCCCCCAAATTCGCACGCTCCGGCATCTCCCACTACTTCGAGCATCTCGAAGTGGTGGGAGAGAAAACCGCGGAAATCTACGCGGCACTGCTCAGGAAATACCATGTGGTGCCGGAGCGGTTCATCATGGTGGGGAACTCGTTGCGCTCAGACATTCTCCCAGTGCTGAAGCTGGGCGGCTATGGCGTCTACGTCCCTTACGAGATGACGTGGTCCCACGAGATTGTGGACGAGCCGTCGGATATGGGAGAACGGTACTATAAGCTGACGCACTTGGGTCAACTACCCGATCTCCTCGAGCAGTTGGGATGGCCCGACGGTACAGAAAGGTCCCAACCTTGAAGGTAGATACAGCTGAACTTCTCTACTTCTCACCAACCGGCACAACGCGGCACGTGCTAGCGGCAGTTGCCGAGGGGATCGCCGCCGCTCGCACCCATCATCTTGACCTGACCCTGCCAAATGCCTCTCAGACCGTGGTAACTTCACGCTGTGCCTCCGGAAGAAGTGTCACTCTGATCGGTGCCCCTGTCTATGCCGGACGCATACCCTCAATGGCAGCAGACCGGTTCCGAGCAGTCGAAGGCGACGGCGGGCCCGCTGTGCTCGTTGTCGTCTACGGTAACCGGGCATTCGAGGATGCACTGCTGGAGCTCTACGACTTGGCCATCGAGCTTGGCTATATAGCCGTGGCGGGCGCAGCCTTCATTGGCGAACATTCGTATTCATCACCGTCGACACCTATCGCCAACGGGCGCCCCGACGCTGAGGACCTTAGCCTTGCCCGGACGTTCGGCGCCCGCGTCCGGGAGAAGCTCAAGTCAGCCGCGGATCTTGCGGGCTTGCCCGCCCCACAGATCCCAGGCGACCGGCCTTATCGATCCGGGTGGGAGCCATCGACAAGCGCTGCGACAACCCATCCTCAGCTCTGTACGCTCTGCGGTTGCTGCGCCGAGGTGTGTCCGGTCGCCGCGATAACCATTGACAGCGTCGTCCGCACAGATGTATGGGCTTGCATTCCCTGCAACGCCTGTATCAGGGTCTGCCCTACCGGCGCCCGCGACGTGGACGACCGCCACATCCAACGTATCGCGCAGTGGCTCAGCACCAACTTCGCGGAACGTAAGTCGCCAGAGACCTACTTGTGAGGCGACCATGAACTGCAAGAACTGCGGCGCCCCAATGGTGCTCGAAACTCGTGGTGGCTACTTCCACTGCGAATACTGCGGCAGTTACTATTTCCCTACACCATCATCAGATGGGATCCGGGCGCTCGGCGAGTCTGAGGAGGATATCATCTGCCCCGTCTGCGGTATCCCGTTGGAGGCCGCGATACTCGATGATCGCTACGCTGTGAACCGCTGCCCTAAGTGTCGTGGGCTGCTACTGAATCGGAGCGTTTTTCGAGACGCTCTGGAATCCCGACGCGCGGCGGCGACGACCCCGCCAGCAAGGCCCCGACCGCTCGATCGTACCGAGCTCCACAGAGAGATAGACTGCCCCCAGTGTGAGCGCACGATGACCACCCTGCCCTACCTTGGGCCGGGTAATATCGTCATCGATACGTGCGCGCACTGTGATCTTATCTGGCTGGACTACGGTGAGTTCCAGGAAGCAGAGAACGCACCTGGTCGAGATCGCAGCGTCCTTGTGGATGATGATCAAAAACGCGCCACAGTTCACGGCGAAGATTCACCTCCGAATCATTCTCGCTCCAACCGACGACATCATGCTGTTGACCTGATAAACTTCGTGAGGGAACAACTACTCGGAGAAGATGCTTTTGGCTGAACCGACGCGCGCAGGCGCAGGTAGATGGTCCACGCCTTCGGTACGAGGCCTGGCAGGTCACTGAGACATCATAGGTCACTGAGACATCATGCCTCTCGTCGGTCACGCTGACTTCCAGCCGTGCGTCGCAGTAGGCTATGGTGATGATCCGGGGGTACCGCTGCCCGACCTTGCGGCGCGACCACCCGCTTAGCCTGCGGCACGGAAGAACACGATGGATCGCAGGCCTGAACTTCATCGTCTCCCGAAAGATGACAGAGGGACCGTTAGGTGAGCACGATATGAGAGCGCAGACTTGACAACACCGCAACCGGCTCACCCGCCCCCGGCTTGGCGGGCCACGGCCCGCAGCCTCACTTCTGCACTGCTCTTCGCCCTCGCAGCGTCAATTCTTTTGCAGTCCATCGAGCTCGGCCTGATAGTCACAATCACCCTGGCCCTTCACGAGCTAGGCCATATCTTGATGCTCAACCGATTCGGCATCGATTGGGAGGTGCGCTTTGGACTCTTTGGCGCGGCCACCGTCACGCCCATGGAACAGCGGCAACAGTTGGATCACTACGATAACTCGTTGGTTCATCTCGCAGGGCCCCTTGCCAACGTGACGCAGGCATTGATTTCGTGCGCCGTCCACGGCGTAGCCTACGTCCTCACAGGAGGGGCGCCAGGCACAATCTGGCTGCGAATCGCGAACTTCGCCGGGTTGATAGCGCTGCTCAACTTCCTGCCGCTCGGGCATCTCTCCGACGGTGGCAAGTTCGCAGGTCGACTCTTCGCCTCGCTGACGGAATCATCGGAATCCCGGCTGTTGTGGAGCCTCTTCGTCTGGCTTATCTCGTTGACCTGGATCGTCGCGGTCAGCTGGGGCGACACCGCTCGTACGATCACTACGCTGACCGTCGGCGTCTGGTACGTCGGGGGGATGCTGATCGAGAGCCGAGCGGACAACCCCGCTGATGCCCAGTCACCGCGAGCGATGACCTTCAGAGACGGTGCGCGGCTATTCGCCCTGCTCGGTCTAGGGCTACTGCTGAGCACAGCTCTTGTCCTACTTACGCCGTTTTGGTTGACGCGAGAACGCGCGCTGGCAATTGCCCGCGCCGTCGCGGGCCTTCTGGAGCAGGTTCGCGCCCTTGCGGACCACTTCTTCCAATAGCCGATGGAACCGTTCTGCGTTGCGCGGAACCTAAGGTAAAGCGTCCAGCCTTCGTCTTCTGCCCACGCGAACTTGCGTCTTCCCAGAACTCGACTACGATCAATCAGTCGTCAGACAAGCTTTGTAGCTATGGACCAACGGAAACGGTGAGGTGAAGAGGAATATTCGGATGTCGTGATGCCATCTTGTCCGCATCGCTTCGAGTTGCACATCAACTTCGAGGCGAAACTGGCCCAAGCATACCTCCCGGAAGCCGAGCGCATCCGGTCCCCAAAGCGCATCGTACCCGGCTCTGACGTGGAGCTCGGAGATCCGAACCACACCGTTATCTGCATCATCAAAGGAGAAATATGCGAATCTACACATTCGAGGCCGCCAAAGGCCGCAAGATACGAGATTTCAACAGCCAGGGAGCCGTCATCACACGCCTGACCAGCGGGCCGCGTTCGTGGCAAATCGTCGCCCTATACTTGGAGCCCGATGGCGTACTGGGTGCGCACCGTGCCACATCCGACCAGCTTCTCATTGTCACACAGGGCACAGCCAGGGTCTCCACCGGCAAGAGCAAACCCATGCACGCCGGGCCTGGCTCGGCCGTGTTCTGGCGAAGCGGTGAGGAGCACGAGACCCGCGCCGGCCCCGAGGGCTTGCTGGGCATCATCATAGAGGGGGATGGACTCGCCGACGTCATCACAATGCAGCTGCAACGAGGATAATCTGGAGGTCTCGTCCCCGATTCGGAGAGCGTTTCGCGTTAGGGACGAAATCCCCGTAGGAGAGGGGGGGAAACGGGCGACAAAGAGCGAGATGAAGGGGTTCAGAACCGGGTATAAAAACGCAGGTCTTGGTGTATAGTGAGATCGCCAAATCCACCCACACCCAAGGACCTGCGCATGTTCAAGTATACACCAAACTGGCTGTTTTGTTGGATCGAGCTGGGCCTCCCAGCATGGATCCGTCTGCTGCTGGCCCTCTGCCTACTG
Source organism: Anaerolineae bacterium (assembly GCA_049975025.1). Taxonomy (GTDB): domain Bacteria; phylum Chloroflexota; class Anaerolineae; order B4-G1; family SLSP01; genus PWVB01. The sequence continues at coordinate 14,237 of JBNGDU010000160.1, forward strand.
CTCGCCGGATGTGCCACCGATGGCGACCCGTGGGCCTCCACCACGGCGGCACCGTGGTACTGTGGGCGCCCGCTCCGTCCGCGCGCCTGGGGGGGTCGATGGGGCTGGGCGGCCTGGACGGTATGGCGCAGCCGCTGGCATCTCCTCGCCCGGTGCGGGTTGATGCTCACGTTGTTGGCAGCGAGCGGGGCGCGCGCAGCGATGCCCTGGACCCGGTTTCTGGCGTGGTTGCCGCTCCTGGACGGCCTATTGACCAGCGGTCGCTGTGTGGGCGGGCGCAGCCGGGGCTATCAGGGTGTGCAGTGGGGCGTGCGCAAGGCGTACCAGCTCAGTGTAGGGGCGCTGCTCTTGGTGACGGGCCTGCGGTTAGCCCGCGCGACCTGGGGCATGGCGTTCCTGGGGATAGTGGAGATGTGCGAGCGCGATGGCAGCCGGGTCACCCTGGAGCAATGGCACACCGCAGAGGATCACGCGGCGTACCGCGTGCATCTGCAGGGCGAGTTCGTGGTGGAGTTGCGGTCCCCGGATCCGTTTGCGCAGCGGCTATTCATGCTCTTCTTACGGCAATTGCGGACGCCGGGCCGCGAACAGAGTCCGTGGGGCATCGTTCGCCAAGAGGCCTTGGCGCGGGTTTTTGAGGTGAAGCAAGAGCACATCAGCCGCTGGCAAGGCTATCTCCAGCGGGGAGAGTGGGCGCGGCTGCTGAGCATGGCGGAGAGCAGTTGGCTCAACGAGGATCGTTGCCGAGAGATTGTGGCGGTGTGGGCGCCGAACATCTGGCAGAGTACGCCCGAGGTCCGGGCGCGGTTGCAAGCGCAGGGCCAGGCGGTCACGCTGCGGGGGGTGGAAGAGGCGGGCCGCCGCAGCGGGCTGCAGGAGGTGCGGCGGCACGTGAAGCAGCAGTACGTGCCCAGCGCCGAGGGGCTGCGATCGCGGGAAGGCTACGTGGTAGAGCAACTCTTTCGGCTGGTTGAGCAGCTGGAGGCCCAGCTGCAGGGGGCGGCTGCGAGTCAAGAAGAACGGGTGGATGTCGGCGCCCTGCGCCAGCTGGTCGGTCAGGCGCCTCCGGGCCCCAAAGAGAAGCCCTGGCCGTGGCTCTTCCAGGTGGAACACTGGTTGCTGGGGGCTTGGCAAGCGGTGCCCGATGACACGGTGCACTGTCCCTACTGCGGCAGCTCTCACGTGGCGCGCAAGAGCCGGACGCCGCGGGTGAAAGCGTACCTAGACGCGCAAGGGCACCGCCAGACGGTCGACGTTTACCGCTACTACTGCAAGAATCCTGCGTGCGCCTACCAAACCTTCACCCATCTCCCGCCCGGCTTGGTGGTGCACTCCCCGTGGAGCTTGGACGCCCGCCTCAAGGGACTGGAAGTGTATATGGGGCTGCGCAGCGGCTATCGACAAGCCGCAGCGGTCTTGAACGTGAGTTCCGGTACCGTCTACCACTGGCTGGCCCAGTTCGGCAGCCAACCGTTGCAGATCGCGGCCCTCTTCGGCATGGTCCGCAGTTCGGGCGTGGTCGGGATCGACGAGAAGTACGTGAAGATCCCCAAAAACGACAAGCCCCCGGGCAAGCTCCGCACATGGATGTATGTCTACGTGGCGGTTGATATGCACACGCTCGACCTGTTGCACATCGATGTCTTTCCCTATCGGGGCAGCGCCGCCGCCCAGACGTTCTTGCTGGGGTTGCGTGCCAAGGGCTATCATCCCCAGGTGATCGTGACCGACCTCTGCGGGGATTACGCCGACGTACTGGCCACGGTCTTCCCCCAAGCGACCCATCACGAGTGTGTGTTTCACGCGCTGCAAGCCTGGCATCGCCAGTTCCGTGACCACTTCGGAGCCGACTTGGCGCACACCGCCCCGGAGATCTTGGGCCTGCGCCAACGCCTCGATGCGGTGTTTGCCGTCAAGACCCGGCGCACGGTCGCCAAACGCTACGCCCAGTGGTTGGCGCAGTGCCAGCCCTGGCTGGAAAAGGATCCGCGGCTCCAGCCCATCGTGGACAGCGTGGCGCGCCACTATCCCCGGCTGGTGAATGCTTATGATCGCCCGTTGATCCCGCTGACCAACAATGCGACCGAGCGCCTGATTCGCCGCTTCGATCAGCACTACCAGAACTTCGCAGGGTTCGACTCCTTGGCGACCGCACGCATCTATCTACAGCTTTTCGAGCTCACGTACCGGTTCACCCCTTTCGGACGCGAGGCACAACCTCACCTGCGCGGTCGTTGCCCTCTGGAGTTAGCCGGGTATGATCTGTCGCACGTCCCCTTGGCGCGCTACTTACGGGAGCACAGCACGGCGCCGCTCTGTCCCGATCCGGCGGAGGTTGTCCCCAGATGAAAACGGTCTCCGATTCGCACCTTTCGACTTGCGGAAAACGCTGTATAACTAGAGCTGAAGTATCCCTTACTCGTACAGAAGGAGACCCGCTTCTATGGACGGACCCTCAGCCGATCCGAGGGAGATCTGGGACCAGCGTTTCTCCCACCTCCAGCCGCTCGAGCGACCACGACCGCATCGACCGACGCGCAGTCGACACAGGACAACGCAGAGTCAACGCATCCCTGACGCATTCTACGAACCGTGGCTTGAGCGATGGATGCCCCTGCTAAGGACTATGGGAACGACCCCCGTGCTTGACCTTGGATGCGGCAGCGGGCGTGACGCGTGTTACCTCACGTCGTACGGACTGCCCGTGCTCGTCGCCGATTTCTCCCGGCAGGCTTTGCGTCTCACCGAACAGACCACCCAGGGCGCCTGCGCGCACGCTATCGAGCTCGACATCCGCAACGGTTTGCCGTTCCGGCGCAAGGCGTTCCGCATCATCATCGCCAATCTGTCGCTCCATTACCACCGATGGCCTCAGACCAATCTCATCGTGGAGAACGTGAGGCAGCGGCTGAAGTCCGAGGGCTATCTCCTTGCCCGCTTCAACTCGACGAATGACGTGAACTACGGCGCCCAAAGCCACCAGGAGGTCGAACCGCGTTGCTACATCGTGGACGGCGTCCTCAAGCGCTTCTTCAATCGGGATGACTTCCAAGCGCTCTTCCAGGATGGCTGGCGCGTCCAGAGTCTGCAGGAACAGCTGGTCTACTGCTATCAGAAGCCGAAGACCGTCTGGGAGATCGTCGCGCAGCGTGCACAAGGTGAGACAGACGTTGCCAGTCATAGCGTGACCAAGAATGCAGATCAAACGCGCGACGCCCTCTGATGCTGGGCACATTCCGGCGCTCAACGCCACCTTCCCAGGCGTTCACGCGGATGCACGGCGACGCGTCTGCAAGACCCTCGACGCGACTGAGCTTCGCTGGAAGGCGATGTAAGGAGAGCGTATGACACCCGACCCACTGGCTTTCGATGATGTGTTGAATCAGCCAATGCCCCCCGGCGCCCTCGTCGCCGAGGCCATCGAGCACTTCGGCTTGCATGTCGATAGCATAGCCGCCGTCCACGAGTCCTTTAGCTCCACCGTGCGCATGATCACCCTCATGAGCGGCGAGTGCATGATCCTGAAAATACCTTACGTGCGGATCAAGCTCCTTCGAGAACTCCGCGCCCTGGAAGATCTCCAGGACCTGCCGGTAGCTACAGTCCTCGATGCTTGGATTAGGGACGATGGCGGCCCGGGTGCAATGCTCCTCTCAGTGCTACCTGGCGCGCCCATCCGCGGACTTGTCCCTTCTGGTCTCGCCCGAGAGATGGGCGAGCTATTGGCGCGGCTCCACACTCATAGGCTCGACCACTTCGGTGAGGTGTCCGACCAGGGCGAGCACCATGCCTCCGATTGGTGGGAGATCATGGACGCCCGCTTCGAACACTGGAAACCGCTCTGCAAACCCGTGATGCCCGACGATCTCTACCGCAGGACGATCGAGCGCTACGCGAAGCTGAGAGCCGACCTACCCGAACCCGATGGTCCATGCTGGGCCCACTACGACTACCGACCAGCCAACATCCTCGTCGACATCCCATCGCAAGTCGACAAGCCCCGGATCACGGGGCTCATCGACTTCGAGTCCGCCCGCGGCGGCTCCGCAGATCTGGACTTCGTGAAAGTCAGCCACCGCGTCTGGGATGCCGTACCGGGCACCAAAAAAGCCTTTTGCGAGGCCTACGCCGCGGTCCGACCGGTGCCGGACGTCCAACACACCCTACCCTACTACCGTCTGCACAATGCCTTCGGCGGCATCGCCTGGTGCGTCCGCCGCACCGACACCACTGACCCGTTCTTCCGCGAGAACATGGCCCTGTTGCAGCACGAGCTGCATCAGTAGAGACGAGGCGGCGACCTGCCTCCGAACGCGGTCTTGCCGAGCATAGGGCCCACGTTCTGTCGCGCCAGTCCTTCCCCAGAGCATTGGCCCATCATCCGCCAGGTTTCTCTTTCGCTCTCACCTATTACACCTACCC
>JBNGDU010000161.1:0-18575 GCA_049975025.1 Anaerolineae bacterium
GTCGTATCCCTAAAGTGATGAGGAGTGACCAGGCACCCAAGGCCGGGAAGAGCAGACGTCCGTGAGGCGCCTCGACTTGTTGCATCCAACGCAGGAGGGCCGTCAGTATGCCGAGGGTCCAGGCAAGCGCTACGAGGCCCATCGTCAGTACGAGTCGCTCGCTCGTCGAGACCCGGCGAGGCGGCTGGGCACGGCGGCGCGCGAGGCTGCAAAGATAACGCAAAATGCAGCCGACCGCCGGTGCCAGTAGCGCTAAGTGGACGCCCCAAAGCACCACGTATAACCAGTCGGGCCAGGTGACGTGGCCCCAGCCGTAGGCGCCCCAGAAGGAGCGCAGGAGCAGCGGCACCTCGGGCATCAGGTCCCACAGCGGCACGGGCTCAGGTCGTCCCCACTGGGTCTGGAGGTGATCGGTCAGGCCCAGCGGGTCACCGTAGCGCACCGCGTTGCGCAGATACCATCCACCACCGACCACCAAGGCGACGGCGCCATAGAGGCTCAAGATAGCCCAGAGGCGCCTAGATCCTGCTTTTTCCCGCTCTCGCCGGTATTGAGTCAGGGTTACGCCAGCCAAGACCACGGCGTAGAGCGGCCCAAGCAGCAGAAGGCTCGTCTTGGTCAGCGCTGCAAGGCCGGTCACGATGCCGCCCGCGATGGCTAGCTGATAGGTGGCGCCACGACGCAGCGTGCGCGCGATCAACCATAGTCCGGTGGTCGCGAGGGCTGCTGCGGCTGCGTCGTTGTTGACTACGCTGCTCAACAGGACGAATTGGGGCTGGAAGGCGACGAGGGCAGCGGTCAGGAGGGCCGCCCGGCGCCTGCCAAAGGTCTCCCAGCCGAGCCCCCACGCCGCAACTACCGTGATGAGTCCGAAGAGCCAGGACGTCAGACGGGTAGCATGGACGGCAAGGACAGCCCCGGTCCAGGGCCATCGCTCTTCGGGCGGGTGAATCAGCATGTTCTTGTTGTCGGCGCGCGTGCCCCCTGCCTGATAGCCGAACCCCGGATTGTGCCAGCGTACCTCGTCGAGGTCGTCGTCCGAGAATTGGCGACTGATGATCGCTGCAACGGTGTAGTAGAGGGGGGGCTGCGCGGCTTCCTGATGGGCGCCGCTCAGGTCATTGTTCAGCGGCGGGAGACCATGGCCTTCGCTCAACCAGCGTACGTAAGCATAGTGCCAGACCTCGTCAGGAGCCTCGAAGACGGGGGTGAAACCACTGTGAAGCAGGACGAGGAGCGTGAAGGCTGCGCCCAGGACTAACAGAGGATGCGGTTGTCTCACGGGCTCTCGGCCCTCCCCCAGATTACCACAGCGTTGTTCTTCACCGGGACGCTTTGATGCGTGGCGGTGAGCCGATCGCCCGTTTGGGGCAGGTAAAGGCCAACGGCGATGGCGTCGGGTTCCGTTGCCCCTTCTTCGTCCCACGCCAGACGATGGGAGGTGATCACGCGGTCGCCCGGCGCCCAAAGCCGCGTCGGGAAGGCGCCGCCCTGCGGTGGGCCGTCGCCGGTCCCGAGGAGCTCGCCGTTGGCGTCGTAGGCGTGGACGAAGATGATGTAGTCCTCGTCAACCGGACGTTCGCTGATCCACGAGAGCTCGACTTCCCATCCGTCACGCGGCGTGTAGGTCACGATGGCGTCCTCCAGGACGATGGCAGTTCGCTCTTTTCCGGTTGGCGCGAAGTCCACCGGCGTCGCTGTGTTATCCCAGCCCGGCGCTGGCGGTTGGAGGCCGGGGACGCGCAGTTGTGCGAGCGTCGCAGCGTCGCCGGATGCGAGACCCCCGACGGTGACCGGGAGCCGCTGCTCAGTCCTGGGATCGACAAATCTCGCGATCAATGACCAGCCCTGAGTCGGCGTCTCCGCCGGTGGCAAGGGGAGGAGATAGCGGTCGCGGATGATCCTGTCCTTAGGCCAAGTGCTGGTGGGTAGGTTGCCGTGCCCAGGCCAGCGGTTGTAGTTCAGGCGTAAGTCCGTCTCTCCAGGCACCAGCGACACCAACTGAAGCACCATCGTCAGGTCACGGTCGATCTGCCTTTGCGCACGCCAGAAGAGCGTGACGTCGAGAGTGGGCGCACAATAGGCACGCGATGCCAGAAGGCAGCGGAGAGTTGGCCTGCGAATGGTGGTTGTGTAACCCTCAAGATCGACGGCATCCCCAAATGATATCTCTACAGGGTTAGGCAGGCTAGCTGCGACGGGCAGACGCCGCGGGGGCGCGAGCATAGCGATGGGCCCGGTGATGAGGACGACCAGTGACCATACCGGGAGCAGCACGCTCCAGCCCTTCGCTACGAGGGCTGAGAAGCCCCTGCGTGCCAGCCCCAGCCATCCGGCGGTCAACAGAAGCGCGACAGCCCCCACTGCTGGGAACAGAAGTCGTCCGCCCGGTGCGTGGGTTATGGCGTTCCACCGCATCCAAGCCGCCGTGATGACAAGGAACCAGATCCCGCAGAGCATCAGGAGGTATCTCTGCTTGCGCCCATAGCGCCGCCAGGCGACCAGGAGGCCGACCGAGCCGATGGCCATGAGCGCGAAGTAGGGCCAATAGAGCGCTCTGGGGTAGAAGGCGCAGGGCAGTTGTCCCCAGTACGAGAGGACCATCAGACGAGATTCCGCCCAGCCGGTCGTTATCCCGCGGCGTCCAACTTCCTCCAACATAGGGGCCAGCGCCGTGGGATCCCCGTAGAGGGCGAGGTTGCGTATCGCCCACGGTGCTGTCACCAGAGCGAATTGCACGACGACAATGAGGGACTGGGCTACGAACCCCGCGATTGAGTCCCGCTTCTCGATGGTCCGCACGAGCAGCGCCAGGCCCCCGATCCCCAAAACCGCCAGGCCGCTCAGTTTGCTAAGGGCCGCGAGCCCCGCAATGAATCCCAGCGCCCAGGGCCGCCATCGCTCCGGTCCACGATCCCAAAGGTCGTAGGCGAGGACCAACCCCCACGTAGCCAGGGGGATGACGGCGTTGTCATTGTTGACGCCGGCGGACAGGAGCAGGAATTGAGGGTTGAAGGCGACGGTCGATATGGCAAGTAGGGGGCCGGCACCTCCCGAGAGGAAACGCCGGGCCAACGTCCACACGCCGAGCAGCGTGAAAGTCTGCAAGAGCGTGGAGAGCAACCGGAGCATGTGAACGCTCAGGTAAGGCGGCGACCAAGGGAATGCCTCCGCCAACGGATCGTGAGCCCAGGTCGCTTTGCTATAGAAGGTGCCGGTCGGTCCGCACGCTACCACGCTTATCGGGATTGGAACGGGGTCGTGGGCGGTCGTGGGCAGGTGAAGGCTCCGGGACCAGACAGCTCCGAGTATGTGGTAGAGTGGCGGTTGGGACGCCTCCTGTCGTACCTGAAACCCCGCAGCTTCGGCTTCAGCGTGTTCCGGGAGCCGCCCGGTCACCGCGATATGACGGATGACCTCGGCGTGCTCTAGCTCATCCAGGTTCTCGTAGGGCGGGATGGCGAAGTTCCAGGCTGTGGCAAGGCCGACAAAGGCCGCCAACACCAGGAGCAGGGCGTTTGAGCTGCGCGCGGAGATCTCTTGTCTCTTCACCATATGCCAGCGCAGTATAGCATACTTGATGCGCCAACAAAGTGCTGAAAGGTGTTCTCGGATTTCGGTTCGACCGACGGGATGACAGACTGGCAGCGCATCGAGGCGAGCTCCCTCTTGATCCTGACTTCGATTGCCTACCAGAGGGGGACGGGTAGAATCGGAGATGGTGAATTCAGGCCGGTCTGAAAGGGGTTCAACGTGAACAAGCAGGTGGAGCGCAACGACGAGACGGTTGACCGAAATCGCGAGGGTGAGGCGCGACCTGGCGAGGTCGTCGACCGCGAGAAGGGGCCGTCGTCTGTGGATAGCTGGCGACGGCAGATTATCGGCGCCCTGATCGGGGGCTTTATCGCCCTGATCTTGTCCGGCCTGGCCGTCCAGTTGGGTTGGATCGAGGGCCGTGTGGTGAACCACGTCCTCTGGGGAGGTGTGATTGGCGGCATCGTGGGAGGCTCCGAATCGCTAGAGCAAGCCGGCGCGCGTTTGACGCAGCGTGACGCGCCTGTACTGAATATGGCTGTCGCATTGCTCGGCATGGCCGTGCTCTTCGGCATTGTTTTCCTCGTCGTTTGGGGTCTGAGCCAGTTGATCCGAAGCCCAGAGATGTAGAGAGCGTAGAAAGACGAACCCCCGAGAGCTCTCGGGGGTTTGTGGTTCTGCGGTGCTGGCATCCCTCCAGTATTAGGAGCCCTCTGGTGAGGGAATCTCATAGTCTTCTGTCTCGGACCGCAGTTCCAGAATGTCGCTCATATTGCTATACAGTTCGGTGAAGGAATCCGCACTGGCCTCCACCTCACTGCCCACGATCGACTCCCAGATGACGCCCACGATCATAAGGGAGAGGTTGAAGCTTGCCACGGCGATCGGGCTCTTGGTGGGCACAATGATGGTCACCTCGGCCTCGCGCGCCGGCAATACGGTGCCCGAGTTCGTGATGCACACTGTCTTCAGGCCTCGCTCCTTCGCCAGGCGGAGTGCGTAGCCTGTATCCACACCCGGCACGCCAAAGACCAATGCCAGGACTAGCTCGCCTTCTTTCATCTGTGCGAGGGCGGCTGCGGTCTCTGAGATGCTAGGGTGGAAATAGCGGGATGGCATGCCAAGGGTTGGATCCAGCGAGCGCGAGAGATAGGCAGCGAGATCAAAGGACGTGAACTCTCCCGTGATCCAGACCCGCGAGGCTTCTTTCAGCATCTGGGTTGCCTTGGCCAGAGCGGGTATCTCGGTCGTGCGAAAGTGCTGCAGTTGCTGTTCCGTATTGTCGAAAATGACGTTGATGATGTCTTCTTCCGTCTTGGCTTCCTTGGCCTCTCGATAGCTAGCGGTCACCTGATCGCGGACATACCGCTTGATCTCACGCGAGAGCTCCCGGTAGCCGGAATAGCCAATCTCCTGAGAGAAGCGGACGACTGTTGCGGGATCGACGCCTACGCGCCGAGCGAGCTCGCTGGCGGTCAGAAACGCTGCGTCGAGTGTGTTTTGCATGATGAAGTCGGCAAGCTTGCGGAATCCTGGGGTTAGGGCCTCATAGTACTCTCGGATGCGCTCCTTAAACACGGTAGAACCTCCTCCTCTAGGTACGGATGATTGGATGTGAGCGTTTCTCGGATGGGGATCATCACTTGGTCGGGTTGTTTCTTTGAGATTCCCCTGCTTTGTTGCGCTGAAGGCACCTGCAGGAGATGGTCTCCTGCAGATGCCTTCGATGCTTAAGTGAGAGGTGTCAAGCGGGCGTGACGTCCACGACGGCTCCCATGATGGACATCGCCCGGTCCAGCCTGAGACCTTTCGTAGTTGCTGGATAGGGGCTGTCTTACTGTTGCTTGACGTTATCCTCCCAAATGGTCTGGGGTCCTGAGACCTCATACTCCGGAGTTTCGGCGCGAAGTTTGAGCAAGGACTCCATGGTATCGTAGAGCTCCTTTGCCTTTGCTTGGGCTTCCTCTGCGCGTGGTTGCATCATAGCTTCCCAGATCAAGCTGAGGACCTGCATCATAGGGCCGAAGGCCGGGACGCCGACCGGGCTCTTGTGCGGCACGATCACGGAGACCTCCGCCTCACGCGCCGGCAAGACGACGCCAGAGCCGGTGATGGTAACCGTGCGAACGCCGCGATCTTTCGCCAGCCGGACGACATAGCCCGCGTCGATGCTGGCGTCAGTGCCGGCGAAGGTCAGCAACACATCGCCCTCTTGCATCCGTGAGAGGATGGCCGAGGTACCGACCATGCTAGGCTGAAACGCCGTGGCGGGGACGCCGTAGGTGTTGAATTTCTTCGCCAGGAACGCCGCCATATCGAAGCCGTCGAACTCACCGGTGCACCAGATGTGTCCGCCTTCTCTCAGGATCTCGACTGCCTCAACAACGCTGGCCAGGTCGGTGGTCACGAAGTACTGCATGTTCTGATTTGAGTTGTCGATCAGCCCTTGGAGCAGCTCTTCTGTTGACTCCGCTTCCTCCACCTTGCGATAGGAGGCCGTCACCCGGTCGCGTACGTAACGCTTGATCTCGCGCGAGAGCTCGCGGAAGCCGGAGTATTCGAGCTCCTGCGCGAAGCGGACAACTGTCGCAGGATCGACACCCACGCGCCGCGAAAGCTCCGTCGCCGTCAGAAATGCCACATCGAGGGTATTGTTCATGATGAAGTCGGCGAGTTTGCGGAAACCAGGTGTCAGATCGTCGTAGCTGTCGCGTATACGTTCTTTGAACAGTGCCATAGCTTCCCCCAGTCTCTCTGCTATCTATCCACTGGCACAGGATTCGCCATGACGTGACAGTACCAGTGGTCTGAGAAATTTTTTGTTTCAATAAAATTCTATCACTCAAAAAGCCGCTTGTCAAGTGGAAAAACTCGTGAACCAGCATAAAATGCAATAAAGATAGTTTGCCGATGCCTCTCATTGATAAACGGGAATCCGTCGCTCGGGTGATGATGTCCCACATTTGTGGCTGTGCAAAGGCCAAGCGTCTTGCCACGACTGGGCTCAGCTCCGCGGTCCTGGCACGGGCAGGTTGTCCCTTGGTCGGCAATCTGTAGAATAGCCTGCAGTTGGGTCTGCGAATCGTCTGGTAGACTCGCCACTTCGGAAGGGCTTATGAGAGCGTGCGATAGCTATTCAGCCAGCCACAAGGCGATTGTGTGCCAGACCTTGTCGCTAAGAGGTCTGGGCAAGATGAGTTGGTTCCTCTGCGTGATTCTATGGAATGTTGACGGAGTATGATCAACCTACGACAAAGTCTGCGGAAGGGAAATATGGGATGGAAGCTCATACCGCTTGTCCTGCTTCTTCTGGCGACGACGTCGTGTGAGACCGTCAGTCTCGACGTGAATCTGCAGAACACACCGACGCCCCAAGTGCTGTCGCAATGGGCGGTCAGCGCCACCGCAAGCTCTCATTACGGTATGCCAGACTGGAGCCCAAACCGGGCGACCGGTCCTCCCGACGTGAATGCCTGTGCTGACGATGCCCGCGCTTGGGCCTCAGCTCGGGGCAGTGGCGTTGAGTGGCTGCAATTGGAGTACAGCACGCCGGTCCACGTCGTCGAGGTGCGCATTCATCAGACCTATGGCCGCGGCGCTCTCTCCCGCGTGACGTTGATCGACGTCAGCGGCCAGAGCCTCGTCGTCTGGGAGGGGGAGGATGCGCGTGAGCCATGCCCCGGCTTGTTGACCGTCGGCGTGGCGCGTACGGAGGGCAAGGTCGCGACGGTCCGCATCGATCTCGATGAGTCCAGAACCGGCTACTGGAACCAGATCGACGCCGTCGAGCTCATCGGTATGCGCTAAGAACTTCCATTTTGGGGATCCCTGATGAGTGGATTCCTGCTGAATGTATCGCGGGTATCTGCAAGCCGACAAGCGCGGAAGCTACCTCTTTGGGGTCATCGCTCAGCTGAGCAGTGACGCTTCGCAAAGACGAGCGGGGATTGGGAGACGCTGGCTTCAGGTGTCCTTATCCTCCCCCAGCAGGCGTCGTCGTAGCGCCTCGGGGATTTTGCCACCGCTTTCCAGGATGCTGAGTATCTCCTGCGGTGATGGGGGCGGACCGAGGTCCGCCTCGGTTAATCTCTCGGCTTCCGCTGGGGCGGAAGACACGCCTTCGGACTCGATTCTCAGATCTCCGAGCTCTAACTCCAAGTCTACCGCGTCGGCCAGAAGGCTGTCCAGCCAGAGAAGGGCGTCGGCGGGCATCCTGGTGCTCTGGACGTTGTCGGGCAGCGGAGTGGACGGTACTTCGTCCGAGATCGCCAGGGTCGGTTGGCACTCCAGCCCTACGACGGCTGTAGGATGGCGGGCGGCCTCCCCCGTCAGGAGTAGACGGTCGGCCGCGGTCGCGGCGACCTGTCGAAGGACCGGTTCCCAGGCGTGCCGGTGGGCGACCTCTGGCGCCAATGGACTCACGACGATGAGCCGTCCAGCGTCAACGAGCGCTCGCTCCAAACCGGTCGGGGATCGTGATCCGAGACCAGCACTCGCGAAGAGCAGGGCTTCGCCCTCCGTATAGGTCATCTCCTCGAAGAGCACCATGGCCTGCTTGCTGTTTTCATACACCCCGAGCAGAAGGTGCTCGCCGAGGACGAGGCTGATCGTCTCGCGCACTATCTCCCTATCTTCCTCAGACGCCAATTCGGCGGGGGGCAGGTAGACGATCGTGCGGTCGAGGAGCGTGGGCTCTCCATCGTAGAAGAGAAGCGCTGGTCGTAATTTGAGCGGCAGGGACAGGAGTCCCTGAGGGTAGCGGGCATCATCCCAGGACAACGCTGTCACGGGCATCTCGCCACGGCTAGCAAGTTGGCCTGCTTCGGTTGGGGTGAGTCCGAGCTTGGGCGCGCCCGCCGGAAGACGCTTCAGGACTTGCTCAAGCGCGAGGTCCTGCTCTGACCATTCAGCCAGGAGTTGCTTGGCCCGCGCTGTAGGGAGCCCGCTTTTGAAGAGAAACCAGGCCCAGCGTGATGTCTTGCGCCGCTCTTCCATCTAGGCGTCCTCTGGCGCTTCCTTCTCCAGAATGATCGTGACCGGGCCGTCGTTGATCAGCTTCACCATCATATGGGCGCCGAAGACGCCGGTCTCCACTGGGACCCGCTCGGCGCGCACGGCGTCCACGAAGAGGTCGACCAGCGGTTCGGCCACCTCGGGCGGAGACGCCGGCACGAAGGAAGGGCGGAACCCCTTGCGCGTGTTGGCATAGAGGGTGAACTGCGAGATGACCAGCACTTTGCCGCCGATGTCCTGGACCGAGAGGTTCATCTTGCCCTCGGTATCGGAGAAGATCCGTAGGTTAGCGACTTTGTGGGCCAGCCAGCGGGCTTCTGCTTCGGTGTCGCCTTCGCCGGAGCCCAGCAGGACGACGAGGCCCGGCCCAATAGCGCCGGTGACGTCTCCGTCGACAGTGACCGATGCGCGTGATACGCGTTGAACAACAGCTCGCATAGGATCGAAGCTCCTTAATTCCTGATATTCTACAAGACGGGAGCACGCCCGTACCATGGGGCGCGCGTTCACTTCGTCAAGTTACATCGCGACCACGAAAGCGATGGCCAGACCACCATCGTGGCTCAGACTAACAGACCAGATGGTAAGCCCTTGCTCGATGGCCAGGCGCTCTGCGCGACCGTGAAGAGCCAGATAGGGCTTGCCGGTCTTTTCATTGAGTGTCTCGACGTCGTGCCAGTTGATCCCCGCCGGGGACAGTATCCGCATGCCGACGCCGAGGGCCTTGGAAACTGCCTCCTTGGCCGCGAATCGCACCGCCAATTCCTGGGGGCGCCTGCGGCTGTAATGCACCTCCAGGGGGGTGAAGACCCGCTCCAAGAAACGGTCGCCGTAACGGGTAAGCGCTCGCTCGATGCGAGGGATCTCAACGAGGTCGACGCCTGTCGTCAGCATAGCCTCAGGTACCCTAGAAATCCGGCAAGCTCGGACCAGCTGTGGCCATGGCCAGGTTTTCGGCATCGAGCCACCGTTGGGCCGCCGCCTGGACCTGGTCTGGGGTCACAGCCTCGATGATCGACTGGTAACGCTGCAGGTAGTCAAGGCCCAGTCGGTAGCGTTCGATGTTGATCAACGACCGCGCCACGCCCTCGTTGGTCTCCAGATGGAGAGGCAAACTTCCCGTCAGGTAGGAAAGGCTGTCCTGCAGCTCCTCCTGGGGAACGGTCTCATCCTGCAGTCTGCGAACCTCATCAAGCACGAGCGCTACGCCCCGATTGACGTTTGCCGGCTCGAACCCGCCCAGGATCCGCCACGGACCGGGTCCGGTGCCGCCCTCCAGGCGGCTGTAGATGTAGTAGGCCAGTCCGTGCTCATCGCGCACGTGCGTGCCCAGGCGTCCGTACATACCGAAGACGCCAAGGACCGTATTGGCGACGAAGCACGGAATGTAATCATCGTCTAGGCGCCGGGGGCCCGGCCAGCCGATGACCACGCTCGTCTGGCTTTTGTCCTCGATCACCACCGCGCGCTCTCGACGCTCGGAGAGCGAGGGGACCGGGACCAGCGGCTCTCGTTTAGGCCGATCAGCCTCCCATGATCCGAAGGTATCGGTCAGCGCAGCGGCGGCTTCTTCAGCCTCTATGCCGCCCACGACGATCACCACCATGCCCTGCGGCGACGCATAGGTCTGATGATAGGCTGCCAGGTCATCACGTGTAATGCGGGAAATGGTCTCCGCATAGCCCATCTGACTCCAGTGGTAGGGATGGCTCTCCGGATAGGTGAGTTCATAGAAGATACGGCGCGCCGTGCGACGGGTGTCGTGCTGGCGTTCCTGAATATCTGTGAGGATCTCCGTGCGCGCCTTCTCGACCTGACGCTCTGGGAAGATGGGATTGCGAAGTACGTCGTTGAGAATACTCAGCAGAACGGAAAGATCGCCTGCTAACCCTTTGGCACCAAAGGACGTGATGTGTGCACCGTTGTTCATGCCAAAGGCCGCGCCGATGGACTCCACCTCCTCATAGAGCTCGCTGAAGGAGCGATTGCGGGTGCCGCGCTGCATCACGTCGGTGGTAAACCCGGTGATGCCGCGCTTGTCGGGCGGCTCATCCTCGGCTCCCATCTCCAGATGGCCGTTCACGACGACGGCTGGGCTGGCGAAGTTCTCGCGAACCAGGAGCGTGATGCCGTTCGGCAGCGTGCGCCGTAGCGTATCATCAGGGCCTGGAAGTGAACTGGACGAGCGGCGGGTGGACGATCGGCTTCTGTCTGTCATGGTTAGGTGGACCTCCGACTGCCTACGTACCAGCCCGTCGTTCGGTTCTGGGGGATCAGATAGGTCTGCGCCACCCGTTGGACATCCTCTGCTGTGACGTCACTCAGGCGTTCTAGGTAGGTTGTGAACCAGGCGCGATCCGCGAATATCTCAGCAAACCCCAACCAAAAGGCCTGGTGCGTGATGCTCTCGCTGGAATAGGCGAAGAGAGCGCGCGCTTGCCGCTGAGCTTTAGCAAGCTCATCCTCCGAGACCGGATCCTCCCGTATTCGCGCGATTTCGTCCTCGATCCGCTCCGCTACCGTCTCCGGCTTGGTGCCGGGCCACACCGTCGCCATCAGGCGATAAAGGCCGGGATCGACCGTCGGCGTCAAGTTGCCGTTGACATCCACTGCGTGTTCCGTCTCGACGAGCGCATTGTAGAGTCGGCTGGTATGGTTTGTGATATGACCACGGCCGATGAGGAATCCCGATCCCCCTGAGAGGATCGCGTTGAGTACGGTGAGCGCGTAGAAGTCTGCGTGGGCGGCCTCCGGCACATGATAGGCGACTTCCAGGTAGTCGGTCTGGCCTGCGCCTTCCACGACTACACGGCGCTCGCCGCGCTGCGGGGGCTCGAACGCCGTCACGGCGGGGGGCTCCGGCCCTGGCTGGAGGTCCCCGAACATACGCTCGATCAGGCGTTCTGCTTCTTCAACGTTCACGTCGCCCGCCAGCCCTACGATGGCATTGTTGGGCGTGTAGTAGGTCTCATAGTGGTGCCGTAGGTCCTCGGTTGTGATGGCCTGCAGGTCGCAGAGATGGCCGATAGTCTCGTGTCCGTAAGGATGCACGCGGTAAGCAGTTGCCGAGATCTCCTCGCCAAGGAGGAAGTGAGGCGAGTTCTCGCGGCCCTGGCGTTCGCTGATGACTACCGAACGCTCGGAGTTGACGGCCTCCTCGCTGTAACGCGCGTTCTGCATCCGGTCGGCTTCGATATCCAGCGCCAACGGGAGTTTGTCCGCGGGTAGGGTTTCGTAGAAGGTGGTGAAGTCGTACCAGGTCATGCCGTTCTGAACGCCGCCTTCCCGGGCAATCGCGTGGTCGGCAGCGCCCTGAGGCCAGCGTTCCGTGCCCTTGAAGAGCATATGCTCGACCCAGTGGGAGATGCCGGTGATGCCTACGTGCTCATTGCGGCTGCCCACCCGGTACCAGATCCAGAAGCTGACGACCGGAGCTGTCTGCGCCTCTTGGATCAGGATCTGGAGGCCATTGCCTAGAGTTGTGCGTAGAAGGTCCAGTATTGGGCTCCGTTCTCTATTTGGGGCGATTGGGCGCTATAGGCCTGCACTCAACAGGAACTTGGCTGCGTCCAATTGCATGGGTATCTCGCTGGGTCTAGAGCTTCCTATTTCGGTCGTCCCTCCCCAACGAGACGCTAGGTTGTAAGAGTCTCCAAGACGACGGTCTGATCCATCGGGTGCTTCACGCCCCGTCCATCGTACCCGCGGCCGATGCCCATGTACTTGAAACCAAGCGAGCGAGCCTGGTCAGGATCGTAGATGTTGCGACCGTCGATCAGCACCGGCTCGTTCATCAAGGACTTCACGCGCGCCAGGTCCAGATTCTTGAACTCGTTCCACTCGGTGACCAGAACGAGGGCGTCGGCGCCATCAGCAGCGTCGTAGGCGTTATCCATCATCTCTACGTCGGTAAGGAGGTCGACGGCGTTATCCATGGCGACCGGATCGTAGGCCCGAACGACGGCGCCCTTGCGCTGCAGGTTGCGGATCACGTCGATCGACGGCGCGTCACGCATATCGTCGGTGTTGGGCTTGAAGGCCAAACCCAGGACGGCGACGACTTTGCCACGCAGATCACCCACGCATGTTTCCACCTTGCGAAGCGGCGCGTAGCGCTGATCCCGGTTGATGTCCATCACGGCGTGAAGCAGATGGGGGTGACGTCCTTCGATCTCGGCCATTGAGGCCAGCGCTTTAACGTCCTTCGGGAAGCATGAGCCGCCCCAGCCCAGGCCGGCGTCGAGGAAGTAGGGACCGATCCGCTTGTCGAGCCCCATGCCATAGGCGACCTCCTTGACGTCAGCGCCCAACGCCTCGCAGATGTTGGCGATCTCATTGATGAAAGAGATCTTGGCCGCCAGGAAGGCATTGGAGGCGTACTTGACCATCTCGGCGGTTCGCAGATCGGTGATCATGATCGTGGTGCGCAGCGGGAGGTGCAGTTGCGCTACCTTCTCTGCCGCATCGCGGTTAGTGGAGCCAAGGATGACCCGGTCGGGGCTCATGAAGTCAGAGATCGCGGAACCCTCCCGGAGGAACTCGGGGCACGAGACGACGTCGAAGGCCGGTGCATCGGGGCGTCGGTTGCGGATAATGTCGGCGACCCAGTCGCCCGTACCAACGGGCACGGTCGACTTATTGATTATAATCAGATAATGATCCATCACGTCGGCGATGGATTCAGCCGCCATACGCACGTAGCGCAGGTCGGCCTGTCCATCGACATCCGAGGGGGTGCCCACAGCGATGAAGGCGAAGTCTGCGTCCGCCAGGGCTTCTTCGTAGGAGGTCGTGAACAGGAGGCGGTTGGCCTTGACGTTGCGCCGTACGAGCTCTTCGAGACCTGGCTCGAAGATCGGCATAATCCCCTGGTTCAGATTGGCGATCCGTTGTTCGTTAATATCGACGCACGTGACCTTGTTGCCCAGATCAGCGAAACACGCGCCACTCACCATACCAACGTAGCCAGCGCCGATCAACGCGATATTCTTCATAGACACACTCCTTTGACCGATACTCGCATGCCTAATATCGAGCGACACTATGGGCTGCGGTGCAAAGAATATACCATATATGGCCCGTAATCCAAAAGCCGCCGGTCTTGCCTTTCCCTTCGATCTCGGTACATTTCTATCACAAAGCGTATGACTTGTATACTCAACTGGTCGCTTGAGTTATCCTCCGGGGACGCCGTGGATCAGGGGCGTCTACGCCCCCTTTGACTCCTTAGCCTGGAGATGGAACGCACTTGTTCTGCACACATAGTCTGGGTCCTCGTTCCCGGTTAGCATTTGGGACGGAAGTGCGTTCCACCTAAGTGGTGGAGCATTGGGCTGGAACTCGGTGGTCATAGGTATCGTGGGATAGGCCGGGAGATAGGCATATGAAAATGCGCGGTCGTTTCGACCTGCGTGAGTGGTGCCGGCGTTTGCGGGAAGTGGCGTGGCTCCTGGCTGCCGCAGGCGTGCCGTTGGTGTTCAATCCCTTCGGGGGCAATGCCTTTGAGCTACCGAAGACTCTGTTCCTGCGGCTTCTGGCTCTGGTAACAGGGGTGGGGGCCGTCGTCGCGGTCCTGGCTCCAAGGGATCCCAGCTCGTCCGCCAAGTCGCGATCACGCTTCATCTGCTACGCCGCGATGGCTTTCGGCCTTGCCTTGATCGCGGCGACGCTCTTCTCAGTCGATCGGCGCGGCAGTCTTTGGGGTGGCTACGACCGTCAGCAGGGGCTTATCACGCGTTTGAGCTACCTCCTGTTATTCGTGGCGACTGCCCGCGGACTCCAGACGCGTAAACAGGTGATGCGTCTCTGGACCGCCCTGGTGTGGGGGAGCCTACCGGTGGTGGTCTACGGACTCCTCCAGTCGACGGATGTGGACCCCTTGGGACTGCAGGTGGCTACCTTCTATCGTATTACGGCAACGACCGGGGATCCTGATGTCCTGGGCCACTACCTCGCGCTCGCGGTGCCGCTTACGATCGGGAGGATGGCGTTGACGAAGCGCGGTTGGTTACTGAGATCGTTGTACCTCCTCTTGGTGGTCGCTCAAGTCACCTGTCTGCTGCTGAGCGGTCCTCTCAGTGCCTATATCGGACTGGCGGTGGCCCTTGTCTTGGGATTGGTGGCGCGATCCGTCGCCACCAAACAGCGTGGGATCGCCTGGGCCGGACTAGGCTTTGTCTTGGGTGTGGTGATGTTCCTGGCCTTGCTCGGCGTGCGCGATGGACCGCTTGCGGAGCTGGTGCGCTTGCCGGGCCTCAAGCGGCTGGCGTCGCTCATCCGGGTTGACACGGCCGCTACTGCAGCCTGGTTTGCCGTGTGGCGGGCTACCCTGCCGTTGATCTGGGCCCGTCCCTTGCTAGGTTACGGTCCAGACGCGATGCGATTTGTCTTCGCGCAGGTCTTGCCAGCCCAGATCACGTATTTCGAGGGACAGCAGGTGGTGATCGACCGGGCGCGCAACATCTGGTTGGACTTAGCGATGAGCACCGGGGTAACCGGATTGCTCCCGTTTGTCGCGCTACTGATCGCGATCACTTTGTGGGCAAGGCGGGGGCTGCGGGCGTCTTCCGAGCCCTGGCAGCGCATGGCATGGGCCACGCTCGTGGCCACAGTAAGCGGACACCTTGTCGACCTGCAACTCGGATTCGATCTGACCACCAGCGCGATCGTCTTCTGGCTGGTGCTGGCTATGGGGGGCGCACTGGGCGAGAACTTCGGCGAGGTCACTGATGCGCCGCCGGCGCCGGACGCTGGGCCTTCGGGGAGTTGGGCGTCAGTGAAATCCTCGTTGCCGATGGGTGGGCTCCCGATGCCTACAGCTGATCCTGCCTTAGGCGATGGGCGCACGCTGTCGAATGGCGGCGCTGGTGGCGTTGCCTTGTTGGCCTCTCTCCCAGTGCTCCTAGCGGCGGGTGCTTTGACGGTTTTACTGTGTGTGCGCCCTCTGCAGGCGGACGTGGCCGCGACCAAGTCTCGACGGACGGCGCTGTCCCTACCGACGCGCGAGGATGAGGCAGAGCGGGCCGTGAGGTTGTGGCCATACGAGCCTACCTACTATCTGGACTTGGCGAATGTCCTGCAGGCGCGCGAGGATTTCTCCGGCGCCGAGGACGCGCTGCTCTCGGCGAGCGAGCTGACCGCCGCTGACCCGCGGATCTGGGCGGAGCTCGGCGAGCTTTACGTCAGCTGGAGCGCCAAAGACCCCGGTCGTTTCTCGCAGGCTGTCGAAGCCTACCAGCGGGCAATCGCTTTAACGCCGAATGTGGCAACATGGCACACCGAACTGGGTCTAGCTCTGGCGCGAACGGGCCACCCGGAGGAGGCTGTGCTTCATCTGGAGCAGGCGGTGGCTCTCGACGTAAGCGACCGGCTGGCGTGGGAGCGTCTGGCCGAGCTCTATGAAACGCTCGGTCAGGAGGAGGACGCAGCCTGGGCTGCCGAGGAAGCCGAACGCTGGGCCGTCGAGGAGTAGCGCTGGCTATCGACGTCAACGCTATGATCGCGCTGGACACGGGCGTCGGAGGCATCGATACCGATGGATTCGACAGAGAGGGCGACGAGGGGGGTCAGTTGTTCGGGGCGTCATCGGCACTAGGGAGGAGGCGAACGTCATCGCCGATACAGAGCTGGGTGATATCAGGCTGATGGGGTGATAGGCGGTTGTAACCGCCCGACATTGCGGTATCATGGGAGCCATGACCGAACAAACACGATCTTCAGTTGAGATCCCTGACGCGGCTCAGTCGGCAAACGACGTCTCCGCGACCGGTGAATTGGCGATGGTCACCCTGCTCGGCGATGACCCTGCGCCGGCGGCGAATTGGGCCGACCGGCTGCGCAAAGTGGGCCACGAGGTCCACGCTCTGGGCGTCAAAGCGCCTGCGGTGGCAGCCAACCGCGTCCTCGCGCTGGCACCGGATGCACTCGTCACTTACGTAGCGCGGCCCACGGCTCGTCGAGGTGTGCAAACGCTGGTGGCTTACCTGCAACATCAGGGAGCGCGCATACCTGTGCTGCTTCGCGGCCCCGGCGTTGACAGCGACTTCGCCCAATGGGTCGCTGTACCGCAGGGCGGCACCCCTTACTGGGGCGGCGTCTACTACTGCGAGGATGAGGCGGAGGCTGACCAGGTGCTCAAACAGATCGTGCTTTTCACCCCGCCACCGCCGGCTCACAGCCACGATTCTGGCGCTACATCCAACGTCTGCGATCTGCCTGATGAGGGCGCTGGCGGCGGCTGCTGCGGCTGTCCAAAAAGCGGCGAGTGTGAGTTGGAGTAGCGGAGCCGGTTCCTGCGGCAGCTAGGCGATTTCCTCTGTGTTATGGCCGCGGCGCTGGGTCCTGGTGCGTCGACGTTTGACCCGTCGCTGCCGCAATCCGGCAGCCTCGAACCTACCACCGAAGGATGACAATGAGCTCTGATCTCAAGCCAGAACTCCGCCTTGACCAGCTAGTCGACATCTCTACAGTCGTCTCGGACCGGCGTGATTTTCATAAGCACGCGGAAACCGGTTGGACTGAGTTCCGCACCGCCTCCCTTATTGCGCGTCGTCTCACCGATCTGGGCCTTGTCGTCGCCGTCGGCGAGGATGTGATCGCCGCTGATGCTCGGATGGGTGTGCCTGCGCCCAACATACTCGCTGCACATTGGGATAGGGCTCGCCGTCAGGGTGGCGATCCTGAGTTCCTGGAGGCAGTGAAGGACGGGTTTACGGGTGTCGTCGCTCGCCTGGGCGATGGCAGCGGTCCCACCATAGGCCTGCGCTTCGACATTGATGCCGTTGATGTCGAGGAGAGCCATGCCGAGACTCATCGGCCTGTCCGTGAGGAATTTGCCTCCGTGAACCCAGGCGCGGCCCACGCCTGCGGTCACGACGGACACGCGGCCATCGGCCTCGCAGTCGCGCGAGCCCTTGTCGAGCTGCGGGACGAACTCACCGGCACCGTCAAGCTGATCTTTCAGCCGGCCGAGGAGGGCGTTCGCGGTGCCAAATCCATGGTTGCGGCCGGGGTCGTCGACGACGTCGATCTGCTCCTAGGGTTGCACCTTTACAGCGGTTGGAAACTCGGCCAGGTGGCCGCGGGCAAGTCAGGCTATATGGCCACCACTAAGTTCGACGCGCAGATCACCGGCAAGCCCGCCCATGCAGGTGGCGCTCCTCAGAACGGCAAGAACGCGATGCTCGCTGCGGCGACGGCGGTGCTCAACCTCCACGCGATACCCCGCCATCGCGCCGGCCCGACGCGGATCAACGTCGGGCGCCTGGTATCCGGGCAGGGGCGCAATGTGATCTCACCCTCGGCGCATCTAGTCTTAGAGACCCGGGGTGCCACGCGGGAACTGAACCAGTATATGTACGCCGCGGCGATGCGCGTGCTGAAGGCCGCTGCGGCGATGTACGACTGTGAGCTGAAAGTGCGAGGGATGGGCAGTGCCCAGAGCGCCGATAGTGATCCGATCCTGGCCGGTCGGGTGAGCGAGGTCGCTGCCCAGATCGATGACCTATCGATTCGCCTGCCGGAGGCCGGCGGCGGGGGTAGCGAGGACTACACTTACATGATGCGGCGTGTTCAGGAGCATGGTGGTTTGGCTACGGCCATCGGGTTCGGCGCTAATCTTGGCGATTGGGGTCACCACACCGCTGAGTTCGATTTCGATGAGCGCGCACTTCCGTTGGCTGCCTCTCTCCTGGTCCGCACTGTTTTCCACCTCCAAGCTAATCCACCCGCCGCGCCCTCGTAGTTGCGCGGTCTTTCAGCGCAACCGGATGATATGGATCCACTCTGCGGCTAGCGTCTGCCGCCGGTCATGCGCTGGATCTGGCGCGACAGCGACCGGCCTATACCTCGAACCTGGTCGATGATGTCTATGAAGATGTCCACCGGTCCCTTTTTAGGCAGCCGAAACCTCCTGGCCCACCGGCTTACGTTCGAACAGCCCACCAACAGGGTGACGACCAGGATCACAGCCAGTATTCTCGCTATCGGTTTCACAGTTGCCTCCTCTCGAATGCCTCTCGAAGGGTCAG
>JBNGDU010000162.1:0-11904 GCA_049975025.1 Anaerolineae bacterium
GCCGCCGAGGGAGAGATCCCCGTGTTGGTCTACAATCCTCATCCCTTCCCCGTCGATGCCACCGTGGTCTGCGAGTTCCAGTTGGCGGACCAGAACTGGGAGGACGTCTTCACCCAAGTCACGATGACCCAGGACGACGAGGACCTACCCACCCAGGTCGAGAAGGAGATGGGCAATATCAACCTCGATTGGCGCAAGCGGGTGGTCTTTACGGCCCATCTGGCGCCCGGTCAGATGAGCCGCTTCGACGGCAGGTTGGAGGTTCTGCCCGAGAAACCGTCACTTTCAGTGGAGCCTGAGGACGGTGTCATCCACTTTAGGACCTCGGATCTGGACGTGGTGATTAACACCGCGACCGGCCTCATTGACCGGTACCGCATCCGCGGCGTAGATTATGTAACGCCGGGCGCCTTTGGCGCAAAGGTGATGCGCGACAATGAGGACCCTTGGGGGATGTTGGTCAAGTCCTTCCGGGATATCGCCGGCACCTTTGAGCTGATGGAGCCCGAGGAGAGCGCTGCGTTCTCGGGTGTGAGACGTGACACGCTGCCCCCGGTCCGTGTCGTCGAGGATGGCCCCGTGCGTACGGTTGTGGAGGCGGTCTTCGCCTATCGTAACTCGGTCTTGGTTCAGCGTTACCTGCTGCCGAAACGGGGCACTGAGCTCGGCCTGGAGACGCGCGTTCAGTGGGCCGAGAAGGATCGACTGCTCAAGCTAGCGATCCCCACGCCGATGACCGACGGGCACTACGTGGGTCAGGTGGCCTACGGCGCGGGCGACCTGCCCTCCGACGGCGCCGAGGCCGTCGCTCAGAAGTGGTCGGCGGTGGTCGGGGGCGATGACAGAGCGCTGACCTGTATCGATGACGGCATCTACGGGTCGGACTTCAGCGATGGTGAGCTGCGTCTCTCGCTGCTGCGCTCCCCGGCCTACGCCGGGCATCCCATTGGGGAGAGACCGGTCGTGCCCCAGGATCGCTTCACGCCGCGAATCGACCAGGGCGAGCGTCAGTACCGCTTCTGGTTCAACGGTGGGCCGAAGCGCGAGCGACTCGTTGCGATCGATCGCGAGGCTTTGGTCAAGAACGAAGAGCCCTTCGCGTTGTCGTTTTTCCCCCATGGCGGGGGTGTGTCCGTCAAGGCCGGGCCCTTGCTGGACGATGAGGCCGTCCAGCTCACGGCGTTCAAGCGCGCCGAGGATAGCCAAGGCTACATCCTGCGACTCTACGAACCCACGGGCACGCCGCGCGTTACGAAGCTGACATTGCCGGCGCTGGGCCTTTCGACGCAGGTAAGGATGGAGGGCTTCGAGGTCAAGACGCTGCGGGTAGATCCCGCGGCGGCGACGTTTGTCGAGGTGGATTTGACGGAGTCGGAAGTGCAAAGCTAGGGAGGCCGTATGAACATCATCTTCTGTGCGATTGACACGCTGCGTTATGACTATGTCCGTGCCCACGGCGCCAATGATCGGATCGAGACGCCGAATCTGGACAGGCTGGCTGCTAAGTCCCTCGTCTTCGATCAGGCCTATGCCGCCAGCTATCCCACGATTCCACACCGAACCGACGTGATGACTGGGGAATACGCCTGGCCCTATCGAGGCCCTTTCCACCCCTGGATGCCGCTGCGCTTCGACGTGCCGACGGTACCTCGCCTCCTGGCCCGTGAGGGATATGCGACGCAGCTTATTCACGACACGCCGCATCTGGTGAACGGCGGTCACGCTTTTGATTGGCCCTTCGCCGCGTGGACCTTCGTACGGGGCGCGGAGGTGGACCGTCCTTGGATCGATGACAAGGCGCTGGCGTCGCTGCAGAACTGGGCTTCTGATCCCGTTTTTGACTTTGTGGATGTGGAGGCGCTGTCCAAAGGTGAACGCCGTTTGCTGCTAACCTACTCTCGCGCCAATCGCAGGCGCGAAAAATGGGAGGACTGGAGCACGGCCCGGCTTTTCAACACGGCGGCCGGATTCCTTCGTGACAATGCCGGTCGGGGTGACCGGCAGGAGGGCAGCTTCTTCCTTTGGCTCGACTGCTTCGATCCCCACGAGCCCTGGGATGTTCCGCCCGAGTTCGTCAAACGCTATGACAAGACGCCCGGCTATGACGGGCGCGTGGATCCACGGGCATTCGCAGGCGCCGCTCGCCGAGCTGAGAGTGGCGTCTTCCCCGCGGGCGTGCGCGAGCGCCAGACGGCTTTCTACGCGGCCAAGGTGACGTGGGTCGATCATTGGTTCGGAAAGGTGCTTGACGCGCTCGAGGCGACGGGCATGGATGAGAAGACGGCCATCGTCCTGACGGCGGACCACGGTACGAATCTCGGTGAGCGTGGCGGCTTCGGCAAGACCGCCATCGTGAACGAGCAGGAGGCCCATGTGCCGCTGATGATCCATCTGCCCGGCGGGCCCGTAGGTAGATCCGACGCGATCGTTCAGCCCCAGGACATCGCGACCACGTTGCTGAGCCTGGGGGGAGCGGAGACTCCCGAGCGGTGGGTGGGTCAGGATCTGCTGGAGGTCACGCAGGATAATGGCCAGGGCGCGCGCGAAATCGCGCTGGCTGGGCACGGTGTCAACAGCTGGGTCGATGACGCGGACCACATTGTCTTCTCCGTGTTCAATCGGGAGTGGTACATGAACCTGGCGGCTAACCCTGAGGCCTGCCGCCTCTACCGGTACGGCTCGGTCGAGGACGTCTCCGGCGGCTATCCCGAGGTCGTGGCACGCTTGCGAGAGGCTGGTATTGCCGAGGCCGCACACCGGGGGACCGATGCGAAGTTGGTGGACTGGCTGCGCAGCGGCGGTACGCTACGCTTCCCTGACGAGTGCACGACTTGGCCCGGACCCCCGGAGTGGCGGCAGTATTGGCTGCGGGTCTACGAGGAGTAGCAGAACTTGGAGGCCACACGATGTGCCTGAGATATTGGATGATGTTGGCGATGGTCGGCCTGTTTATCACCGGGTGTGGCAGCTTCCTCGGCGGGCAGGCTGAGCCGACGCCCTATTCAATTACAACAGGAGAAGGTCACACCTGGGATCTCGTCTGGTCCGATGAGTTTGACAGGGATGGGCTGCCTGATCCCGAAAAATGGGGCTATGAGGTGGGCTTCATCCGTAATCGCGAGCTGCAGTACTACACGGAGGCCCGGAAGGAGAACGCGCGCGTCGAGGACGGGCACCTGATCATCACGTCGCGTAAGGAGGAATATGAGGGCGCTGAGTACACCTCAGCCAGCCTTCATACGAAGGAGACGGCAACCTGGACCTATGGGCGGCTTGAGATCCGCGCCAAGCTCCCCACCGGCGTCGGCATGTGGCCCGCGATATGGATGCTGGGCGTCAACATCGACGAGGTGGGATGGCCAGCCTGCGGCGAGATCGACATCATGGAGAACGTCGGCTACGATCCAAATACGATCCACGCCAACGTGCATACGCAGGCCTATAACCATATGCTCGGCACGAACAAGGGGTCCAGCATCCACATTAGCGAGCCCTACGAGGATTTCCGTGTCTACGCGACCGAGTGGTTTGAGGACCACATCGACTTCTTCGTCGACGATCAGCTCTACTTCTCCTTCGAGAACGAGGGCCTCGGATGGGGGACCTGGCCCTTTGACCAACCCTTCTACCTGATCATCAACGCTGCGATCGGCGGCAGTTGGGGAGGTCAGTACGGTGTGATGGACGACATCTTCCCGCAGGAGTACGTCGTCGATTACGTCCGCGTCTACGAACTTCAGGAATGACACCGGCTAACAACGACCCAGGTGCCAGGCACTTGCACGGCATCTCGAAAAGCGAGCTCTTGTGGTTCAGGAGCTTCTTTGATCACTAACATGCGCCAGAAGTGCCTGGCACCTAGACGTAAGTAGAGCCGACCTTGTAGATCATACGCCGATGAGTCTTGAATTTTGTTTTGTCTCTTGATCCCCGGAAAACGCTGGCTGTTCGCCATATCACTAGATTGAGGAGTTGCGAACTATGAAAGCCATAGTCCTGCTGTTTGACTCGCTGAACCGCCATTTCCTGCCGCCCTATGGCAACACCTGGGTGCACGCGCCGAATTTCGAGCGGCTGGCGGAGCGCGCGCTGACGTTCAACACGTCGTACGTCTGCTCGACACCGTGCATGCCCGCGCGGCGCGATTTCCATACCGCCCGCCCGAACTTCCTTCACGCGCCGTGGGTGCCTTTGGAGACCTTTGATGACTCTGTTCCCGAGATCCTATCCAAGCATGGCGTCTACACGCACCTGGTCAGTGACCACTACCACTACTGGGAGGACAACGGTCACTACTACAACACCCGTTACGACACGTGGGAATTCCTGCGCGGGCAGGAGGGCGATCCTTGGATCGGGCAGGTCGCCGATCCGGAGGTTCCGGAGACGATCAACAAGCGGGGCCGCCGGCAGGATTGGGTCAATCGACCCTACATCTCCGGCGAGGAGAACCTCCCCACCACGAAGACCATTCGGGCTGGACTGGACTTCGTGCGCCGCAATCAGGAGGAGGACAACTGGCTCCTCCACATCGAGTGTTTCGATCCCCACGAGCCGTTTTTCGTTCCCGAGACGTACCAGGAGCTCTATGAAGATCCCTACGACGGCCCGGTCTTCGATTGGCCCGTCTACGATCGGGTGACCGACGAGACCCCGGAGCAGATCCGCCACCTGCGCACGCAGTATGCGGCCTCGGTCAGCATGTGTGATGCGCGGCTCGGCGAGGTCTTGGACCTGATGGATGAGCTCGAGATGTGGGATGACACCCTGCTGGTGGTCTGGACCGATCACGGTCATATGCTGGGGGAACACCGTCTCTTCGCCAAGAACTATCAACCCTGGTACGAGGAGCTCTCTCACACGCCTCTCTTCGTCTGGGATCCCCGCTACGGGGGCAGGGGGGAGCGTCGCGAGGCGTTGGTGCAGCCTGCGCTCGACCTGGGCCCCACGCTACTGGACTACTTCGATGTCGAGCCTACGCCGGACATGCTGGGGCACTCGCTGACCGACACGATCGCTAAGGACACGCCGGTCCGCGAAGCCGCCATCTTCGGCAATTTCGGTCACCACGTCAACGTGACCGACGGTCAGCACGTCTACTATCGCGCGCCGGGTCCGGAGAACGCGCCGCTCTGCGCCTACACGTTGCAGACGATCCGGCTACGGCGGCAGTTGGTCGGCGAGGGGAACTTGCCCGAGATCGAGTTGGTCCCGCCGCTCTCATTCACCAAAGGCATGCCGGTGCTGCGGGTCGCGACGCCGGGATCGAGTCGTCCGGCAGAATGGGGCACCCTGCTTTTCAACCTCGCCCAGGATCCCGGGCAGAACCGCCCGCTCGATGAGCCCGCCCTCGAGCGGCGGATGATCGCGCACCTGATCCGGTTGATGCGCGAGTGTGATGCGCCGGAGGAGCAGTACGAGCGATTGGGATTAATCGAGTGAACTCGAAAGGGGTTCAAAAATGAACGACATGATCATCGGAACCAGTGCGTATCCCAATGCCGACGTTGACCTCATGAGAGGTGCCGGCATCGGCTGGGTGCGGCAGAACTTCAACTACCCATTCGTTGACAGAGTCGGTGGCGAGACCACGGAGGCCTACCAGGAGGCGAAGGCCGACGCGCAGGCCTGGGTCAAGCGGGGTTTTCGCGTGATGGGCGTGACCCCATTGTTGGGTATCGGCAGGCGGGAGCCTGACGCCAATGGGCGGCTGCAGATGGTCTGGCACGATCGCGTGCCCGACTACGTGGGTGAGTTGGGCACTGAGGATTTCCTGCGGAACTACCGTGAGCTCTGCCGGTTCCTGGCGTACGACCTTCACGGTCTTGTCGATATGTGGCAGATCGCCAACGAGCTCGATATCGAGATCTTCGCCGGTCCGCTGAATCCCCGAGAGGCCAGCGAGCTGATCCTGTCCGGCGCTCGGGGGCTCAAGATGGGTGATCCCGGTCTCATCGTCGGGACGAACACCGCGGGCAGCGACAAGGCTTACTTCCTTTACGGACGCCTTCACGGCGAACAAGAGGGCCTGATCGACTACTGCGGCGTCGACGCCTACTACGGCACCTGGGAGGCCGGCGGTCCGGGGAAGTGGTCCGACCGCATCGCGGAGCTCTACGCCCTGACCGAGGCGCCGGTCCTGATCAATGAGTGGGGTTACTCGTCGGCTGGCGGCCTTCTCACCGACGAGGAGCGGGCGGAGGAGCCCTACGTCTGCCAGTACAAGAAATGGTACCATGCGTGGGACGAGGGCCACACGCCCGAGGTGCAGGCGAAGTTTGTGGAGAAAGCCTTCGAGGGGTTCTACGAGCAGCGGGACAAACTTCTCGGTCTCTTCTTCTATCGGTGGGAGGATCAGGCGACGTGCTGGCAGTGCGGTGCCCCTGATTGTCCGGCTGAGACCGCCTGGGGACTTGTCGGCGTCGATCAAGAACCAAAACCGGCTTACGATGCTTTCAAAGCGGGTGTGGAGCGGCTGACGAGTTAGGGGAGTCTACGCAAGATTTTTCCTTGGAGTTTCCTTAGCCGTCGCAGCGCATGCCGATCCTGGCCCAGAACGTGGTGTCGACCTCGCAACCCCTTTGCATTCGGCGTGAGACCACGGTGTAAAGCTCCCTTCACTCGACCGCATCACCGGATCTCGGCACTTGCTACCGGGCCAGCGCTGTCGGCTGCGCCTGGCTCTCCTTATCGGTGCGCAGCCACCCATATCATCATGGGTCTGCGGGCTAACGAGCCGCCGGCTGGCAGCCCGCGTCAGATGTCCGGGTCTATACCCAACCATCAGCACCTGGCATAGGCTCTCGATCCACATGACCCGCGCAGACTAGAGAGTCATTCCTTGCGACGCAGTAGCACCGAACTCAGAACGCAGCCAGATCCCTCTTTCTAGACATGATAGCCCACCTAACCAGAAGCGTCTTTGACATATCCTCTTGGTATTGGTATAGTGTATACACAATACACTCTCGATGTGAGAGACGCGGGCCGGCTCTGGTGAGGGACACCCAAGGTTATCGAGATCTCTTAGGTCATACGCGACTTGAGATAACGGTTGTGGATCGAGCTGTGATTTGTTCTCTCAACACTGCTCAATCCCCCATCTGTAAGCCGCCGTTGTCTGGACCGCCGTGTTTCAAAGCAGTGTCTTGAAAACCGTGGTTGATCTATTTTGGTTATCTGACGCACAGTTGCGTAAGCCGTTGATAGCTTGCCGAAGGGAGAGAGGATATGGGAGAGCACCTGAGTTCTCTTAGTCCCATCGAACAGCGCACGTTGGCCGATATTGTGACCTCGCGTATTCGTGAAGCCATCATCCAGGGCAGGCTTCTGCCTGGTGAACGGCTGACAGAACCGCTGCTGGCGGACTCGCTGAAAGTCAGTCGCAGTCCAGTACGGGAAGCACTGGCCCGTCTGAAGAGCGAGGGCCTGGTGGTAGGCGCTGCAGCCAGCTATGTGTGGAAGCCAAATCGAAGGGACGTCGACGAGATATTCACGTTACGCACAGCGTTTGAGTGCTTGGCGGCGGAGTGGATCGTCAAAAGGAACAAACTCCGCAAGAAGGACATTGCTTACCTCCAGTCTCTCGTTGACGAACTGAAGCAGGCATTGGAGGACCCAGCCCGTCTGGCTTCCATATCTCTTATAGACTCAGACGAGAAGTTTCACGGCTACATTTGCCGTCGGTCGGGTCATTCACGATTGAGCCGTTACTGGCGTCGGACGTTCAGCCAGCGACGCATCTTGATGCACTGCTGCATTCGGCGCCGCAGTCGCGCTGATATAGCGGAGAACATGGTGTTAGGACATCAGTTCATCCTGGATAAACTGCAGAGCGGTGACCTGGAAGCCATCCGGCAGCGCCACCGTACCGTCAACGAGCGGCGTGCCAGGCAGATCAAGGAGGCGTTGGTAGAATCATGCCGGATCCCAAATCGCAGTCGTAAAGAAATCGAACAGAATCTTGGTCGATCGGGATAGCCACAAAGCGCAGACGACAGATGGCTGGAGGCCAAGTCCCAACCGTCGTCACCGATATGATGTCTAGTGACAACTATGAAACGGTCCTTCCCAGACGAAAGGTTTTGAAAGAGAGCTGAGAAGACGTCAATGAATATGATACAATGGTCCGTCTCCGAGATCGCGCTCAAGGCGCAAGACGCTCACAGTTGGTGGAGCTTCCCGGTTCAGGTTACCTTCAGTCACGCTGAGGACGATGCGGAGATCGTCGTGGACGGTGTCTGGGATGGGAAAGATCGCTGGATCGTGCGCTTCGCAATGCCCTTGCCGGGAACTTGGCGTTGGCATACGCACTCGCGCGATCCCGGGCTCGACGGTCGAACCGGGGAGCTGGATGTGCTTCCAGCCGGCTCCCAGCAGCTGAGTTGCAACCCCAATTACCACGGGCACATCGGGATCAGCGCGAACGGACGGCATTTCGAGCACGCCGATGGCACCCCCTTCTTCCTGCTGGCAGACACGCTTTGGGCGGGCAACACCGCGCGCTGTGGCTTAGGCGACAACCAGGACGGCCCGTTCTTCGCCTATCTGGATGACCGCGAGTCCAGGGGATTTACAACGATACTGATGCAGTGCATGCGCGGCTTTGGTGACACCGCCACCGAAACAGCGGGGCAGCGTAACGAGGGTGGATACCCATTCCACGAAGACGATCTCAATCGACTGAATCCCGCTTACTTCCAGGCGCTCGATACGCGGATGGACGCGCTTTGGTTGCGTGGGTTCGCCGTGGCGACGCCGATAACCTGGTGGGGGAAGATGAAAAACTGCTTCTTCGACCTCGAGTGGGCCAAGCGGATTGGTGCCTACCTGATGGCGCGCTATGGTGCCTACAACCTCTTGTGGAGTCTATCAGGGGAGTATCAGTACGCCCTTCGGGACTGCGGTTGGTCGGTCGAAGGGATCAACGAGCTGGGCGAGGCCGTTCAGATGCACAATGTCTATCAGCACCCCGTCTCGATCCACCCAAGCGGGCGCACCGACTGGCCTGAACCACATAATGTGCAGTCCTCGGGACCGTTCCACAGCGAGGGATGGCTTGACCACCATTGGCTGCAGACCGGACAGAGCATCGATCGGATGTACAATATCGTCGTGCGCTGCCGGGAGAACCGTGACCTGATGCCCACGCGACCCGTCTTCTGCGCCGAGAGCTACTATGAGCGGCAGGCGGAGGTCGACGCAGAGGGCGGATATCACGCGCGGTGGCAGGCATGGACCGCGTTCCTGAGCGGCGCCGCGGGGTACGGCTACGGCGCCTTCGGCGTCTGGCAGTTCTACGATCCCGATGACCCGGACGGTGAAACGGGGAAGGACGTCCATAACGTCGTGCCGTGGCAGGAGGCTCTGGCGTTTGAGGGTGTTGGATATATGCGGCACGTCAAGAGCTTGATGATATTGTATCCGTGGTGGAATCTGGAGCCTCATCGTGAATGGCTAAGGGTAAACGGCGCCCTCAATCCTCTGCCTACCGCCGACGACTTAACCCCGCCGCATTGCGCTGCCATTCCCAACCAGCTGGTCATTGTGTATGTGCCGCGCGGGAACGAGGATCAGGTGATTGAAGTCACTCACCTGGATGGTAACCGGTATACTGCTGAGTGGATCAATCCCCGCGATGGCAACCGGATCGCCATCGATAGTCCTGTCCAAGACGTTGATGAGTGGAGACTGCCGGAGCGCCCACAGCCTGCGACGGAGGACTGGGTGATGGTGCTCTCCGGCGCTCAATCCGATCTATCTATGGGATGATGTGACGACAACAGGAGCAGAATCATATGTCAAATCCTTCAAAACTTGACGCATTGGTCGCAGGTGGTGAGCTAAGCGGTTTTGATGAGCGGCTCGAGGTGACCTCTGGCCCGGCATCTGACATCCCTGCCGTCATGGGATTGAGCCAGGAGGCCATCAGGCTACCGATTGACCTGGATCACCTGATTGGTGAGCAGGTGGCAATCAGTTTGTGGATTTATCCCAATCAGGATTATCGGAATGGCGAAGGCGTGGCGACGATCGCGTGCAATCTGCTTGACATCCCCGGGATTGCAGCGTTGAACTTCCGGCAGGCGCCGGCGGCTTGCGCCTTGAGATGGAGTTGGGACTCGGATCACATCGAGGGCGTCGATGCTATGGCGACGAATATACCTGAGTTGCCGGGACAGGAATGGTATCACCTGCTTTATACTTGGGACGCAGACGCGGGACGGTTTGATGCCTATCTCAATGGCACGCCTCAGCGGCTCCCTGGAACGGAGATACCCCCGTGGCACATAGAGGGGTGGACCCAGCTCAGTATCTCGGTCGGCCCTTTTCGATATGGTGCGGTCACCGTGGAACCCCGTTATATGCCCCCCGAGGAAGCTGAAGCCCGCGACCTACGCGGCTATCGAGGCTGCCGGAGCGACCTGTTAGGACGCGGTGATCCGGGAGATCCGATAGACGTTGACAGGCGACGTGGAGACCTGCTCTACGAATCCACACTCGGTAGTGAGGTCGAGACAGAGGACTGGGTCTTGGAGGGGCCGGGCATCGTGACCTTTGAAGAGGGTTGGATGAAGATGGCGTCGGAGCGACCTGAGGGTCCTGAGGGCCACATCGTCCACTGGTGCCCTCAGGACTTCCCCGAGAGCTATGTCGCCGAGTGGGAGATCCAGCCCGTCTCTGAGGACGGCCTCTGTATCGTCTTCTTCTCCGCAAAGGGGGAGAACGGGGAGGACATCTTCGACCCCGCCCTGGCCGAGCGCAACGGTGTCTTTCGCCAGTACACGATGGGCGACATCGTCAGCTACCATGTGTCCTACTATGCCAACACCCCCTTCAATCCCGGGCGCACGGCATCCCATCTGCGCAAGAACAACCACTTCTACCTTGTTGACAACGGGCTGCCCGGCATTCCCCCCGGCTCATCCGACCCCCACCAAGTCCGTGTGGTTAAAGATGGATCTCATATTCAGTTCCTGGTGGATGATCGCGTTATCATCGATTTCGTCGACGATGGTCGACGTTACGGACCCGTCCACGGAGGTGGCAAGATCGGGCTGCGCCAGATGCAGTGGATGGTAGCCCGGTACCGCAACTTACGCGTATGGCAGTTGAAACCTATCCAACATCAGTAAGTCGAGACAATCTAAGGAGGAGATGATCTGACATGGCACCGAAAATCGTTAACTACGACGAGAAAATCCTGGCTAAGAAAATCGCGGACTCCAAAGGCATCATCCGTGAGGCTTTCCAACGATATCCATCGGACGGACTTGCCATTGCCTGGACCGGAGGCAAGGACAGCACCCTGACGCTTTGGCTGATCCGACAGGTCTGTCTCGAAGATGGCATCGATGTGCCCCAATGCTTCACCATCGACGAAGGCGACATGTTCCCCGAGGTGCAGGAGTTCCTTGAACGCCACGCCGAGGCGTGGGACCTGGATCTGAAGTTCATCCACAACGACGACGTCTCAGAGGCCGCCGGCGGAGAGCTTGGCGCGATGGTCAAGGTCTCTGATCTCAACGAGCGTAATCAGCGGGAGGTCAGGCGGCTGGGCTACGAGGAAGACGAGTTCCCGTATGAGCCCGAGTCCTATGTGGGCAACCACTTGATGAAGACCGTGGTTCTGAACACCTACCTGGAGGAGAATGACATTCAGGCGTTCTTCTCGGGCATTCGCTGGGACGAACAGATCGCCCGGCTCGAAGAGACGTACTTCAGTCCCAGACCGGCAACGGAGTACAGTCCGGAGCACGACCGCATCAGCCCGCTCCTGCACTTCACCGAAAGGGATGTGTGGAATGCCATACACACGTATGGTCTGCCTTTCTGCAAGCTCTATGCTGAGGGTTATCGGTCTCTGGGGGCTCGCGTCACCACAACAGCCGCCGACGAGATTCC
>JBNGDU010000162.1:11914-17159 GCA_049975025.1 Anaerolineae bacterium
GAGATTCCCGCGTGGGAGCAGGACCTTGAGAACACCTCAGAGCGCGGCGGACGTCGTCAAGACAAGGAAAGCTTGATGCAGAAGCTCCGTGACCTGGGCTACATGTAGTCATCCGCCAGGAGAAAGCTAAGAATGAGCATCGAGATTGGACCCAAGATAGCGCCGAAACTGACGACGGCTACGGGCCATCCCAGAGCCATGCCCGGCATCGTGGAGTTCCCCTGCACGGCGGTACGGTTGGCCAACGGCAACACGCTGATCGCTGATGCAGGGGACGAGATCAGCGCCGGTTCAGAGGTCGTCGAAGTCGATCCTGCAGGGCAGATCGTCTGGCGCTACGGCGACGACCTCCGCTTCGTGCACAGTGCCATGCGTTTGGAGAATGGCAACACGCTGATTGCCGATACCACGAACGACCGGGTCATCGAGGTCTCGCCGGACAAAGACATCGTCTTCACCACCGATGAGCTAGGCACCCTATCCGATGGCACGCGCCTGGAGTACATCAACTGCGCGATGCCACTGCCTGACGGGCGTCTTCTGGTCACAGATCGCAACAACGACCGCTGCCTCATCGTGAGCCGTGACGGTGAGGTTACGTGGCAATACGGGGAGTTGAAACACCCTCACAACGCGGAGATGCTGGCGAACGGCCATATCCTGATCGCGGACTCCGACGGCAACCGGATTGTCGAGGTGACGCGCCGCGGCGAAGTCGCCTGGTCCTACGGCGATGGCTCGTCCGAGATGCTGAACTGGCCCCGCCACGCGCGGCGCCTGGACAACGGCAACACGCTGATCACCGACTCGAAAAACGCACGGGTGATCGAGGTCACGCCTGAGGGTAAGACCGCGTGGTCCTACCAGGTTGACTACTTCTCGAAGTTCTACGCCGCCGACAAGCTGGGTAACGGCAACGTGCTGATCTCCGATCAGCAGGGGCATCGCGTCTTCGAGGTCGATCCTGCGGGCTCCACCGTATGGATGTTCCGCAACTACGTCTACCCCAACCCCATCTATCCAAGGTTGCGCAATGGCGCCTTCAAGGAGCGGACGGATTGGGGATGGCCCAAAGACTGGATTCTGGTAACCCGTCTGTCGGAAGGTGGCGGCAAGGTCATCTGGGATGAGGGAGCGAGTCCGCGTCCTGCGCCCGGTATGGCCTATGATCGGGGCGGGGCCTTGCTCCTGCAGCAGACGGTGCAAGCGGTGCCGGGCGTGACCTACCACTTGGCCGGTCAGATCCGCACGGAAGGCCTGGACGGGTTCGCATTCTTCCAGATGGCGTTCGTGGACGAGCTGGGGGCTGCTATTCGCGACGCGCCGGATATCCCCCGAGGTAGGGTCTTCAGCGGAACCGAGAACTGGACACAGGACAGCTTGCAGGCCAGGGCGCCTGAGCGAGCGACCGCTATGGAAGTGCGCCTCTTTATCACAGGGCAAGGCAAAGCCTGGATGAAGGGCATGTTGCTTCACACGTGACCTAGCGTTTGCGATGGAGGATTTGTCGAGATGACACAGCTTCTACATGTAGCTCAAAAAGAACCATCGGATCGCATTTGGATCGATGCATTCTGCGATGAACTCCGCAAGATCGGGGACTTCGTCATCCTTGAAAACGGTGAGGCGATGAGCGAGGAGGAACTCGCCTCGCATATCCGAGCGTGCGATATTCTCCTGACGGGCTGGGGATCAGCACGGGTCCCCCTCTCTATCGCAGAGGACCCCGGCAGTCTTGGCTACGTCTGCAACATAACCGGGACGATGGTGAAGTTCGTCCCGGTCGAGATCATCGATGCGGGCATTCCCGTCACCAACTGGGGCGACGCTCCGGCCGGTCGTGTGGCGGAGAACGCGGTGACCCTGACACTGGCGATGGTCAAGGGGCTGCGCGAGCGTATCCGGATCATCCGTGAGGGTGGCTGGCACCCACCTGAGGAGGGATTCTACTCAGGGTTGATAGACGGGCTCAGGCTAGGCGTCTATGGCTACGGCTTCATCGGCAGACGCTATGTCGAGATGCTGCGGCCCTTCCGACCCGTGGTCCGGATTTTCGACCCCTACATCGAGGAGATACCTGAATGGTGCGAACGTGCGGATAGCCTGGAGGAGCTGTTCGAGCAGTCTGAAGTCGTGGCCATCCACGCGGGTCTCACGGAGGAGACCCGTGGATCGATCACCGCCGAGATTTTGGCGAAACTGCCGGACCAGGGTGTCCTGATCAACACCGCGCGCGGCGCGATCGTCGATCAGGACGCGCTTTTTGTCGAGTTGGAGAAGGGTCGGCTGCGTGCCGGACTGGACGTGCTTGACCCGGATTGGCTGCCACCGGACCATGCTGCGCGCTCGTGGGACAACCTCATCTTGACGGCGCACGATCTCTCGAAGTATCGCCCGCGCGGTGGGTTCCCGCCGAAACATCTGATCGCGATGCATCGGGTCTGTTTGGAGAATCTGCAGCGTTATCTTGAGGGTGAGCCCCTTCGGTTTGTCATGGATCGGGAGCGGTATCTACGCAGCACATAGGTCACGCCAGTCACGCCAGTCACGCCAGTGATATCACAACAGGATTGCGGGGAACAAATGACACGTGAGATAAAGTCGCGCGCGGGGAGGCGAGCATGAGCGGTGGCCTCAGCGCCCTTGGCCCTATCGAACAGCGCACCCTATCCGACATGGTGACAGCGCGCATTCGCGATGCCATCATGCAAGGCGAGCTCTTGCCCGGTCAACGTCTGAAGGAACCTGAGCTCGCAGAAGCTCTTGATGTCAGTCGCAGTCCGGTGCGGGAGGCTCTGGCGCGTCTAAGAGGTGAGGGACTGGTCGTAGGCACTGCCTCCAGCTACGTTTGGCAGCCCACTCAAGCTCAAGTCAAGGAAGTCCTCAGCATCCAAATGACGCTACAGAATCTAGCAGCAGAGTGGCTCCTCACGGAACATGGGCTCACGGAAGAGGACTTGGCCAAACTACAGTCCCTCATTGACGATTGGCATCAGACCCTAGACACTTCTCCATCTGTGTCACCTGCCGCTATCATCTCTGCAGAGGAGGTTTTCCAGGGATATCTTCTTCGCAGATCAGGTCTTGCTCTGGTAACCAGGCTGTGGCGCCAGACGATCAGCCAATGGCGCGTCCTGATGCACACATACTTGAGAAACTGCGATTCCAACGAGGTGGCCCAAGACATTTTGTCCGCCCATCGCGCGATTCTCGACGCTCTGTGCGAGGGTGACCTGGCGGCGATAAGGGACCAGTACCGTGCCATACGGGACAAGCAGAGCTTGCAGATGGAGCAAGTACTCTAAGGTTCGCTGTCGGAACCACAGCCAGCTACGTATGGCGCCCCAGTCAAGCTGAGGTCGACGAGGTGTTCAGCATACAGACGATGTTGATGACGCTGGCGGCGGATTGGCTCATCAGCGAACGCAGGCTGGCGGAAGAGGACTTCGCCAAAGCACAATCGATGATCGACAAGCTGCAACGGGAAGTGAAAGACGGCGCTTTGCTATCACCGCTCTCGGTGCTTACAGCAGAGGAGGCCTTTAAGGAGTACCTTCTGAGAAAGTCGGGGCACAGCGTGCTGACAAGGCTATGGCGGCAGACGGTCAGCCAATGGTGGCTCCTGATGAACAACTACCTGCGACATGAGAATCCTGCCGAGATCGCGCGACGTCTAATATCCGACCAACAGAAAGTGCTCGAGGCTCTCCAAAACGAAGACCGCGACAACCTCAGAGCGCAGATCGCGGCAGCTAACGAGCGGTGCTGCGCGCGAGTCAAGGAAGTGCTGAAATCGGCCGGCAATGGGGATAGCTGAAGTTTTAGCAGATCCGCTGCAGCCTCAATCATTTTGACGACCATCAAATGGACGCCCGGCAAGGAAGCCAGGATACTAGCTTGCGAAACGAAGGAGAAATGTCTCATTCGCTGCTTTGGGGAGATCTGCACAATCACAACGCCGTGGGGTACGCCCGAGGTTCCCTGGAGCGGGCTATCGACATTGCGACCGAGCATCTCGACTTCTTCTCGTTTACCGGGCACGCCCAATGGCACGACATGCCTAGGATGCCTCAGGATGCCCATATGAAGTGGGTCAAGGGGTTTGAAGTGATGCGCGCAGCCTGGCCTGACGTGCAGAGACAGATCCAAGCAGCCAACCGTCGCGACGACTTCACCGCCTTCCTGGGATATGAGTGGCACTCCAGCCGGTTCGGTGACTACTGCCTCTACTACCCCGACGACGAAGGCGACTTGGTATACGCGGACCACATCGCGGAGCTCAAGGCTCACGCCCGTTCTGAGCAAGCCCTCCTCATTCCCCACCACCCGGCCTACAAACGCGGGGTGCGGGGCATTGATTGGCGTTACCTGGACCTGGACCTCTCACCTGTGGCAGAGATCTACTCCGAGCACGGCGCCTCGGAGCGAGACCGTGGGCCCTACCCCTTCATCCGCCACAGTAACGGGGGACGGTGGACGGGCAACACGGTTCAATCCGGCCTGGCGGAGGGCCTGCGCCTTGGCATCGTTGCCTCCACGGACGATCACCTTGGCTATCCGGGCGCTTATGGGGAGGGTTTGATGGGGATTTGGGCTGGATCGAACACCCGAACGGATATTCTGGAGGCCATCAAATCACGGCGGACCTATGGCGTCACCGGAGATCGGATCAAGCTCTGGTTTCAGATCAACGATGCCTCGATGGGAGCTGAGTTGCCCTTCTGCGAGAAACGCAGGATCGCCGTCGACGTCGAAGGCTGGGACGAGATAGATCGGATCGAGCTGGTGAAGCGCAACCGAGTCGTCCGTCGGTCCTTTCCGGTGGACCAAGAGCCGTTGACCGCAACGGGCCCATGGCCAGAGCGCGTGCGGGTGCGGATCCAGTATGGCTGGGGCCCCTGGGCTGACCTGGGAATGGCCCGGATCGCCGACTGGGATTTGAGTGCGAGCCTGTCAGAGGGGACCATCACCGCGTATGTCCCCTGCTTCCAGAGCGGGCCCTTCGACGAAGACCGGCGGGATCGGGTGATTGAGCGCGATGAGCAGACCATCCGCTGGCAGTCCTTCACGTCCCGCCGACAGGCGTTTGCCGAAGACCCCACCAAGGCGATGCTGCTCGAGGTCGCCGCGCCGGGCGATGCACAACTCACAATAACAGCCCGGCGTCAGGTACACGAGAGCGTCCCTGGCGGATGTGAGATCACGTGTCAGCTCAGCGACCTCGTCGACCGGAATCGCATAGCGC
>JBNGDU010000162.1:17259-18563 GCA_049975025.1 Anaerolineae bacterium
CGGATTGGTACTACGTGCGGGTGGTCCAAAGCAACGGCGACCGGGCTTGGTCCTCTCCCATCTGGGTGGAGGGCGCCGGTAAGGGAGTGTGATGTAAGGTAAGATCTCCGGTGAGGACTTCAGCTGGCAGGCCTGCGGCAGGGGATGTTTTCACACAAACTCGCGCCCGTGGGTTAATGGGCTGCCCGATAAGGAGGTCCAGTTCATTACGCTCGATGACGGCAGGATGCTGAAGGTGTCCGTGGCGTCGGCTGGGCTGCGCCACACAGCGACTTCACCAACTTCGAGGACGATGTCTTCGTCCTGGCCAAGTCAAGTCCCTTCGGGAGCCTCAGTCACCAGCACGCCGATCAGAACGCCTTCTACGTCGCGGTCGAGGGCGAAGCCTTGGCAATTCCCAGCGGCTACTACGATCCCTACTACGGAGCACGCCACCACTCAGAGTGGACCCGAGCCGCCAAAGCGCAGAACGCCATCCTGGTCAATGGTGCGGGACAGATCATCCCCGACCACCGGGCCAAGGGTCGAATTGCTGACTTCAAGCATGACGGGCAGATCATCTATGTCTGCGAGGACGCCACACTGGCTTACATGGGCCGGCTGGAGCTCTGGAAGCGGCACACCGTCTTGAGAACCGCGGATCGTCTTCCCGAGGCCGCCAAGCGACTGCTAATCTAGATCGAGAAACCTAAAGCAAAGGAGTGAAGCCATGGATTTTCCAACTGAACGTCGTACAACGCGAGATCCCATTCCCAGACCGGCGCCCGGCGAGGTGGCCCTGACGAATCCCCCGGCCTTCGTCTGGCTGCCGCTCGAGGAGGCCTCAAGCTACCGGCTCGAGATGACGTCGGAGGACGGACAGACGGTGGTAAACGCTGAGACAGAGACCAACGTCTTCCTCCCCTCAAAGGTCCTGGAGACCGGCAGCTACCACTGGACGGTCGCAGCCCTGGACGAAGCGGGGCGGGTGCTGGCGCGTCGAGCGCCCTATCCCTTGACCGTCCCCCCTAATGTGCTTGAGCAACCCTATCCGGACATCGCCGAGCTGTTTGAGAACATCCCCAAGGCCCGACCGCGGATCATCTACACAGCGGAAAAGCTTCCCGAGATTCGGGCGAGCTTGCATAACGGGCGGGCGAAGACCTGGCAGCGCCTCCAGCAGCAGGCGGAGAGAGCCCTCGAGCTGGGCCTGCCGGACCCGCCCCACTATGGGCAGTACGAAGATCCGGTCAAGCGGCGGCGGGAGTACAAGCTCTATTTCCAGTATGTCCGCCGGTACATCGACTTCGCACTTCAGACCCTCG
>JBNGDU010000163.1:0-18478 GCA_049975025.1 Anaerolineae bacterium
ACCGTACTCTACGACACGGGCTGTGGCCGCCGCAGTGAAGCTATGTAGGTTCTCCTGATGGCAAAGCATCCGAATGAACCTACCGTACGCTTGCTCGGACTCCTGGGTGCGGTCCACCTCCGTGTGGAAGTCCGCCTGAACCTTGAAGAACTTGCCGAAGTCGTCATCCAGCTCATAGAGCGTGTAGAATACGTAGGGAGAACCGATGAGAACCACCTTCACGTCAAGCGGAATGGGCTCGGGGTCAGGTGTGACTGTGCGGACGAGACGTTGGCCATCAGGAGATTCAATGCGAATCCGCTGCGTTGACAACGCGTGCTTCAACCCGACCCAGACATCATAGTCCTCCAGTAAGGCCGCCGCATCGACGATGAGGTAGCCGCCATTGGCGCGGTGCAGCGCACCGGCGCGGATAAGGGTATGGTCGGTGACACTGACGCCGTAGTGGACATCGTACTCCACAGCGCCGAAGACCTGTGGATAATAGGGACGCTCGATGGTCACCACCGGCGCGCCTTCAAGCTCGCTGTTATCGACCAGCAAATTGACGCGATATCTCTTGGTCACGGGCACGTCCAGCAGGGACTCGCTTTCCAGGTCCCGTCCGCTGGCGTCCTCGGATCTGAAGAAAGCTACGTTAGACAGGACATCCTCCCGTACATCCTCCAGGAAGACCTGGACCTCCTCCTGGTCCGCATACTTAACCTGCAGCTCCTCCAGCAGCGGCCTGATGGTGAAATCGGCGACCTCCCGATCAAGACGATCGATGTCAGCCTGCACGCGCCTCTCGTGATCGCGGAGATGGCGCATCGTATCATCAAGGAGATCATCCAGATCATCGAGGGCTTGCTGTATCCGAGCCTGCTCCTCCGTATCAAGCCGGCTAATGTCCTCGGGCGAGAGCAAATCGCCATTGCGCAAGGGCGCCAGATAGAGGCCCGAGGGCGAACGGACCAGAGCGCAATCATGCTCGCGACACGCAACCTCCACTGAGGCCAACGCCTCTCGCTCCAAGGCGCGGTAGTTCTGCTCCAGTTCCTCTCGCGCTTCGACATAGCGGTCGGTCTCGAAGGCGCGCTGCAGCCGCTCTGCCAGTGTGTTGCTGAACCGCTCCATGCTCGTGCGCATCTGGCGTCCCCGGCCTGGTGGGAGACGTATCGCCTGCGGTGTGCCGTGGCTCGCAAAATCGTTGACGTAGACCCAGTCAGCGGGCGCGGGCTCACCCGCCGCTTTCCGCTCGACGATGCGTTTGAGTATTGAATGACGTCCTGAGCCCACGGGGCCCATCACGAAGATGTTGAAACCCGGGCTCTTGATATCCAGGCCGAACTCCATAGCCTCAACCGCGCGGTCTTGGCCGATGATGTCTGACTCAAAAGCCAGGTCATCGGTAACCTCAAAGGCCAGATCTCCAGGATTACAGACGTGCCGCAACCTATCGGGCGCCAGCTCAGAAATGTGCTTGTTCATCTCGTTCATATTTCCACTATCAAAAGCAAAGCTCGGTATGAGCCCTA
Organism: Anaerolineae bacterium; assembly: GCA_049975025.1. GTDB lineage: Bacteria > Chloroflexota > Anaerolineae > B4-G1 > SLSP01 > PWVB01. Next base: position 1,518 of record JBNGDU010000163.1, read on the forward strand.
AGATGCACAACAAAACTGGAGCCGGGCGCCAGGAAGACGGCACCACGCCTCCAGCTATTAGATTCAGATTCCAACGACACAACCAAAGATCGAGTGATGAAGACCAACGGACAAGGAGGCTCGATGCGTCAGCTAGCGGTGCCCGAGATGCATCGGCATCACGACGTGCACGAAGGAATCATCCCCCACCGCCCTTATCACCCCGGGATTGGTCGCGGAATTGAGTTCCAACGCGACCTGCGGGGTGTCCAACGCGGAAAAGACGTCGATCAGGAAGCGGACGTTGAACGCGATCTCCAGACCATCGCCTTCCACATTAGCGACCAAACGTGTGGATCCCTGACCCGACTCCGAGGAATCCGCTGCTACCGTCAACTCGCCCGGCTCAACGATCAAGGTGACGATGTTAGCGACATCCCGCGCGAAGATCGCAGCCCGCTTGCATGCTTGCAGGATCTCCTCGCGCCCCAGCACGACCCGCGTGGCGTGTGACGGCGGGATAATGCGGCGTACATCGGGGAACTTGCCGTCGATCAACTGCGAATTGAGCACCGAATCAGGCATTTGGAAGAGAATCTGATTGTGTGGACGCGTCGTCGACACGTGAACAGGCTCCTCCAGACTGCTGATGATGCGCATCAACTCCGAGAGCGCCCGAGCCGGTATGATCACGCTGAACGCCTGGGGAACCGGCTCGACCAACGGGATCTCTTTCATAGAGAGGCGGAAGCCATCCGCCGCAGCCAAGGTCATAGTATCGCCCTCGAACTCTGCCAGCACGCCGGTCAACACCGGATGGCTCTCATCGGTTGAGGCCGCGAATGTGACCAGTGTCAGCCCAAGCTCCAGGTCCGGGCCCTCAACGGCAAAGCCGTTCTCCTCATCGGGCTCCGGCACCAGTGGAAACTCGTCGGCCCCGATGCCCCGGAACCCCGCCTGGACCGAACCGCACTTGAGCGCCAATGACAAGGTCGACGCGTCAAGGGTCAGATCGACCTGATCGGGCGGCAAGGAGTTCACCAAATCGATGAAGTTGCGTGCCGGTACCGTGATCTCGCCCTCAGTCTCGACACGAGCGCCTACCCAGTGCACGATGCTGAGTTCCATATTGGTGGCGGCCAGTTTGAGCCGACCGTGGTCCGTCGCCATCAACACGTTGCCAAGTATCGGCATGGTCGTGCGCGAGGGAACAGCTCGCCCCACGATACTAAGCCCCTGTGCGAGGTTTTCCTGAAGGCAAGAGAGTTTCATGAAGGGCCTCCTAAGAGAGCAATGATAGATTGAGTTAGGTTTGATTAATCCAAGTATACTTCAAGCCGCATCAAAGCACAAGAAATCGATCAGGTCGGCTCGGGCGCTAGCCCATCCAGAAGCTCCGTGGAGGCGGTCGCCAGACCGACGATAAGCCAGAAAAGGGTCACGGAATGGTGAAAGTCCAAGCTGAAGAAAAAGTGATCGAAAACGCCGCTGATGGCGCCCCCGATGAGCGCCGCGTGCAGTCCGTACCATAAAGGCTCCAACGCCGGCACGGTGCTTGCCAGTGATCGCCGTTGCCAAAACCGCCAGAAGACCATACCCAGGATCACGACGAAAGCCGCCAATCCCACAAGCCCCATCTGCGCCGCCACAATCAGGTAGACGCTGGCGACGGCCACGTAGATGTCGATGTCCGGCGCACCTGCAAAACCCACGCCCAAGAAGGGATACCGACGGATTAAAATGAAGGTGTCCTTGTACTCGCCCATTCGCATCTGGGTCGACAGGTCCTCGACCAGGAATCCCTCCACGAAATGCTCGATAAGGCCCTGAGACCAAGGTGACAGCAGGAAGGCAAGCAAGACCAACCCGATCAACGGTAGCAACTTGCGGTACCGCAGCAGGCTGATGATCAAGACCGCCAGCGCGACGCCAAACATCGCACTACGAGAGACCGTCAAGACCAAGCCAATGCCGATCACGCCCGCCAGAGCGAAGGCGACCAACCGCGGAAAGACAGGGCGCTTGACGACCAACTGTGGCGCCAGCATCGCCAGCGTGAGGTTCAGCAGACTACCCAGCACGTTAGGATCCACAGAGGTCGACGTCGCCCGCTTCATCAGCTCGGGGTCGTCTCGCACATAGCGCAGGACGCCCTGACCCGTCGGATACCCAAACCGGCCCAGGGCAGAGAGGGCCCGGATGGCCACCGCCTCGGGAACAAGATAGAGCCCGATGCCCACCAACGACGCCATGGCAGCGCCAAGGATCAACCACCGCATCAGCCGTCGCAGACGACCGACATCCTGGACGGTGTTCACAACGAGGAAGAAGAGCGCAATGCTCAGCAGCACCTCTGCGAAATGGCGTATGAGATAGCTCGTCAGCGCGCCGTGAGAGAGTCCGGCCACGAAGGCCACGATGGCCAGCAGAGCAAAGGCCGTGATGGCAGCTCCAACCGGCGTGGCTATGAACTCCTGCTCCTCGCTAAGCATCAGATTGAGCACCCAGACGCCGAAAAGGGCCAAGAGCGTGAGATCAAGAAAGGTCGGGACAAACCCAATGCGAAAAGGGAGGGACCCAAACGGTAGCAACGTCACGATCGCGATGACGCCGAGAAAGGCGGCCTCCATGTTCTGCAGCGCCCACAGGATATAGACCATGCCCGCGACCAGAGCAGCAACGGCCAAGGCGCCGAACTCAGCGATTAGCCAGCCACCTCCAACGGTCATCACGGCCAGAGAAAGGAACGCTAGAGCGACCAGCAACCATCGCTGACGGTTGAAGTAGACGCGGCGCAGAGGGCTCTGTTGTATGAGGTCCTGGATAAGACTTCGCCACTCGATCATCGTGCGGCGATTATACCGTCGGCCATCCTGCGGTCAAGCTCATGTTGACCTGCAAGCTGTCGGCGCAGCGCACGTGCTCCCCCTCAGCGCCACGAGACCTCAAGCGTGATCGTCTATGCATGATTGTGTCTTTTGACTTGACATATCGCGAACTAGGGATTACAGTCAGGTTGCCTCAGGAGTTGCTGTTGAAAAACACACCTGGAGGTATGAATATCCATCGTAACGCTAACCATTAGCTTGCAAATACATGCGAGATATGGTACTCTTGTAACAAGTTTTAGACAGGATCTTAGGGAATCACCTCATCTTATCCGGGAGGGATGCACCATGTCCAATTCACTTATGGCTAAGGGCTTCACAGCCTTTGCCCAGATTATGGTCAAAATCCAACCAATCTGGGACAAATACAAACTACTGATCGTCTTCGTCGTCGGCTTGCTTCTAGGTTGGTTCCTTCTCGGCTACACAGTCTTTCCCGTCGAGTGGGCGAACGCCACGCCGGCCCATCTCCGGGCCGACTGGAAGTCGGCGTACCTGGGTTACACAGCTCAGGAATACGCCCGCACGGGAGACTTGGCATTGCTCCAGAGCCGACTTGGTCTGGACCTGCAGAAAGCCGCTGACGCGCCGTGGTTGGAAAACGAGGAGCAGCTCCAACAGGATATCAACATGGCGATTCAGAACGCATCCCAGTTCCAACTGGGAAGCTACGTCGGTCCTCTGACGCAAGTGGAGAATCTCGCACAGCAACAGCCGAGTGCTCTCTACCCGACCGAGGAAGAGGGCGCAGCGACCGGGCTCGGGAGCTTTGTCAAGCTTGCCGGCATCCTTCTGATCGTCGTGCTCGTCGTCGCAGGGGCTGGCGCGGCCTGGTTCCTGATCTCCCAGGACCGTGGTCGCCAACGGCCAGAGGTCGCGGTCGGTGAACCCGGCGCAGGTATCGAGACCACGGAGTTTGAAGTGTCCGGCGAGGGACAGCCGGTTAAGTCCTTCAACACGCCTTACGTGCTGGGCGACGACTACTTCGATCCCTCCTTTAGCATTGAGATTGGCAGTGATTTCCTTGGTGAGTGCGGCATTGGCATCTCGGAGACCTTAGGCGCCGGTGATCCCAAGAAGGTCACAGCCTTTGAGGCCTGGCTTTTCGACAAGAGCGACATCCGCACAGTCACCAAGGTCCTCGCCAGTGAGTACGCGTTCAATGATCCCGATCTGAAGGCTAAGCTGGAGCCCAAGGGCGACGTGGTGATGATCAAGCCGGGGCAGGAGGTCATTTTGGAGACGAGTGCGCTGCGCGTCAAAGCGCGCATCAGAGACCTGGAATATGCTCAAGGCGCCAGTCTCCCGGACAACAGCTTTATTCAGAAAGTGAACTTCGAGCTGCAGGCCTGGGTCAAACAGATGGATCAGTACGAGAGCTTCGACGAAGGAATGGAGACGGTCTAGAACCTTCAGCCTAAGCCGGCCTGTATCCTAGGACCTATTGAGAGTTGATAAGCAAAGACGGCCCCCGCCATGGCATAGCGGGGACCGTCTTCTTTTTGCACTTTGCTGTCGATGCCAACCGACCGCGATCTCCCTGGGGCTCCGGCGGAGCAACAGCAGCGATCTGTAAAGCCTAAGGCTGTGGCGTGCTAATGACCTCAGCATTGCTAGGCGGGGTATAGCCCGGCCCATACTTGTATCGCGCGGGCCAGGGGATGAACTTGCTGACAAACGTGTCATCATAGAGCACGTTGCCGTCGGCATCCCTCACCACGCGCCCTAACGTCGCGTTAAGCCCGTTTTTGGCACGCTCAAGCTGGACGACGGTGCCGGCGGCCATCGTCGCGTCATACTCGTAGACCGGCGCACCCGGCGGAATGGGGTCTCCCCACTCCGGCCCAACCTGCTCAACGGTACGCCCGTCATCAGTACTATAGAACATAAAGCGCAGTCTGGCGTTTGCGCTATCCACTTCGGTGTGGATCAGAATATGATAGGGTGAATCGTTCTTGAAGCGGAAATCGACCAACGGGGAGTAGATCGTCGCGTCGAAGCCTGGGCCGAAACCGCCCAGTTCGTAGTAGCTAACGCGGTAGGCGTGGGGCCAGCGCTCCACGATGGGATAGCCGCCAAAGTAGGCCGCGCGAAAGGCCGTGGTCGCGACCTGGCAGATACCCCCGCCCACCCCCGGCACCGTGCGGTCTCCTATAATCACGTAAGATTCGTCGTAGCCCGCCTCCAAGGTGACCTCACCTAAGTGCTCATTGAACGAGAAAACCTCATCCGGCGCTACAATGACGCCGTCGAACTTGGAGGCCCCCAGACGGATGTTGCTGTCCCGAGCGGAAGAGGAGCCGGTGAAATAGGACTCCCCCACCGCCACCAACTCTCGAATGCCTAGATCCTCTGCCGTCAGGGTATCCGGACGCTCCGGCGGAATCTCATCAACAACCAACGAGACCCAATGCTCACCCGTGCGCAGGCTCTCGTTAATCCGCTCGACCGAGGCCGGCACGTCCATTTCGCGACCCACTTGGCTGGGGGACAGAGGCACGAGCTCCAGCGTGTCCATATCGAAGTCGAAAGTGGCGTCGACCGGTTCACGGTAGAGGGCGACCGCCATCGGGCTCAGAAACTGAGCCAGCGCTGCGCCATCCATGCCAACCCGCACGCCATCCTGCTCGATACGGATGATCAGCATCCGGGCCAAGACCTCTGGCGCCACCTCCCAGGGCCCAGGGTCGCCCTCTCTCGGATCTGGCACGAGAAGGTTGAGCGGGGACTCCAGGATTTGCTGGGCCATACTCAGTGCCTGCTGAGCCTGATCGTCGGTGATATCCGGAGCCAGGTCGGTGATCGGCACCACAATTTCCGCCGGCTCCATCGCGTACAGGTGCGGCAACAATAGATCGAGCGTCTGGGAGATCTCAACACGCCGTCCAAGACCACCAGGAGCCAACCGCACCTGCGCTCCCTCAAGGCGCACCGCCGCGTCCTGCGCCGGCCGATCGATCTCTTCGGAGATCGTGCTGAGCGCCTGGTAAGCTATGTCCTCGTTCCAGGCAAGCACGGGAGAGAATCGCTCACCGTCCATCATGGCAGACAGACGAGCCGATAGCGTATCGATAGCCTGCTCGTCGCCGTGACCTACCTCGAAAGCGGGCAACAGGGTCGCCGCTGCATCGAGTGACATGCCCAATTCCGCTGGGGAGAAAGACCAACGCTGCCCCTCAGGCCCAAGAAGCACCACATGTGGGTCGTGAAGAGGTAGGGCAGACTCGAGCGCATGCTGCGCCTCTTCGTAGCTCATCCCACCCAGAGAAAGGTCCCAAACCCAAACCCCGGGCACGAAACGATCCTCCAGCCTGGGCCCCAACATCCATCCCATCGCCATCACGACGATGAGCTCCAAGACACCTAGCACAATCAGTAGTCGTGACATCGCCTCTCACCCCACATTATCTAACTGTTGCGACCTTCCAGGCAACCTCGACCTGAAGTTCACTGGCTCTGACCGGACCCACCGCCAAGACGACCTACACCGCCCAAACGCAGCGCTCGTCTGTGTCCCGTAGTATAGCACAGTTGGCGTACAGAGTCCCCCACTATCCGCCGAGCTCCATCAGGCAGAGCGCCAACGCACCCCAGAGACCCACGTCAGCACCAAGCTCCGCCCGCGCCAAGCGCGTATGTTCGCGGTAGGCTCTTGGCGCACGCTCCTCCACCGTCTCGCAAATCGGATCGAAGAGCAGATCACCGGCCTTCGTAACGCTGCCACCCAACACGAAGAGCGTGGGGTCGAGCATGTACATCAGGCTTACGATCGCCGTGCCGATGAATCGACCCGCCTCCCGAAAGACGGAGATCGCCAGCGCATCCCCCTTCTGACCGGCCTCGCTCACTTCCTTGGCCGTAATCCTCGACAGATCGCCCTCGACCCAGTCGGTCAGGATGGATGCCTCACCCCTGGCCAGGCGCTCTCTCGCCCGCCGCCCGATTGCAGTACCCGAAGCCAGGACCTCCAAGCAACCCACATTACCACACGTGCACTTGGGGCCGCTCGGATCGATCGCCATATGGCCGATCTCGCCCCCCAGACCGTGACCACCGGTGAAGAGCCGGTTGTTGAATATCATCCCACCACCGATGCCCGTACTGATCGTCATGTAGACCATATCCTCAACGCCGCGCCCGGCCCCGAATCGATGCTCTGCCAACGCAGCCACGTCCGCGTCGTTGCCGACATACGTGGGAACGCCCAGCGCTTCGCTCAGCTTGTCCCGCAAGGGCACGTTGACCCATCCGGGCAGATTAGCAGCAAAGCGCAGCACCCCACGCTTGAAGTTGAACGGGCCCGGCGCACCAAGGCCCACGGCGGCAACCTCATCATCCTCAGGCCAGCCCTGCCGAACCGTGTCGATCAGCCGGCGGAAGACCGACTCAAATCCCTCCTCAGCCCTCGTCGACACAGCTATCCGCTCCTCGAGTTCCTTGTCCGCAGAAAACCTGGCAGCACGGATCTGCGTACCTCCGAGATCAACAGAGATGTAGTGCGAGGACGTCATGAACGGCACCCCTTAGGAGAAGATGATGAGCTTCCGTAGGGTTGGTAGTCACGAAATACGAACATCGCCCTTACGTGATCTGTAAGGGCGATGTCAAAGTAACGTTTCGCCGGTATCAATGACCACAGCTAGCACATGAGTGCCCGCTGCACGAAGCGCAGCCACTGCTGCTACTCGTGCGGCTGCCGCCGCTGCCACCCCCGCTCCGGGGTGAGAAAAAGCGTGAAAGCCCGCGGCGAGCCTCGAGACTACCACATCCCGGACAAGCGATCGGCGCATCCGCGTCTTTCATCAGCCGCCGGGCCTCAAACGCCATACCACAGTCTTGACATTCGTACTCATAGATTGCCATCTATCACACACTCCAAGATTACGTCTGATCTAGGCCTGTCCAGAAGTTGACAACGTAACTAGACGTCGTCACGATTGATCATCTTCGTGAGTTCGTCCGACTTCACGTAATCCACGACCAGAATCTCCTGGTCGGAGACGCCCTCCACCGAACTGACGGCGTGCTTGATGTCAACAGCCAGGCTATGCGCCAGCGGACACAAGGGAGAGGATGGTCTGAAGCGGTACGAGACCTCACCCGTGTTCTCATCGACGTTGAGATTCTCGACAAGGCCCATCCGCAGCACGTCTACGCCGGTCTCGGGATCAATCACCTCGACCAAGCGCATCAGAATCCGCTCGCGCAAGGTCATGTCTGCTACCATAGTCACCCCCGATCTTCCAATATATTATACCAGACTCCGCCCGACCTACGAGCGGAATTTCGGGCCTTCAAAGAACTCCACAAGACCATACCAAAGGAGGGCGAAAGCTACGCCCTCATCCAGGTTTCCGATGAACGGTAGATTGTCGGGCAACACCTCCAGAACACCGGCTGTGGGATTGAGGATATAGATCAAGGAGAGGAGCGCCAGGACGTAGACAGCCCACACGGGGATGCCGCGGAGCGACAGCGGCGTCAAGAGTACACCCAGTTCGTCCTTGATATCGCGTCGCACAATGTCGTCTTTGGCCATTGTCTTCCTCCATGAACGGATAGTAACTGCTGGATAGCCATTATACTCCAACTTAGCAAGCGAGGCACACCGCCCCGCAGCCTTGCTTTCCCCGGGTCGCCCACTATAATGCGCGCCATGCTGACCAGAGATGCCCTTACCCACCGACAAGTCGGTTGGCTACTCATCTTACTCGGACTCGGCGGCGGTGTGGCGCTGCTCGCCGCCGGGCGGCTCGGCGGCGGCGCTTGGAGCGGCATCGGCCCCCTGGAGCGCGCGCTGCTCGCCGCTGCGGGCGGCGTGGCCCTCGCGGGCGGCCCCCTGCTGCGGCGCGGTTCCCAACCTGCGGTCGTCGCGCAGGAGCCGCATTACCGATCGGCGCCGGCTGCGCCGGCTGCGCGGGCGCCTGCCGCCCTGAGTTGGGCCATTCGAGGACTTCAGGTGTTGGCCCTCGTGGCCTTCCTAGGCTATTTCGCGGTCTACGTGACCTACGCAGTCGACCTTTTCAAGTGGCCCTACGACTACGACCAGGGCGAAAGCTTCGAGCTCTACGACGCAGTGCTCCACAGTCGCGGTGAGTGGCCCTATCGCGACAGCAGCATCTTTCCCTTCTACGCCTCCAACTACCCGCCCGTCTTCCACGTCTTCAACGCCCTGCTCTTCCCCATCTTCGGCGAGACCCTGCTCTCAGGTCGGCTGCTTTCTTTTGCGGTCACCTTGCTCACAGCCTTCGCCATCGGCTGGACCGTATGGCGCCGGACCGGCGGCGTCTTCATCCCACTGATCAGCGGTCTTGGATACTTGGGCTCGAATTTCGTCTACCACGTGGGACCGCTCTACCGGCAGCAGATCACGATGGTGTTTCTAGAGGTCCTGAGCATCGGCTTCATCGCCAACGTCGGACATCCTCGTTACGGACGCCGCAACCTCTTGCTAGGCCTACTCAGCCTATTTCTGGCGGGGTACACCAAGCAACTGGCCGTCTTCACAGCGGCGGCGGTCTTCGGTTTCCTCCTGCTGAGACATCCTCGGCGCGCGGTGCTGCTTGTGGTCGCCTTTGGCGTCGCCTTCGGCACGGTCTTTCTCGCGATCAACTGGGCTACCGAGGGCTACTGGTGGATCAACACGATCTCGGCGAATGTGAATGCCTATCTTTTCCCGCAGCTCTGGGGCCTTACGCGCTCCTGGCTCAAGACCCACACCCTCTTCGTCGTCTTGGCCGTAGCTATGGTCCTGTACGAGACCTACGTCGCACGGATCTCTGCCTACAGCCTCTGGTTCATCGCCTCGCTGGGCACCGGTCTGATGTCCGGGAAGTGGGGTGCGGGGGAGGCCTATTGGATCACGTCGGTGGCTGCCGCGATCATCCTGACCGGCTTCGCCCTGGGCCGGTTGCGCGCCTGGGTCTTATCGCAGACGTGGCGCATGCCCCAAGGGGCCCTGTGGCGGGGCCTCATCTTGGCAGTCCTTCCACTTCTCTATCTGCTCCAAGCGACGCGGATGGTGCATCTGCCCACCGAAGGAACGGTATGGGGGCCTATCGCTCGCGCTCTGGGGGTCGCCGACATATCAGTCTACGCCGACTATCCCTACTACGACGCCGTGGGCTATTCGCAGGTCGGCCATCTCATGTTGCCCCGGGACTACGATGGGGGTGCCAAGATCATGGCCTACGTCGAAGATAGCGAGGGGCCGGTTCTGAGTGAGGAAGCCGCCTTTACGATGCTGGCCGGCAAGACCGTCGTCACCAACCCAACGCAGCTTCTCAACCTCTACAACAATGGGCTGCTCGACACACAACCTCTGGAGATGATGATCCGCCGGGAAGAGTTTGGACTGGTCGTCATGCGCGCTCAATTCTACCCGCCGCCCGTGCTGACCGCGATCGGCGAGCACTACGGGTTGGTGGAGCACGTGCCGATGAATGGCTTCAACTACATCGTGATGAAGCCGCTGGGGCGAGTGAAGGCGACGGAGTAGTCTCCACCGGCGCGATGGGTTGTGGAAAGAGCAAGAGTCAAGCTTTGACTCTCGGCCGTTCGATCCCCTACCCGTCGGGCTGCGTCTCCGTTTCCGGCGTAGGCGTCGGCACCTCCTCCGCTTGCTGCGCTGCGTAGTCCTGGCCCAGGATCACCACCACGTCGTGTTCAGCCGTCGGATTAGAGCCGTTGATGACCGCGGACTGCGGCAATTCCAGCAGCGAGAGCAGTTGGAGCGCGGTCATGGGTTTATCGCGATTGAGGATGATCAGCGACATATCGTAGTCTTGGCGATCCGCGTTGGCATAGGAGGTCACCAGTACGCCGTTAGCCTCCAGGAACTGGGTCGTGGCATAGGCCAACCCGGGTGTCACCGTCCCATTGAGGACGGCCAGGGTGGCCGCCTCCTCCTCGACCGTCTGGGACTCCTCATTGCCCACCTTAAGGCCAAAAACCTCGTCACGGACGTCGCGGATTCGATCGCGTAGCGGAATCAGGATCTGCATCCCATCGGGTGTCTCCGCACCGATCGTACAGGTTTCATCGATGAGGCGGAACCGCATCTCATCCGGATCAACCTGCGTTGCCAGGTTGGCCAGCGCGACGACCTCGTCAAGCTGCAGATCGGGGTCAAGCTTGACCGAGTCCTCGACGGTAGCCCAGATCTCCGGCGCACGGGCCGCCAACTGAGGTAGGTTCCCTACCGTCGTCACCTTTCTCAGGATCGCCTTGATCACCTGCTGCTGGCGCCGGGCGCGGTCGAAGTCTCCTCCAGATGTATGGCGAATCCGCGCGTACTTCAGCGCCATATCGCCGTAGAAGTGCTGCTTCCCAGCGTCGATGTGAAGCTGCTCACATCCGTAGTCGGGCGTGGGGTAACAGTAGTCATCGATCGGCTCGGGCACATCGATCTCAATGCCGCCGATCATATCGACCATGTCCACAAAGGCCTGAAAATTGACCCGCACGTAATAGTCGATCCTGCCATCGATGCCCAAATTGTACTCCACAGTCTCAACCGCCAGCGCCGGGCCGCCGCCCGGATGCTCGTAGGCATCGCCAAGAGCGTGCGCTGTGTTGATGCGGTTCTCAGTATAACCCGGTATAGGCACCCACAGGTCGCGCGGAATGGAGAGGACCCCGGCTTCCATCGTCACGGGATCGAGCGTCGCCAAGATCATCGTGTCGGTACGCCAGTACTCCTCGTCGGCCTGCTGTCGCTCGTCAATACCGAGAACGAGTACGGTCACCGGCTTCGTGCCCGTCCATACGGGCAGCGCCTCCCCCTCCACCCGTTCAACGTTCGAGCTCTCCGGCGCCTCCGACTTCGCGATCGTGAAGTCTGGGAGGAAGTCCGTCTGGGCAACCTCAGCGCGCACGCGCTGAAAGAAGAGATAGCCGGCAAGCGCGGTGACAATCACATATATAAGGGCCAGTCCCAGACGAATAAAGAACTTGTAGGGGAACCGACGCTCCGCATTCCGTCGGGCGCTCTGGGTGCGAGCACTCGATCCTGTGGAAGCCGCCGTCTGGGTCTTCGAAGCTGTCGACATTGATGATATCCTCACACGGTTCAGCGGCGACCTAAGAGTCAGGCGGGCCGTCGTAGTCCTGACCGAGAACGACCACGATGTCTTGTGGTGCGTTGGGGTCTGTTCCCTGGACCACCGCCGTGGAGGGAAGACCCAGTACCTTAAGCAGAGAGGAGAGCGTCAGAGGCTTGTCCGTGTGCATGACCACCAGCGTGCTGGCGTAGTCCTGGCGGTCGGCGTTGGCGACTCGGCCAACGTCAAATCCCTGAGCGCGCAGGTGTTCAGCCGTCGAACCCGCTAAGCCACTGCGCGTCGTACCGTTGAGCACCGCGAGGGACGCGACCTCCGGCGTCGGCGTGGGCACAGGCGCCGGGCTGTCGTTACCAACATTCTCCACCACCGGCTCCGACCGGAAGACATAGTCGCGTACCTCACGCATGCGGTCGCGCAGTGGCACAAGAACCTGTCCCCCGTCAGGCGTGATCCAGGGCTGCGTGCACGTGTGGTCGATGACACCAAAGCGGATATTTTCTTGATCAACATCCAAGGTCATATTGCCAAGAGCCAGCATCTGATCGAGCGCCATATCGGTGCTCACCGATGCCTCAAGGGTCTTGTAGAGCTGCGGCGCGGTTCTCGCCAAATCCGGTAGTAGCTCCTGTGAGGTCACACGATTCAGGATCGCCAACATCACCTGCTGCTGGCGATGCGCGCGGTCGAAGTCACTGCTCCCGTGGCGCGTACGGGCATACTTGAGCGCCATCTCTCCGTCGAAGTGGTGCCACCCGGCCTCAATGTGCAAGGGGTCATAGCCGTAGTTGTAGTCCGGATATTTGGGGTCGTCGATCGTCTTCTCAACGTAGATGTCAATGCCACCGATCTGATCCACCAGCGTCACAAAGGCCTGAAAGTTGACCCGAACGTAATGGTCGATGGGCACGCCGAGGTTGTACTCGACGGTCTCCACAGCCAGGGCCGGTCCGCCACCGGCATAGTCATAGAGATCGCCGAGGAAGTGGGCAGTGTTGATCCGCCCGTCTTTGTGCCCGGGAATCGGGACCCAGAGATCCCGCGGAATGGAGAGCGCGCCGGCCTGCCGGGTCAGCGGGTCGATAGTGAGAAGCATGATCGTGTCGGTGCGCCATGGCCCCTTCTCTTGGCTGCGTTCGTCGATCCCGAGCAGCAGGACGGTCACCCGATCCTCTCCACTCCAGGTAGGGAGTAACTGTCCGAACCCGTAGGTCACGTTCTCGCTCGGTTTGGCGCTACCCGGGACGCTGGGCACGATGCCCGGCGTGGCCATGCTACCCCGCACCCAGGACACAAGGAAGAAGAGCACGCCAATGCCAATCGCCAGCATAAGCGTGATGAGTATGCCGGTAAGAAGCACAGGCGCTCGTCGTCCGCGTCGCTTCGGTCTCCGTCGTATCATAGTCTCGTCTCGTCCTGCCCCAGTCTGTCCGGTTAACCGTTCGTCATTATACCACGCCGTCTCGCAGCAAACAGGAGGATGTGAAACGTGAAGGCGTGGAACGTTAGGAGTTGTCAATGACCAGTAACGGGTAACGAGTAAAGACTCGATTGCGCGCCGTTTACTCGTTAATCGTCACTGGTTACTCGTGGATGGCTCTCCTCACGCTTCACGCCATCACGTTTCGCCGATTATCTCCAGCATCGCCGCCTCCCAACGGTCGACGGCGGCCTCCAGATCGTAGTACTCGGTGACAAAGGCCTGACCGGCCCCGCCTATACGTTCTCGTGCCTCGCGATCGCGCAGCAGTGCCAGCACCGCGGCAGCAAAGCCCTCAGCCGTGTCGGCGATGACGAGATCCCTGCCTGGCGTGGCTCCCACCCCGTGGTTGCAGACGCCGGTCGCCACCACCGGCACACCCATCCGCATCGCGTCCATAATCTTTTGAAGCAAGCCACCCGCCACCAACAAGGGCGAGACGAAAATCGTCGCCGCCTGGTACCAGGCGACCAGATCACCCACAAACCCCGTCACAATCACCCGCTCCCCATCGGCCTGGGCCCGGAGCTGTTCTGATGGATGTCCTCCAACCACGTAGAAGCGGGCTCCCGGCACCTCGGACGCGATACGTGGCCAGATCTCATCGAGAAACCAATTGACGCCCGCGATGTTATGGTCTCGCGACATCGCCCCAACGAAGAGCAGGTTGGGCCCACCCTCTACAGCCGGCGCCACCTTGTCGTCCGGGCGGAGCGCCGGGGTGAGTGGCACCACGAGCAGTCGAGCGTCGTCACAGGTTTCGGCCAACAGTCGGCGGTCACTCTCGGAGATCGCCAGCATGAGATCATATTGGTGGCAGACGAAGGACTCGAACCGGCGCATCAATCCGGCCTCCATCCGCGCTATCCGGCGCCGGACACCGCGCATCCGCGCCATCTTCTGCTCTATGAGGAACCAATTGAGGTCCTGAGTGCGATAGGACGACGACGGCAGCGGCAGGCCCAGGGTCGCCACGGCGGTCTGTGTAGTCTCGACGTGCACCCAATCCGGGACGTCGTCCCGCAGCGCGCCCCGCAATGCCGCCCTAAAGGCCATGTAACTCCGCACCAGGGCCAGTGGGCGCGGTCCAGGGAAGGAGCTATGGTGCGGCACTGTGACAACCTTCTGACAGATAGCGTTGAGCGCGGAAAGCTGCTCGCGCTCCTCGTCTGAGATGCGCGCCACCAGGGTCAGGCGATGACCTCGGCGGTGGAGCGCTTCCATCAACCTGAAGAGCGACTCCCCCCCGGCATGACCAACTGAGGGGGCGGGAAACTGCTTGTAGGCAATCAGGAGGTGAGCCATGGATTCCGAGCTTGGGATCCCTTGATAGACTCCGGCGCTGGCGGTGCTAGCTGCGCTAGCTACGCCGCGATAATCTGTACGATCACCTCAGGGCGATTTCGGGCCTGCCGGTAGAAGAAATCGGATAAAGCCTTCTCGACCAGCCGTTCGACGGTATCCGCCGGTGTGTTAGGGCTGATACCCCGCATCGCAGCCCTGACCGACTCCTTCGCGTCCGGCAGCAATTCGTTCATCACCTCCGTCGTCGCGATAGCGCGCCCCGTGATCTGAGGCTCGTTCAGGATTCTGCCTTCATCTTCGTCATAGACCAACGCCACGGAGCAGACGCCGGTTGTTCCCAGTGCGCCGCGCTCCTGGATCAACTCTGGGCTCACGGCATCACCGACCCATGTACCGTCGACAAAGACGTAGCCACCAGGCACCCGCTCCCCGATCTCCATCGACTCCTCGTCAAAGCGCAGCATATAGCCGTTCTCCACAACGGCGATGTTCTCCTTAAGCACACCGGCGTCCTGAGCTAAGCGCGCGTGGTGGTTTAGGTGGCGCAGCTCGCCGTGAATCGGGACGAAGAAGCGCGGACGCAGGATGCTGATCAGGAACTTGAGCTCTTCCTGACTGGCGTGACCTGAGACGTGAATCGGGGCCACAGGATGATAGACGACGTTGGCCCCCTTCTGGAAAAGGCGGTTGATCACGCGGTGGACTGTCTCTTCATTGCCGGGAATCGTGTGGGACGAGAGAATGACCGTGTCGCCGGGCACGATGCGAAGCGAGGAATGCCGGTTTGTGGCTAAGCGCCCCATAATCGAACGCGGCTCCCCCTGTGCGCCCGTCGCGATGATCGTCACCTCCTCGGGCGGCAGGCGGTTGACCTCCCGCAAGGAGATAACCAGATCGTCCGGGACCTCCAGGTAGCCCAACTGCCGGGCCATCCGCACGTTCTTGGACATGCTCGTTCCGGCGATGGCCACCTTGCGGTTGAAGCTCTGCGCCACATCCATCACCTGCTGGATGCGCGAGATCAGCGAAGCAAAAGTTGCCACGATGACACGGCCCTTCGCGGGTCGGAAGACGTCCGCCAGCGCCGTGTTAAGCGACCGCTCGCTCAACGTACGCCCGGGCTGATCGGCGTTGGTGCTGTCGGACATTAACGTTAGCACACCCCGCTGGCTGAACTCGGCCAGTTTTGCGATGTCCGTGGGCCAGCCATCCACCGGCGTGTGATCGAACTTGAAGTCGCCGCTGTGAACCACAAGGCCGACCGGCGTGTCTATGCCCAATCCCACCGCATCGGGGATGCTGTGGCAAATGTGGTAGGGCTCCACAGTAAAGGGCCCCATATGCAGGACATCACCGGGCTGAATCGTCCGCAGCTTCACCCGCTTCTGAAGGTCGCGGCGCAGCTTCACCTCGATCAAGCCCCGGGTCAGCTTCGTCGCATAAACAGGTGCATTGAACTCCTGGAGAAAGTGCGGCAGCGCGCCGATGTGATCCTCGTGACCGTGAGTGATCACGATGCCGCGGATTCGGTCTTCTTTGCCTCGGAGATAGCGATAGTCCGGGATGATGTAGTCGACGCCCGGCATATCACTCTCGGGAAACATCATCCCCACGTCAATAACCAGGATATTGCGCCCATATTCCAGGGCCATCATATTCTTACCGACTTCCCCTAGCCCACCCAGGGGAAGGATCTGTAGCCGTTCCATATGCCCCACTTTCGACATTAGAATCAAGACCAGTCCGGTTGAGGTCAATCGGGCTGAAAAATGAGTTCACCAACGATGAACAAACCAAAGTCTTTGCAACTGACTCATAATGCTAACACAGTCAAACGGCAAGTCAACGGGTGTGTTCAGAAATGGGGGCGAATCTCTTAGCCAGGCTCACCGCTACAGCATCAGGAAGTGTTTTGCCCATTTCTGAACACACGGGCCCGAGGGCCTCAGGCAGTTTTGGCCCGTCTTCTTGGAGCACACTGATGCGAAGGCGCCAAAACTGCACCTCTGGCAAGCAGTTTCACCGACAATCATCTTGTTATTTCCCCAAAAGCCGAATGCACCCGTCAACGGTCAACAAACGTGGGAGGTGAAACGTGGTGGCGGTCAGATCAGCTCGCTGCGGCATCCAGGGGAAACGAGTAACCAGAAACGAGTAATGACCGCCTGCGCGGCGATTTCGCCGGCAAGACAACCTTTGCTGGTAGTCGTTTACTCGTTACTTGTCAATCGTCCAGGATTCACGTTTCTT
>JBNGDU010000164.1:0-18316 GCA_049975025.1 Anaerolineae bacterium
CCGGAGGAAGCCTACGACAGCGTGCAGTGGCAGGCGCTGATTGTGATTGGGTCGATGTTGGCTCTGGGTTCTGCGATGGAGTCCACAGGAACCGCTGCCTATCTAGCAGATTTCATCACAAAGCTGCCACAGCTCAGTAACCCCATCGTCCTGCTTAGTCTATTCTTCTTTATGACCATGCTGCTAACCCAGCCGATGTCAAATCAGGCAGCGGCAGCGCTCGTGATTCCTATAGCCATAGAGACCGCGCAGGGGCTGCAGCTTGATCCGAGAACGTTCGCTGTCATGATTGCCGTCAGTGCCAGCTGCTCTTTCGTCACACCCCTGGAACCCGCCTGCCTTCTGGTCTACAGCCCTGGCAACTACAAGTTTATCGACTTCACGAGAGTTGGCCTGATCCTAACCATACTTGTCTACATCTTGAGCATTGTGTTGGTCCCACGATTTTGGCCTTTGACCCCATAAGCCCCCAATCTGTGTCTGATTCTACAGTTCAAACTTCGCTACCAGGAAGGTGTGATCCGATGGGCGGTCCGCTCGGCGGGCATCGACGTCAATCCACGCCTCAGTGCACTTCGCCGCGAGCGGCTCGGTGGCCCAGATGTGATCGATGCGCCAGCCGACGTTGCGCTCGATGGGGTCCTTCGCCCGGTAGTCGTAGTAGGTGAACTGGTTGGGCTCATCGGGATGGTGCTTACGGAAGAGGTCGACAAAACCCCAGGCCCTCACCCTCTCCAGCGCGGCCTGGGCGTCGGGGTGGAAGTCGACGTGACCGCGGAGACCGGTCGGGTTATAAACGTCGATGTCCTGGGGAGCGACATTGAGGTCGCCCAGCCATATCAGGGGCTCGTCGGGGCTGTAGCGCGTGTCGAACCAGTTGCGGATGCGATCAAGCCACTGGATTTTGTACTCGAAGTGCTCGGAGTCCGGTGAGCGCCCCTGCGGCACGTAGCTGTTGACGATCGGAATGCCCTCGATCACGGTGTGGAGGAGCCGGGGCTTGTCGGAGCCGTCGTCGAAGCCGGCCTGCACCTCTGTGAGCTCGTGCGGGCTTAGCGTGGCGACGCCGGCGTGGGACTTCTGGCCCGCATAGGCCACGTCGTAGCCTGCCTCCCTGATGGTCGCCTCGGGGAAGTCTTCGTCCTGGACCTTGGTCTCCTGAACGCAGACGGCATCCGCCGCCTCACGGGCCATCCAGTCCAGGATCTGGGGCAGCCGGACGCGAATTGAGTTAGCGTTGAATGTGGCGATCTTGAAATGGGTCATTGGCTATCCCTCGATTTCCTCAACGGCGTCCTCCGGCGTCTTGCTGCCGTAGAGGACGCTCAACAGTCCGGGCAGGTAGAAGTCCATCGTATGCACCGCCGGGTAGATGGCATTTTTGAGCAGGGCCGGCGTCAGTTCCACGCCCTCGAAGTCGAGGCTGCTCTTGTAGCGAACCTCGCCGTCACTGTAGTCCATCTCGAAATTGCCGATGCGCAGCCCGAAGTTGGCGCGCGTAATGTACTCGGCGACCGCGGGCCGCATCGGCTCCGATGCCTTGACCGGTGCGATCACGTAGAAGAGGAACTGCTCTAGATCGACCCGGACCTGAGCGTAGCAGCGGAGATCACCGTTGTCGCCCGAGAAGTAGACTCGAAAGATGGTCTTGTCCTCGAGCTGTTGCGGATACCAGCCGTCATCGCGCAGGAACTCGCCCACGGTGGCGAAGGCGCGCCACCCGGCGGCGCGCTCTGACTCGCCTTCCGGGGCCGACTGTTCTTCGGGTGGGGGGGATTCGGTCATGCGTTTCTCCTTGAGACAGGTTAATGCTGGGGCATGGGCCAGAACTCGAAGAGCGATCCCACCGACTCGCCCTGGACGTTGCGCCTTATCACCTCGCCAAAGATGCGGGCGACGGAGAGGATGACCAACCGCTCAGGCCGGCGATCATCCGGCAAGGGGACGGTGTTGGTGACCACGATCTCGTCGATCTCATCGATGGCGTTCAGCCGTCTGACCGCCGGCCCGGTGAAGAGTCCATGGGTGCCCACCACCGTGACTCTCCGCACCTGAGTGTTAGTCTTGAGATACCGGACGAGTTCGGTGATCGTCCCCGCCGTCGCGATCTCGTCATCGACGATGAGCACGTCCTTCCTGTCGACGCTGCCCATCAGACCGGTGATGCTCACGGTGTTATCGCTCAGCCGCATCTTCTCTCCAGCCGCCATCGGCAGCTCGAGTGCCCGGGCCAGCTTGCCGGTTCGCTTGGCGTGGCCGATATCCGGTGCCACAACCACGGTATTGCTCAGGTCCTTGTTACTCAGGTGTTCCACGAAGACGGAGTGAGCTGTGAGGTGGTCAGTGGGCACGCTGAAGAAGCCATGAGCCTGGGGGGAATGCAGCGTCATCGTGATGACCTGGGTGGCGCCCGAGGCCATCAGAAGGTCGGCAACCAGGCGGGCTGCGATGGAGATGCGTGGGGCATCTTTCTTGTCGGACCGGGCGTAGGAGTAATAGGGGATGACGGCGCAGACGTCCTTGGCGGCGCCGCTGCGCGCGATGTCCAGCATGAGCAGCAACTCCATCAGATTGTCGCTGCAGGGCGGGGACAGCGGTTGTACGATGAAAACCTGTTTTCCTCGTACGCTGGTGCCGAGCTGAATGTAGTAATTGTCGTTGGAGAACTTGCGGATCGTGGTCGGACTAAGGTCCAGTCCCAGATAGCCCGCGATGGCGCGGGCCAGGCCTGGGTGGGCCGAGCCGCTGAAAATCAACACGTCGTCGAGACTGTTCGAATGGGTCTGCCTATCCTTGCTGGCATTTTGCTGCGTCAAAACTCGCTCCTTTATGGTTCATGTGCTGTGAATGACCCCTCATTCATCACGTCCTTCACCAACCTCCGGGAAGCTATGAGCACACATCCTCGTCTCGAGGTCGTCGGCTTACGCAACGACCTGGCCCCCGCGAGGCAGCAGGCCACTTCCCCGGAGGCCGAACGCCCTCGTAAGTCCTATTCTATGTTGACCGGCTTCTAGGTCAACCGTTGACCGTGTCTGTCAGCCGTTGGCTTTGACCCCGGTCGTTGCGCAAGTCCGTCGCGCGGTCTCATATCCTCGAAGGGGATCGTCTGTTTAGCATTGTAGCCGTTCAGCTAGCTTCGGGGACGGTCGGCAACCGACTCCAGATTGTCGATGTCGACCGGCTCGATCTCGTCGGCGGGCTCAAAGCCGAAGATCTTCCCGTAGAAATAGAGCTCTGCATCCAGCGCGCGTTTGATGTTCTTGTCACGCCGGAACCCGTGTTGCTCTCCCTCGAAGGCGAGATAGGCCACAGGAAAGCCCTCCTCGCGCAGCGCGGTGACCATCAACTCAGCTTGGTTAGGCGGCACGACCTCGTCCTCCAGGCCCTGGAAGAAGATGATGGGACAGTGCAGGCGGTCAAGATGGTGGATAGGAGAGCGTTCAACGTAGGTATCCCGGGATTCCGGATAGGGTCCCACGAGCCCGTCGAGGTAGCGGGACTCGAACTTGTGGATTTCCCGCGCTAAGGCTTCCAGGTCGCTGACGCCATAGTAGCTCGCCCCGGCGCGGAAGACATCCCGGAAGGTCAGCGCCCTCAGGGTGGTGTACCCCCCAGCGCTGCTGCCGCGGATAGCCAGACGCTCGCCGTCGACCAGTCCCCGATCCACCAAGAAGCGAGCGCCATTGGCGCAGTCATCGACATCGACCACGCCCCAGCGACCCTTGAGGTATTCCCGATAGGGCCGTCCGTAGCCGGTGCTCCCGCCGTAGTTCACGTCGAGCACGGCGAAGCCGCGGCTGGTCCAATACTGAATCCGCAGGCTCAGCGAACTGGAGGTCGCAGAGGTGGGACCGCCGTGGCTGAGTACCAGGAGTGGTGGTTTCTCGCCCGCCGGGGCGACGAAATCCCGGTTATGGGGGCGGTAGAAGAGCCCATAGGCCGTCCTGCCGTCCTCGGTGGGGAATTCGAGCGATTGCGGCACCGATAGGTAACCCGGGTCCAGGTCCAGGTCAGCGCTTCGCCGGAAGATCCGGAGCTCCTCGGTGGCAATATCTATCACAACCAGAGCGGAAGGTCGCGTCGGCGCGCCCCCATTGAAGAAGACGCGGTTCTCATCAGCTGCGATTCCCCGCAGGCTGGTGTAGGGTGTATCGATCGGCGAGAGCTCGCGGGTGTGCACGTCTAGGAAGGCCAGTTGGTCGGCGCCGGCCCGGGTATAGGTGCAAACGATGCGATCCGGCGAGACGTAGGCGTAGGTGCTCAAGCCAAAGTTCCACTGGGGTTGACCGAACTCGGCTGCCATCGGCGTCAGCGCCTTGATGTCGTCGTCTTCGCACCGGTAGATGTTCCACCACCCACTCCGGTCGGACACGAAGGTTAGCACGCCGTCCGGTGACCACACGGGTTGGAAGACGGACTCCGTCGGCCCGCCGGCAACGCGTCGAGCGTTACAGGGCCGGCCCGCGTCGTCGAGGTCGGCGATCCACAGTTCGGTGCCGTCCCACGGCATGTTGGGGTGATCCCAGTTCAGCCAGGCGAGCTGCTGCCCGTCGGGCCTCAACCGAGGTGTGGCGTAGAAGTCGCTGCCGTCCACCAGTCGCTGGACAGCTCCATCTTCGAGGGAGACGGATCCGATCGCGTTGACGGGCTCGCCGCTATTGGCCTTGAGCGCGCTTTCGGTGTGATCCTCTATCACGCAGATGATACGCCGACGGGTGCCGTCGATGACGCCGTCGGCGTAGCGTATCGGGGTCGGCGGCGTCAGCTGCTCGGGGACAGCGCCCGCCGAACCCACACGGTACATGCGTTGATCGCGGTAGTTGGAGAAGTAAACGGTGCCGTGGCGCACGATAACCGCGCCACCGCCGTACTCGTGCACCCGGGTTCGAGCGTTGAAGGGCGGGGGGATCACATCCGTTACCTCGCCATCGGGCGTGCGCTTGACCAGGACATTGCGTCCTCCCTCCGAAGGTCGTCCCTCGAGCCAGTAGACGTCGTCCCCGTCGAGGATCGCGTTGCCTAACCGTATGGACTTGGCGACGATGAGATCCGAGGTGATGGGCGAGGCCCAAGTGCCGTAGGGGGCGACTTCCGGTTGCGGCATGGATGTCTTCCTTTCTTTGTCGTCGACGCGCTTATGATGCTGTGGACTCTATCACGCCTAGTGTACCGCAGCACGCACTGCTGTCCACTTGTGGTAGGATCTTGAGCATCTCACGTGCGCTATGCGTACGCAGGACAATGCCCCGAACGAGGGACATCCCGGACTGGGCCCGGGATCCCGTAGTTGCCAGGGTGAGTCACATTGACTTTGCAACAAACCACGCTATAAACGTGTGCGGTGCGTAAAAGATGATGTCACGAGACTCTGACGCGGCTCCCTACGTGCGACTGCTAAAATCCCAGTTCCTGGCACGCCTGGACGGCTGTCTGGAAGCGTCGGACGCTGCCACCCTGCGGCAGGGCGTTGAGGCTCTGCGCGACTGGGTTGAGCTGGTGGAGGTCCACTATGCGGATAGGACGCCGGGTCTGCTCGTGGAGGCGGCGAGCCAAGATCCGGTGCTGTCCCTTCGTCGAGATGTCTTGCTTGAGGAGATCGAACAGATCCTGACGGCGCGAACGGTGCGGCGGGCGAAGTACTACTTGAACCGAATGAGGAAGGCAGCGACAGAAGTGCGCACGAGTGCGATCAACGATATCAACCTCAACCGCTGGAAGGAATACGATGAGATTCAGACCGACAGTCTTTGGGTGGTCAGCCGGCGTGACACGTCTGGGGCGCACGAGGCCTGGTATTGGGGTAATTTCATTCCCCAGATCCCGCGCCAGATGATGCTTCGCTACACTAAGGTCGGCGACTGGGTGCTCGATCCCTTCGCGGGCAGCGGAACCACGCTGATCGAGTGCCGTCGCCTGGGGCGCAACGGTCTTGGCGTTGAGCTGAATCCAGAGGTCGCCCAGAGGGCGAGAGAGGTGCTGGCTCAGGAGCCCAACCCTCAGTCTGTCACGACTGAGATCGTGACCGGTGACAGTCGAACCATTGACTTCAAGCAGCTACTGGCTGATCTCGGCATCGAACGGGTCCAGTTCCTGATGCTTCATCCGCCCTATCACGATATCATCAAGTTCAGTGCCGTGGAAGAGGATCTCTCAAACGCGCCAACGGTGGGGAGCTTCAAAGAGCAGTTCTGTGACATCGTAGATCACGCCGCAGAGGTCCTGGCCCCAGAGCGGTTTCTCGCTGTGGTGATCGGCGATAAGTATCAGGATGGCGAGTGGGTGCCGCTGGGCTTTGAGGTGATGGACAGCATAAGAGACCGGGGATTCACGCTCAAAAGCATCGTCGTCAAGAACTTCGATGGCACGCGGGCCAAGCGGGAGCAACGCGCTCTATGGCGCTTCAGGGCGTTGGCTGGTGGATTCTACGTCTTCAAACACGAGTACATCTTCATCTTCCAGGCCTGAGTGTTCCTCAGCTGAGCCGATTCCGGCTACTGACCGGGGGCAGGACGCTATTTGCAAATCGCCGAAATGGTTTTAAAATAGTTATAAGTTGGTGAGACACTATGCGCACGACGTTGGTCGTGGTCTGTCGGAATCCGCGCCGTCCAAGGAAGGCTAACTGATGAGTGATGAGGCCGAGCCGGGAGTTACGGAAAAACAGGATGTGGCTTCGGAGGTGAAGTCCTCTCAAGGCGCTGCTGACGTGGGGCTATCTCCCGTGTCGTCGCCCAGGGCGCCGTCGATCGGCGAAGCGGAAGAACCTTGGACGCGCGAAGAGTGGCAGCGTTTCACGGTCCTGCTCCGTATTGCTTCTGAGATCTCAGCGCGCGTCAACGCGATTCTGGATCCGGATGAGCTGCTGAACAACGTCATCCCACTGTTGAAAGAGGGGTTTGATCTTTACTACGTCCACGTGTATGTCCTGGACTTGCCTCGTCGCCAGCTGCTCCTGCGCGCGGGCTATGGTGATCCAGGGCGCCGGATGTTGGCGCGGGGCCACAAGATCCCTCTTGATGCGGAGCAGAGCCTTGTCGCGCGTGCCGCAAGAACCAAGGCGCCAGTGGTTGTGAACGATGTCACCCAGACTCCCGACTTCCTGCCCAATCCCCTGCTGCCGGACACGAAGTCAGAGCTGGCCCTCCCAATGGTCGTGGGGGATGAGGTGCTGGGGGTCTTTGATATTCAGCACGATGAGACCGATGTCTTCTCCCCGGTCTATCTCGACGTCTTCGTCTCGCTGGCAGGCCAGATCGCTATCGCTTTGCAGAACGCACGGTTCGTCGAGCGGATCGAGGAGACTTTGGTCGAGACACGCACCGGCTTCGAAATCGGTCAGGCGCTGGCTGAGGCGCAGACCGAGGAGGCCGTGCTTGACGCTTTGGTGAATCAAGCCGGGCAGATCGATGAGGCTCTGACGATGTTGGCCCTCTTTGACCCGGATGCCGACGAGCCGACGCTGGTTATTCGTCAGTTGGCGACTTTCGACAGCGCCATTGCCTTGCCCGAGTTAGGGGTGGGGAGCCGCGTGCCAGCTGCCGATTTCCCGTACTATCGATCGGGAACTCACCGAGGGATTCTTGCCCAGAGCCGTGACGAGGAAGGTCTGGACGATGAGCTCAGGGAGGCTATGACCGCTGCGGACGTTGAGAGCCTCTTTGTGGTGCCCTTCGAGCGGGGGGGCACCCCGTTGGGCGTGCTCATCGCTATGGCCAAGGCGCCGGGATACTTCACCTCCGAGTGTCGGATGCGCTATCGTGCTCTAGCGGAGCAAGGCGCCACGGCTTTGGCTCAGGCCCGGTTGCGTGACCAACTGAGCCTGACGCAGTTCTCGGTGGATCAGGCGCCGACCGCGATCCTCTGGATTCGGCCCGACAGCACTATACATTCCGCTAATGAGAGGGCCTGTGAGCTCTTTGGCTACACGCGCTCGGAGTTGCTTGACCTTCCCTCATTCTCCAAGCTTGACCCCAACATGATCCCCGACGTCTGGGCCGTTCACTGGCGCAAGGTCAAGCAGGACAAGCGCTTCACGATTGAGACCGAGTACCGAACCAAGCGGGGCAATCTCATCCCGCTGGAGGTCACTGCCAACTACCTCAGATATGAGGATGAGGAGTTCAACTGCATCTTCGCCCGCGATATCACCGAGCGAAAACAGGCTGAGTTGATGCGCGAGCGTTTTACGGTGCAGCTCCGTACGGCTGCCGAGATCGCCGAGCAGGTTGGCGCTATCCTGGATCCCGACGAACTCCTCGCCGCGGTTATTCCTTTGCTTAAGGAGCGGTTTGAGCTCTATCACGCGCACGTATACGCTGTTGAGGACAAAGCGCTTGTCCTTCGCGCCGGGTACGGGAGGATCGGTCAGATTATGGTGCAGCAGGGCCACAAGATCCCGCTCAACCATACCCGGAGTCTCGTAGCGCGAGCTGCGCGGACCGGGGAACCGGCGGTGGTGAATGACGTCACTTCGGCTCCGGATTTCCTGCCAAACATGCTGCTGCCTCGGACCAAGTCCGAGGTCGCCGTCCCGATCGTCATAGGCGACGACCTGCTAGGCGTTTTCGACGTCCAGTCCGATCAGCTTGACGCGTTCACAGCATCGGACGTGGACGTCTTTCGCACGCTCTCGGGGCAGCTCGCCAATGCTCTGTACAGCGCTACACTCTTTGAACAGCAGGCGGAGACGCAGAGCGAGCTGCGCAACTCCGTGGAGACGGTCCGTGCTATCTTCAACGCGATGACAGAGGGCATCATGCTGACCGACATGATGGGGCGGATTGTCGATGTGAATGAGGCCGCTCTCCGTCTCTATGGCTACGATGATCATGAGGACCTGGTCGGCAGAAGTGCGATGGAGCTGGTGACGCAGACGGGCTGGTCCCGGATGGCGGAGACGATGCGCCAGGCGTTGGAGACAGGTCAGGGCGAGGTGCTGGAGTACAAGATGCTCCGCAAGGACGGGAGCACCTTTGATGCTGAACGGAGTTCAGCCCTGCTGTGGGACTCGGAGGGCGAGCTGCAAGGTATGGTCTCCATCACCCGGGATGTGACCGAGAGCAAACGCGCCCGCCGGGAGATCGCGCGCTTCCACGCGTTGGCCGAGAACGCCGTCGACTCCATCGTCATGACCGATCTCTCCGGCTACATCAGCTACGCCAACCCCGCTGCGTACCGGCTTTTCGGATATGATCCGGCGACGCGGGAGATGCTGGGCATGCGTGTGTCGGATCTTTGGCCCGAATCAGAGGTCCACGTTTTGCTGGAGAGCGCACTGCCGGCGGCCGGCGAGGCGGGATGGCAGGGTGAGGCCGCACAGGTCCGGATGGACGGAAGCCGCTTCGATGCTGCCCTGACTTTCTTCTCGGTCAAGGGTGCCAGTGGCGAGCCCATCAGTGTCGCGACGATCATCAGGGACGTCACCGAGCGCAAGGAAGCTCAGGCCGAGATGCGGCGCTTCGCGATGCAGCTTCGCACCGCAGCGGAGGTCGCCGCCGACATCAACAGAATACTCGATCCCACTGAGCTGCTTGAGGTTGTCGTGCCGCTGGTTCAGGAGCGGTTCCGGCTCTACCATCTGCACGTCTACACGCTGGATGCCGAGCGTGGGCAGCTCGTCATGCGTGTGGGCTCGGGTGAGGCCGGTCGGGTGATGCATGAGCGAGGGCACGAAATTGCGCTTGACCGCCGCCAGAGCCTGGTGGCGAAGGCGGCCCGCAGTCGCGAGACCGTGCTGGTGGACGACGTGCGCCAGGAGGCCGACTTCCTGCCGAATCCGCTGTTGCCTGATACCCGCACCGAGGTCGCCGTTCCGATGTTGGCTGGCGATGAGGTGATTGGCGTCTTTGACGTTCAGGACGACAGGCCTGGACGTTTCAGCCAATCGGAGGTTGACGTCTTCACGACGCTGGCGGCGCAGATCGGCATTGCGTTTCGTAATGCGGAGTACTTCGAGGAGCTGCAGGCGGTGGCCGATCGCCTGCGTGAGTTAGATCGGCTCAAGAGTGAGTTCCTGGCGAATATGAGCCACGAGCTTCGCACCCCCCTGAACTCCATCTTGGGCTATGCCGAGGTCATATTGATGGGCATCGATGGCGAGCTCACTGCCGAGATGCAGGAGGACGTGGAGGCCATTTTCGAGAATGGGCATCAGCTTCTGCAGTTGATCAACGATATCCTCGATTTGACGAAGATCGAGGCCGGGCGCATGGAGTTGAGCAGAATGCCGGTCGATGTCCTGCCGGTGCTCGAAGAGACCCGTAGCAATAACTACGGTCTTATCCACAAACAGCAGAAACCCGTGGAGATCACGGTGTCGGCGCCGGAGGACCTGCCCAGGATCAACGCCGATCCGGTGAGGCTGGGTCAGATCATGAACAACCTCGTGTCGAATGCGGTCAAGTTCACCGAGGAAGGCCACGTTTACCTGCGGGCGCACCTTCGGCAGGAGGACGACGTGGTCTGCATCGAGGTCGAAGACACCGGCGTCGGTATCGATGAGGGGGATCTTGAGGGCCTCTTCCAGCGGTTCCACCAGGTGGATGGGTCGAGCACTCGCCGCGCTGAAGGCACCGGACTTGGGCTGGCGATTACGAAGCATCTTGTCGAGATGCACGATGGTGAGTTGATGGTCGAGAGCGAGTTGGGCAAGGGAAGCACCTTCACCATCTGCCTCCCTATCTTCCCGGATGAGTAGTAAACCGACGACTGAGTTATGCCGACTAGGGGAACTGTCACGATGTTGAGAAAGGATGCACTTTGATGCCAAGTCTCTTCTCGGGGGTGCGATGCCTGGAATGTCACCACGTGATGGCGCCCGATCCCTATGCGGTCGCGTGTGAGTCCTGTGGCGGTGTCTGGCTGGACGCCGAGTATGACGTCGCCACTTTGACCGAGCACTGGCCCGAGCAACTCAAGGACCGCGATCATACGCTGTGGCGTTACGTCGAACTCTACCCCTTTCCGGATGGCTTTGGCCCGGTCTCGATGGGGGAGGGGTGGACCCCGCTGTTCCGCGCCGAAGGGCTCGAACGCGAGACGGGACACGACAGGATCTGGATCAAGGACGAGCGCCAGCACGCAACCGGCTCCTTCAAGGACCGTCAGGCGTCCACCGCGGTGAGCGCGCTTCGCGCCCAGGGCATTCGAGAGGTCGTGCTGGCCTCTACGGGCAACGCGGGCGCGGCCTATGCCGCCTACTGCGCGCGCGCCGGCATCAAACTGTGGCTCTTTGTCACCAGCAGCGTGCCTGCCGAGAAGATGCGCGAGTTGGCGCTCTACGACGCCGAGGTGATCAAGGTCACAGGCACTTACGACCAGGCTAAGGTCGTCGCTGCGAACTTCGCGGAGAGGCGGGGAATTTACCTCGATCGCGGCGCGAAGTCGATTCCCTGCAAGGAGAGCATGAAGACGATCGCCTTTGAGATCGCCGAGCAGATGACGCGCAAGGGGGGAGCAACTCGGGGTTGTCCGTGGGCTGCACCTGGTTGGTATGTGCAGGCGGTCTCGGGCGGCATTGGCCCTCTCGGCGTTCTTAAGGGGTTCGAGGAGCTCAAGGCTGGGGGCTTGGTCGATCGCATACCGAAAATCGCCGTCGTCCAGACGAAGGGATGCAACCCGATGGTCCAGGCCTGGCAGCAGGGATCGGACGAGGTCGTGCCGGTCAGGCAGCCGGATAGCCTGATCACCGTGCTGGCGACAGGTAACCCCGGCATGGCCTATCGGATCCTCAAGCGCGCTGCAGACGAGCGCGGCGGTGCGATGGTTGACGTGAGTGACGGTGAGGCCTTCCGCGCCATGCGGCGCTTAGCTCGGGTGGAGGGTATCTCCATGGAGCCGGCGGCCAGTGTGGCTTTCGCAGGGCTGGATAGATTGCTGGACCAAGGGTATATCGAGCCCGGAGAAGACGTGCTGGTGAATTGCTCGGGCCACACGTTTAGCGCTGAGAAGTACGCTTTGGAGGATCGTTACATTCTCAATCTCTCGGTCAAGGCGCCCGAGGCTGTCCGCCCTGCCGAGGGACTCGCCACGGCCCTGGAGGAGTTGGATGAGCGCATCACGACGATCGTGATCATCGATGATAACCCCTACGATAGTCGACTGATCCGCCGCTTTCTCGAGCACTATCGCCGCTACCGGGTCTTTGAGGCCAACACCTCAAAGGACGGCCTGGACCTCGTGCGCCAACGTCAGCCTGATCTGGTCCTGCTCGACCTGATGATGCCCGAGATGGATGGCTTTGCGGTGATGGATGCGATCAAATCCGATCCGCGCACCACGCATATCCCTGTGGTGATTGTCTCTGCGAAGACCCTGATGGAGGAAGAGCGCCGACGGCTGGAGGGATACGCTGAGTCCGTGTGGCAGAAAGGCAGTTTCAGCGCCAAGGATCTGGTGAGCCACGTCGTCGGCCTGGTGGAGGCGAACGGTGGGGCGGTCGAACCGACGACGCGCACTGGCCCGGACGGCTCTCAGGCGCCTATCTTGCCGGAGTTTGGCCAACAGCAGCGAAAGCGCATTTTGATCATCGATGATTACGAACCCGAGGCGCGGTTGATCCGTCGTCTCCTGGAGACCCGCGCTCAATTCCAGGTCTTCGAGGCCCAGTCGGCTCAGGAGGCATTGGAACTAGCGGCGCAGACCTCACCGGATTTGATGCTACTTGATCTGATGTTGCCGGACGCAAGCGGCGAGAAGCTCCTGGAAATCCTGCAGGAACGGGAACTCGCTCAGAAGACGCCGATCATGATTGTCACATCCAAGGATGATCTGGATGCCCATGTGCGTGCACGCCTGGCCTCCAACGTGGATTCCATCTGGTCGAAGTCTCTCCTGGACCGCAGTAGCTTTTTGGCTCATGTTGAGACCCTGTTAGCTGATTAGCGGCGGGACACATACAATGGAACGGCAGAGTCTGAATTCTGTGAACAAGACCGTGCTCTACATCGAAGACCACTATCACAATCGTCGTCTGGTGGAGAAGGTGCTCGCGTCGCGAGGCTATCACGTCCTTCTCGCCGAGGATGGCGCCAGCGGATGGGAGATGATCAGAGCTCATCGTCCGGCTGTTGTTCTTCTGGACATCGCGCTCCCCGGCGAGATCGATGGGATGGATATCGCAGCTCGGGTGAAAGGGGACGAGGCTCTGAAGGACATCCACGTGATCGCGCTGACGGCTTCCGCGATGCAGGGCGACCGGGAGCGATTTCTGAACAACGGATGCGACGACTATCTGTCGAAACCCGTCCAGGTCCGGGAACTTCTGGAGAAAGTCGGAGCGTTTTTTGAGAATGGGTAGGCCTCACGAGCCTTTCGTGGCTTAAGCGATGACCTGGTCGCCGGTTCTAGAGGCTGCGAAACGCTCGGGCAACTAGGCATTGCAGGTTGGATTCTGCCAGATAGGCGATTGTGCCCAATTGCACTAGGCAGGTGAAAGAGGAAAAGATGAAGACGATTCTGCTTATGGAGGATGATCCTCATCAGTCGCGGCTTATGCGGCGGCTGCTGGAGCGCGGTGGGTATCGGGTCCTGGTAGCATCGGATGGCGAGAGCGGTTTGAGGATGGCGATGTCCCAGGAACCGGATATGATCTTGCTGGACATGGGCCTGCCTGATTTGGACGGGCAGACCGTGGCGGGCCTCATCAGGGGGTCGACGCTGCTGTCCAAGGTACCCTTAGTGGCTGTCACTGCATGGCCCGAGGACTTCGCGGCGGGGATGGCGAAGGCCTACGGCTGTGATGGCTATCTGTCGAAGCCGATCAGCGCTCGGGACTTCGCTGATCAGGTGGGCGAGTTCATGGACCGGGCCGAAGTCGCCGGTAGGTCTGCAGAGGCGGACGCCGAGGTAGATGCCGAGTCCGGCGCTGCGTTGTGAGGTGATCCTAATTGCGGGAAGTCGATAGGTGGGTGGTATCCAACAGACGTTCACGCCGTTAATCCAGGCAAGGCGCGAATGTTGTCTAGCTTTGAGGGGAATATCCTTGTCATTATCTTCAGATACTGAGCAGATCAAGGCGGGGCTTGTCTCGCCTACTAAGACGGGCGAGCTACGACTCGTCGTAGCGTCGGAGTTCGACATTGATACGTTGACGAATGCGTACAATCAGGCGCGGGTAGACTATATTGTGCCGATGCCGATGAACTCAGCTCGGCTGCAGGAGTACGTCGACAACTACGATGTGGATCTTACGCGTTCCGTGGTGGCCATGCTCGACGACGATATCCTGGGGCTGGCGATGCTGGGCGTGCGCTCAGATCATACGTGGATTACACGCTTAGGTGTCTTGCCCAATAGTCGTCGTATGGGCGCTGGGGAGGCGATGATGCGTTACTGCATCGCCCAATCGCGGGACCTGGGCGTGGATCACATCATACTCGAGGTGATCGAGAACAACGTCCCGGCACATCGCTTGTTCCGAAAGCTTGGCTTTGAGGAGACGCGTGATCTTCTGATCTTGCGCCGTCCGCCCGGCCCTCCGGAGGCCGAGGTACCTCCCTATGAGGTTGCGATGATGGGAGGGACTCATGCGCTGGCGCTGCTTCGGGAGCGCCGGAGCCGGCCCTCCTGGTTGGATGAGTATCGTTCACTGCGAAACGCTGGCAACCTCTTTGCGCTCACGGTAGAATTGCAGAACGGCGGCGCCGGCTGGCTTGTCTATCAGAGTACCGTGTTCCAGTTGGGGCGTTTGGTGCCGCAGACGGAGCGCGGCAATCCCTACGATGTGGCGCAAACACTCTGTCACGCCTTGCATTCTCAACACCCAATCCAGGACACGAAGACAGAGAACATGCCCTCAGATGATCCCCATCTGGAGGGGTTCAAGGAGATGGGGTATTTCGAGTCCTTCCGTCGCATCGAGATGCGGTTGGATCTCAACGCGTGAGGTGGTCTTTGCTCGACGAGGTCACGACAAAGTCGGGCGAGATTCGCCGCAGTCCCCGTTCGGTCGCCGGGGGGAAGCCGACGCCCAGGGCGGTTCCGATCACGATGACCGCCCCATCGCGCGTCCCAGCGTGGAGCGCCGCGGCTGCCGTGCCGTCGTGGATCACGTGGAGCGCAGGGCGCCAGCCGATCATTTCAGCGACGCGCTCCGCTAGCAAGGGGCGTACGTCCTCACCCAGTTGGCACATCCGGGCGTAGATTCCGTTGCCGAGCAAGGTGCCAGCTCGCACGTAAGCTGCGATGCTCATAGCCACATGCCGACTCAGCGCCTGGGTCGATGGGCTCGACGCCTCCAAAGCGCCCAGCGCCTGACGGTAGCCCTCCACGATCACCCCACTGACGAAGTCCAAGACCTCGCCTGCGGCGATGTCCCGCCCAGCGTCCGGGCTATTGCGCCAGCGCCACGCCACGGATTCTGCCGGCAGCCAATCGAGCCGCGTTAGTTCCATCCGGCTGTCCCGCTCGCTGCGGCGAGCGTGCACAATAGCTCGCTTGACCGAGGTCTGTCCTAGATCGAGACAGAGGTGCGCCTGATGCGAAGCGTCCTGATCGCTGTCGGGCGCGTACCGGCTGGCCCCGATGAGGGCCATGTCTTGAGGGTGATGGCTCTTGGCGATCTCGAATAGGCCCCCGTAGCCGAACTCCGCCAGCGCCGACCTGGCCTCGTCCATCAACCGGTCACCAAGGTCTCCACTCACAATCCCGCCGCCAAGCCAGATGCGGCGTACGTCCCGCCAGCGCGCCCAGGCTTCGTCCGACCAATCGGAGCGTGCCTCACGGTTGACAAGGTCGCCGCGGTGAAGGGTGAGCAGGATGGCTGCGAGATTGCGCCCCAAGCGTCGGGCCAGGGCGTCGGCAGCCCGAGCTATGGACGGATCGGGGCTCTCAAGACAGGTGTCGACGTACTGAGGTATGTCCCGGCGGAGCCGGGGCAGTGTGGGATCGCCTTGACGCAACGTCTCAGGCAGCGCTAACTCGTCCGCGTGCGCTTGCGCGTATCGCACAAGTGCCGGCGCGGAAAGCAAGTGATAAGCTTGCTTCCCGCGCACGGATGAATCGATATGGATGCCCGGCAGGTCGACAATGCAAATGCGGTTAATCGACGCGGCCGACGGCGTGGACGGGATCTCCCGGGCGCCGTCGAGGCACCTACCATTCGTTGCTATGGACCTTCTCCTCGCTCCAGCGGTCGACCCGGCCCTTGTCCTCGGCGGGATGACCGAGCGCGACCACGGCGAGTGGCGCCACGTGGTCCGGAATGCCGAAGAGCTCACGGACACCAGCCACGCGATCCTTCCGGGGATAGACACCCAGCCACACTGTGCCAAGATCGAGCGCCCGCGCGGCCAGGAGCATGTTCTCGATGGCCGCGGCGCAGTCCTGCTGGAAGTAGCTTGAGGATACTTGGGTATCGCCACAGACGACGATGGCCATGGGGGCTTGCGCTAGCATCTTTGAGTAAGGATGCACCTCCATGATGCCATTGAGTTTTTCGCGCTCATCGACGACGATGAAATGCCAGGGCTGGCGGTTGTTCGCCGAAGGCGCGTTCATGCCGGCCTCCAGGATCGTCTTGACGTCGTCCTCAGAGACAGGTTCGTCTGTGTAGAGGCGGATGCTTCTACGGGTGAAAAGAACTTCCAGTGCGTCCATATGGTTGACCTCCAGTTGCGTCTATAGGTTTGCTTACGATACGGGAGCTCGTCCCCCAGGTTTCAGGCTCTGAACGGCATTTCCACGACGGCGGCGTCGATTTCGGCCTGTAGCTTCGCAAGCCACGCCTTGACCGTCGGGACGACCTGATCAAGGGGCACGAACTCCCGGTCCTGTTCGGAGCGGAGTTTGAACTCCGCGGCGTCCTGTTCGAGGCCGCGGCGGGCTACGGTGATCCGCAGCGGCATACCCATCAGGTCTGCGTCGTTGAATTTGATGCCAGGGCTGCGATCCCGGTCGTCGTAGAGGACGTCGATGCCGGCGCCCTGCAGCTCAGTATAGAGGCGATCGGCGACGGCTGCGGCCTCGCTGCCCTCGGGTCCCAACGTGAGGAGGTGAACATGGTACGGCGCTACGGTCACAGGCCAGATAAGCCCATATTCATCGTTGTGGACCTCGGCGACACAGGCCAACGCGCGACCGATGCCGATCCCGTAGGATCCCATGACGACGGGATGCTCCTGGCCTTCCTCATCGACGAAAGTGGCCTCCATCGCCTCGCTGTAGCGCGTGCCGAGTTTGAAAATGTTGCCGACCTCCACGCCCCGCTCCTCCCGCATCGAGGCGCCGCACCGGGGACAGGCGTCGCCCTCCTCGGCGGCGACGATGTCGGCGATGATATCGGCCTCATAGTCGCGACCGTGATTGACGTTCAGGAGGTGATAGCCCGCCTCGTTAGCCCCGGCGACCAGGTTGGGGGATGCGGCGACGATCTCGTCCACGACGACGATCGCGTTGTGAACCCCGATAGGCGAACCGTAGCCCGGCTCCGCGCCGATGGCCCGGATCTCCTCATCCGTCGCCGGGCGCAGGTCCCTCGCCTTCACCGCATTGGCCAATTTCGTCTCGTTGAGTGTCATGTCGCCGCGCACGACAGCGAAGATGAAGCGGTTGACGTCCTTCCCTTCCTCCGAGCGGGTCGCGATCATAAAGACGGCCTTCGCTGTCTTGGCCTCGGGTATGTCAAGGAAGTCGGCCAGATCGTCGATCGAGGTGATGCCCGGCGTCGCGACCTTCTCGATGGGCTGCAGTTCCGCGTCCTCGACGTCCGGTTTCTGGAAGTCGGCGACCTGTCTGTTCGCGGCATACCCGCAGTTGTCGCAGAGCAGCAGCGTGTCCTCCCCCACTGACGTGAGGACCATAAACTCGTGGGCCATGCTGCCGCCCATCATCCCGGTGTCGGATCCTACGGCAATGGGATCGAGCCCGCAACGCCGGAAGATGTTGAAATAGGCCTGGTAGTGGGCTCGGTACTGAGCGTCCAGGCCGTCGTCATCGATATCCAGGCTGTAGCTGTCCTTCATCGTAAACTCGCGTACGCGAATTAAGCCGGCACGCGGTCGGGGATCGTCCCGCCATTTGGTCTGAATGTGGTAGACCAGCGACGGCAACTGGCGGTAGGATTGGATCTCTTGCCGCACCAGATCGGTCACGACCTCCTCGTGGGTCATCGCCAGGACCATGTCGCGATCGGTCCTGTCCTTGAATCGGCTCATCTCCGACCCGATCTCGTACCAGCGACCCGTCTCCTGCCAGACCTCGGCTGGGTTCACGACGGGCATCTTGATCTCTTGGCCGCCAATGGCGTCCATCTCCTCGCGGACGATCTGTTCGATTTTGCTCAGCGCACGGTGCCCGAGGGGAAGAGCGCTGAAAA
>JBNGDU010000165.1:0-18278 GCA_049975025.1 Anaerolineae bacterium
CTGTCACAGCGGTGTGGTAGGATAGATTCATTTGAGTTCATGCGACCAGGATCAGGCTTGGCTAGAAGGTTTGTGTGGAGGAACTCTTATGAAAGCAACGATGGTCTTTGGGGTGTGGATGCTTCTGCTGGGGTGTTGGATCTCGGGGTGCGATCGATGGGCGGAGGTCGCATCAGGTGTCTACAGACCGATGCCACCCACCATCGAGCAGGTGGAGATGATGACCCGAGAGCCCGACCGCCCTCACCGGTGGATCGTGTCTCCCGGCATCGAGGCGCTGTTCGTGGATCGAGACCACGAGGTGGCATGGATCATCTTCGAGGACGAATCCCTACAGATCATACCGTTCACGGCCTGGCCTCGGGAGATGTGGCCCGAGGGGTGTCCCACCAACATAAACGGCACGCGCATGGAGGTCCTCGATCTGGCGGTGGAAGAGCTGGAGCTTGTGTCGATGCCGGAGTCTGAAACCGGGTCGATGACGACGACACTGACGATCGAACGTCCGATCCTTGTCAGGGACTGCCCGCCCGACCCGGTGGAGCTCGTCCTCCGGGACGGCGGCGAGTTCGGCGGGGGTGTCGCTTGCGTCGGGGCGAAGACGTGCCTGGTTCTGGAGTGGACCTTGGGTAGGTTGTCCCTGATCCCCTCGATGAAGGGCTATGAGCTCTACAGTTGGTCGGGGGACAGTGCGGATGTCTGGCGTTATACTCTGATGACGGGCACGAACCGACTCAAGACGTGGGACGAGATCGCGGCGCCCGAAAGCACCATTTCCGAGGATGGATGGGTCGAGATCACTGTGGAAGGTGAGGCCGCGCTCAAGTCGGTTCTCGACCGACTACCGGAGGGTACAGAGGTCTTCTGGATGGGGTCGCAGAGGATGGTGACCCCAGACGGTCAGAACCGGCTTCCGCATGAGGAGATCGTACGGGAGATCCAGAGCTATGGTCAGAAACAGGGGATAAGCTTGAGGGTGACCGACTAAGAGAAGCAAGCGAAACGAAACGGTTTTGACAGGCTTCCGGGTTCGTTTCAGTGGGCTCGAAGCGACGAGCGAACTAACCGCTGATCTGAAGCGAGGATGCTACCAACCGCTCCAACGCAATTCTGATGCCACACTAACGCCATTTTAATACTCCTGCGGTATCCTATGGTCAGTGAAAATGGACTCATAGGGCTTGGTGGACCCGCGTCCGCCAGGCTTGGATGTATCGCCGCGTGTGATATCGGGGCTGGTAGGAGGATGGTTTTCCGCGGAAGTATCCCCAGGGACGAGAGTCAGAGATACTTGTAGGAGTTTCTGGAGCAACAGATGCGGAACGTCATCTCTTCACGAGCTCTCGCGATCGGCACAGAGATCATAGAAAGCGTACCGATGGGCGCACGTGGGCGATTGAGATAGTTGAGAGGTGAATTTAATGGATCCAAACCGCTATACAGAGAAGACACAACAGGCATTGATGCGGGCGCAGCGCCTTGCCACGGAGCAGGGCAACCCGCAGATCGATCCTGAGCATATGTTGCTGGCGTTGTTGGGGCAGCAGAACGGCGTCGTGCCCCGCGTGATGCTGGAACTGGGCGCGGACCCGCAGCGGCTGCGGATGGACCTGCAGCAGATGATTGGGCGCAAACCGCAGGCGCGGGGAAGCGCAGCGCAGGTCGGCGTCTCGCCGCAGCTCTCGCGTATTCTACAGGCGGCGGAGCGCGAGGCCGAGGGGTTGCGTGACGAGTATGTCAGCACGGAGCACGTGTTGCTAGCGATGGCTGACTCCAGCGCTGGTGAGATTGCGCGGTTCCTGTCGACCCACGGTGTGAATCGTGAGGCCGTGCTGCGCGCGCTATCCGGTATCCGGGGTCAGCAGCGGGTGACCTCGCAGAATCCCGAGGGTACCTACGACGTACTGGAGAAGTATGGGCGCAACCTGACACAGCTGGCGCACCAGAACAAGCTCGATCCCGTCATTGGTCGGGACGAGGAGATCCGCCGTGTGATGCAGATTCTCTCACGACGGACGAAGAACAATCCCGTGTTGGTTGGTGAGGCCGGCGTTGGCAAGACGGCCATTGTCGAGGGGCTCGCGCAGCGTATTGTGCGTGGTGACGTGCCCGAAGGACTGAAGGACAAAGAGATCTTCCAGCTCGATATGGGTGCTTTGATCGCCGGCGCGAAGTACCGGGGCGAGTTCGAGGAGCGGCTCAAGGCGGTGCTCAACGAGATCGCCGGCTCCGGGGGCCGCATGCTCCTCTTTATCGATGAGCTTCACACCGTCGTCGGCGCGGGGCGCGCCGAGGGCGCGATGGACGCCGGCAATATCCTGAAGCCGATGCTGGCGCGAGGTGAGCTTCACACGATCGGCGCGACCACGCTGGACGAGTACCGGCAGTACATCGAGAAGGATGCCGCGCTGGAGCGGCGCTTCCAGCCTGTTTTTGTCGACGAGCCGGACGTCGCAGACACGATCAGCATCCTCCGGGGCATCAAGGAGCGGTACGACACGCACCATGGCGTCCGCATTCAGGACCCGGCGCTGATCACGGCTGCTACGCTGGCCGATCGCTACATCACCGAGCGCAATATGCCCGACAAGGCCATCGACCTGATCGACGAATCGGCGGCGCGCCTGCGCCTGGAGATCGATTCCAAGCCCATGGTGTTGGACGAGATCGATCGGCGCATCATGCAGCTCGAGATCGAGCGCACAGCGCTGAAGAAGGAGAAGGATCGGGCCAGTCGCGAGCGTCTCAAGGAGCTCGAGGAGGAGCTGGCCAATCTCCAAGAGGAGAGCCGGGCGTTGACCGCGCAGTGGAAGCAGGAGAAGGAGAAGATCGAGCGCATTCAGGAGCTCCAGAAGGAGATCGAGAACCTGACGCAGGAGATCGAGCACGCCGAGCGAGCACAGGACTACAACGAGGCTGCGCGTCTGCGCTATGGGCGGGCGCACGAGCTTCAGGAGGCGCTCCGTGAGGCTGAGGAGGACTTCCGCCGGGTGCAGGGCGACCAACCATTGCTGAACTACGAGGTTGGGCCTGAGGAGATCGCGCGCGTGGTCTCCGGCTGGACCGGTATCCCCGTCTCGCGCCTGATGGAGGGCGAGCGGGCCAAGCTGATGCGGATGGAGGACGAGCTCCACAAGCGCGTTGTCGGGCAGGATCAGGCGGTGCGAGCCGTCTCGAACTCGGTACGCCGCGCGCGGGCCGGACTGCAGGATCCCAACCGACCCATCGGGTCATTCCTTTTCCTGGGGCCTACGGGTGTCGGAAAGACGGAGTTGGGCCGGGCTTTAGCAGAATTCCTCTTCGACACAGAAGGGGCGATGGTGCGCATCGATATGAGTGAGTATCAAGAGAAGCATACGGTTTCCCGCTTGATCGGCGCACCTCCCGGTTATGTCGGGTACGATGAGGGCGGGCAGTTGACCGAAGCCGTGCGGCGTCGTCCCTACAGCGTGTTGCTGCTGGATGAGATTGAGAAGGCTCATCACGAGGTCTTCAACGTCTTGCTACAGCTGCTGGATGAGGGGCGCCTCACCGATGGCCATGGTCGGACGGTGGACTTCACGAACACGATCGTGATTATGACCAGCAACATCGGCAGCCGTTGGATCAAGGAGATGGGGCCCGAGGATGCGTATCAGCGGGTGATGGAGGAGTTGGACCGCACGTTCCGCCCCGAGTTCCTGAATCGGATCGATGAAGTTATCCTCTTCAGTAGCTTGACGCGCGAGGATCTGAAGGCGATTGTCGAGATCCAGGTTCGTCGCCTGCGCCGGCTGTTGCACGAGCAGCAGCTGGACATCGAGCTTTCGGAGCAGGCCAAGCGGTTCCTGGCCGATGAAGGATACGATCCCGTCTTCGGCGCGCGCCCGCTCAAGCGAGCGATTCAGCGCGAGCTGCAGGATCCGCTCTCGATGGCGGTGCTTGAGGGCCGCTTCGGCAGCGGTGACACGGTCTTCGTGGACCTGGCTCAGGACGGTGACCATCTGACCTTCAGCAAGGTGCCGCAAGCTGAGGCCGTGGCTGCCGGCTGAGGCTCTGCGGAGCGGATGCTCCAACCCCACACAGGGATGCGGTCACAACTGACCGCATCCTTTTTTCATGGTGGGAGAGGCCAAACAGGGGACTTCTCACTGATTCATTTTTGACACTATCGCCCTTCTGCGCTACCTTATGGCGGTGCCATACGATTCCACGACACCAGTCAAGGGAGCCATCATGGACTATCGCAAACTGGGAGACACCGGACTCGAAGTCTCTGCTATTGGAATGGGCTGTGTGCAAATCGCCTCTTCGCGCACCGAGGTCGCCACGGCGATTGTGCGCCGTGCTCTGGACCTGGGCGTCACTTACTTCGATGTGGCTCGCGGCTACGGCGATGCCGAGATCAAGGTTGGCCTGGGAGTTGCGAGCGCTCCGAACGTGGGGCGTGATGACGTGGTCATCTCGACCAAAACGTCTGCTCGGACGCGAGAAGATGCTTGGCGGCAGATCAACGAGTCCCTGGAGCGGTTGAATACCGGCTATGTGGACAACTTGCACCTCCACGCGCTCCGCTCCACGGAAGACATCGATCGACGGCTGGGACCCGATGGCGCACTCGAGGCGCTGATCGAGGCTCGCGACCAGGGCATGATTCACCACATCGGTTGTACCAGCCATCGCAGTGAGGTGCTGATCGAGGCGCTCCGTCGCTTCGACTTCGAGGTCATCCTGGTGCCGATGAACCTGGTGGAGCGGGAACCCCTGGACGAGCTACTTCCCCTGTGTCAAGGACGGGGGGTCGGGGTGACGATCATGAAGCCCCTGGCGACCGGGTTGATCCCGGCTCCGCTCGCGCTGAAGTGGTTGCTCAATCAGCCCATCGCGACCGCGGTCCCGGGCATCACGACGCTGGCGGAGCTGGAGGAGGATGTCGCCGTCGGGCGGCAGCCGACGGCGCTGACCTCTGAAGAACAGCTCGCTGTTCAAGAGACCCGCCGGCGGCTGGAGCACGTACGCTGCAGAATCTGCGGGGCCTGCTATCCGTGCCCCCAGGGGATTCCCATCTCTATGACGCTGGGCACCGACGTGGTCTTCAACCACTATCGCACGATGGGGGCCGAGGCGTTCCGCGCGTTTCCCTGGGGTCCGGAGCGGATTAAGCACGAGCTCAAGAGACGCCCCGAGATTATCGCGGCGATCGAGTCATGCACGCGGTGCGGGCTCTGTGAGGAACGCTGCCCTTACGGGTTGCGGGTGATGGATATGCTGGCCGCCACGCTGCCGGCGATGCGGGACATGGTTCGTGTCTTTGAGGACCTGGCGGAGGCGCGATAGGTTTCACTCGAGCCACTAAGTTCGCGCAATTGGATGCTGCCTGATCCCGTGCGCGCGACGATCTTACTAGGTGCGCCCTCCTTCCTGGTAGTGGGGCGCACCTAGCGGGTGCACCAGAGCACTGCCGATCATTCCAGGACCACGACGGTGTCGATAGGGTCGGGCGCGGTGATCGGACCCTGAATCTCGATGATGTCGTCGGTTGTGGTGATGGGTAGGGGCTCCTGCGCCGGGTCGCCCAGCAGGTAAGCGCGTTCTATGTGCCCGGATTCGTCGTCGAGGGCGATCAAGCCGCCTTCGGGCCACTCGAAGACGTGGAGGAAGAGGCGGTTTCCCTTGACGGTGGAGCGGCACCAGTCAAGGCCCTGGATCGGCCCGGGGCGTGTGCCGTAGACGCTCTCACCGTTGACGTCGAGCCAGGCTCCTATGCCAAGGAGCCGCCCGATGCTGGCCTTGGGGATCACGCCCTCAGCTGTGGGGCCGACGTTGAGCAGGTAGTTACCGCCCTTGCTCACGATGTCGACCAGCTTCTTGGTCATGTCCTCAATCGACTTCCAATTGTGGTCGTAATCCTTAAAGCCCCAGGTTTCGTTGATCGTCGCCGGGGTCTCAAAATCGGTCTCGACGGCGACGGGCGGGATCTTGTTGTCGCGGGTGGAGGTGTAGTCGCCCAGGCTATTGCCCACCCGGCCGCTCACCAGACAGTCCGGCTGGAGCTCGTGGACCAGCGCGAGCAGGGAGCGGCTCTGCGCTTCGGTCATGCGTTTGGGCGTGTCGAACCAGATGAGACAGATGGGCCCATACCGAGTCAGCAGCTCCCGTACCTGTTCCTTGACGTAGTTCTCCACGTAGCTGTCGAAGTCTTTCTCCTCCTCGACGTAGTCCCAATTGTTGCCGTCGCCATTGGGATGGTGCCAGTCCTGCGTCTGGGAGTAGTAGAAGCCCAGCTTTAGGCCGTGGCGCCGGCAGGCTTCTACCAACTCGGCGATGGGATCGCGATCGAAGGGGGTGGCATCGACGATGTTGTAGTCGGTCACCTGCGAGTGGTACATGCAGAAGCCATCGTGGTGCTTGCTTGTGATGACGATATAGCGCTGTCCCGCGTCCTTTGCCATCTTAACCCAGGCGTCGGCGTCGAACTCGACGGGGTTGAACTCCTCGGCAAGCTGCTCGTACT
Organism: Anaerolineae bacterium; assembly: GCA_049975025.1. GTDB lineage: Bacteria > Chloroflexota > Anaerolineae > B4-G1 > SLSP01 > PWVB01. Next base: position 6,494 of record JBNGDU010000165.1, read on the forward strand.
CAGTGACGGGGATCTGGGCCCGCTTCATGATCCACTCCCCGATGCCGGCGATCTTCTCGCCTCGCCAGGTTCCCGCGGGGACGGCGTACAACCCCCAGTGGATGAACAAGCCGAACTTGGCATCGCGCCACCAGTCGAGACGTGGGTCCGAGCGCGCTTCGGGGCGCTGCACTGCTTCCTGTCGGATGAACTCCTCTTCCATTTGTTGGCCTCTCCTTTTCAGGTGTATCTGAACGGCTGGACGGTGTTCGTGTGCTGCTTATGGTAGGCTATCCTGCTCACATGACAAGATCCGCTGAGAGCGCACACGCCACGTTAGCCTGAAGATGACGCCCTGTGCCTTCCCTCTCATATCTGCAAGTTTCACGCAGCATTCGTCGCCTTGCGCCGTGCGATGCCGTCTCCTATCGGCTGTATCGCCTTGCGACTTAGCTTTTCGCGGGTAAACTCTGATTAGCGAGGTATGAATTTGACTATCGAGAACAGCACCTTAAGGAGCTTAGCGATGCGACCCAACAAACTCAGGGATCTACTCGACGCCGGTGAGCCTTCATTGGGAACTCACGTGATCTCGCCCTGGCCCGGAGTAGTGGAGATCATTGGCCATTCAGGGATGTTCGACTACGTCGAGTACGTGGGCGAATACTCGTCGTTCAGTCTGGAGGGCTTGGACAACATCGGGCGAGCGCTGGACCTCTTTCCCGATATGTCGGGCATGATGAAGGTCGAGGAGCAGACGCGCGGTTTCATCGCCCAGCGGTCCATCGACGCAGGAATCCAGAACGTGCTCTTCACCGACGTGCGCACAGCCGATGATGCTCGTGAGTGTGTACGGCTCGTGCGTTCAGAGATGCCCACATCGGGCGGCGTCCACGGCGCTGCGATGCGCCGTAGCGTAGGCTACGTTATGGAGGGCGGTTCTCCGGCGTGGGCGAAAGCTCTGGATGAGGTCGTGATCGCGTTGATGATTGAGAAGAAGCCGGCTGTGGACAACCTTGACGAGATCCTGAACGTGCCCGGTGTCGATATGGTCCAGTTCGGTCCGAGCGACTACTCGGTGAGCATTGGCAAGCCCGGTCAGGGCGGGAGTGAGGAGGTACAGGCTGCGCACCGGGATATGATCAAGCGCGCGCTGGCGGCGGGCGTTCATCCCCGCGTGGAAATCGGAAGTTTCGAACAAGCAGAGCGCTATTTGGACATGGGCGTGCGCCACTTCTGCATCGGCTGGGACATCGCGACGATCTTCCGTTGGTGCAAGGAGCAGGGCGGGCGGATGCGCGAGTTGCTGACAGGCAAGAGCGTTACATCCGGTCGCGCGGCTAAGTCTGAGTCAGGCGATCCTTACCGACCTAAGTAGTGCCAGTCGATATGTCAGATTCTGTGAGACCATCGATTCCGAAGAAGGAACAAGGGGCTACAGCGAAGCACCGGTACGTGCGGCGCGTCGCGTGGGCTTTGGATGTCGCTCTAGCGCAAGCTATGAGACGCGTGTCGGGCGGGGAGCGACGCGCGCTCGATATCGTCAGTGATCGCTATATGATCTTTTCGGATCTGCATCGTGGCGCGAGAAATGGGGCGGATGACTTTCAACGAAGTGAGAGGGCCTACAACGCTGCCCTTGCTTACTACTACAAACTTGGACACACACTGGTTCTGTTGGGCGACGTAGAGGAGCTTTGGGAGGAGCGACCGGAACCGGTTTTGGAGGCCTACGAGCACGCCATCGAGCTGGAGGCGCGGTATCATCACGAGGGGCGTTACATCCGCCTCTGGGGCAACCACGATGATATGTGGCAATACAAGGATGCCGTCAAGTCCTATCTGGCGCCCCTCTACGGATCGCCCCCGCTCAGGGTCCACGAGAGCCTGTTGCTCGATATCCAGGACGGTGACGAGAAACTTGGCGAGCTCTTCCTGATCCACGGTCATCAAGGCGATCTCAAGGCCGATCAGTGGGCGTGGTTGGCTAAGCTTGTGATTCGATACATCTGGCGCCCTATTCAGCGACTCACGGACATCATGCCCACGACGCCGGCGACAAGTTGGAACCTGACGCACAAGCTGAACCAAGCGATGTATGCCTGGGCCGAGAAGAAGCCCAGGCTGGTGATGATGGCGGGGCATACGCACGAGCCCGCATTTAAGTCGCAATCGCTGGAGGCTCAGATCGAGGACGATCTGATCGAGTTGCGCCGGACGTCTGGCGATTCTCCGAGCCCAGCGCAGATCGAAGCCGAGGCCGAGTTGATGGCGCAACTGGAGTGGGTGCGTACTCAGTCTCGAGACAAACCCAAAGGGGAGTTCGGCATCGACTTTGCGGTGCCGTGCTACTTCAACACCGGCTGCTCATGCTATCCCGATGGGGACATCACCGGCATTGAGATCGTTGAGGGCGAGATCCGGCTCATTCGATGGCCAAACGAGGAGGAGGATCCGCTGCCCCAGACACTAGCGCGTGACGACATCCGGGAGGTACTTGCGAGCGTTTGAGGCGTATGGCCGACGCCGGTGCGCGCCGGCATCACATCGACCGAATCACGCCATCATCTCCGGTCCAGTGGCCCAGTGGTGCTTGCATTTCCTGGAAACCGTGGTATGATTACAGTGTAGGACGAAGTAAGTTTTGGCTGCACATCTCGGACTGACCAGGCTTGCGGAGACTGGCCGGTCCGTTTGTTTTCTGCCCTTGCTGCTTCGCCCGCGTATAGTCCAATTAGCTTAAGGAGCATAGAAGTGACAGAACGAGAAACAGGCACCGTCAAATGGTTTAACGACGCCAAGGGATATGGCTTCATTTCCCGCGATTCGGGCGATGATGTCTTCGTCCATTTCTCGGCCATTCAGGGCGGCGGGTTCCGCTCTCTTCAGGAGAACCAGCGCGTTGAGTTCTCGATTGAAGATAGCCCCAAAGGTCCCAGGGCCGTTGAAGTCCGACCTATCGTATAAGGTCTAAGCCGCGCTCAGACCTTTGTACCACGCCCATCTCGGGTAAAGGAAGCAGCACATCGGGGCGGTCTCATTGCGTAGATCATAACCGAAACCGTGCTGAACAGTGCAACCGCACAGCTACTCCGCAAGCTGTGCGGTTTTGCGTTCTACGGCGGTCTCAGCTCTTCTCTCCGGGGAGCCTCGTCTGTTGGGGGTTAGTTTGGTTGACCAGCAGCTTGCATTTTCCTTCGGAGGTGATGTAGTTTCTCAGGAAGTTGATCGCGGCGCCCTGTGATTTGAAAAGGTGAAATTGATGACCATCGTGGCCGTGCGGCGTCACGTGGTAAGTTCTGTCGCCGATTTGGAATGAGCAGAGCAAGCGATAGCTCCATCCGTGGACCTCACCTTCCTCCGTGTAATTGACGACCGGTAGAAGCTGATGGTCGCTGCAGACGGCATCGACCTCCACCCATCGCGGGCGCTCCCTGCCGGTCAGGCGCCGATAGGTCATGGCGAAGACGATCACCATCGGGACCAAAAACACCAGGATAAGCACGACCAGAAAAGCGTGGGCGGACGTGATGGACTTTGCGAACTCACCGAAGCTGTCGGCTCCGTCTGCCAGCGGTATCATCACAAGCACGATACTCGCTACCAGCAATACGATCGCAAGTCCCATGAGGAGGACGGTGCCCGCCGCGATGGCTTTCTCTTTGCCCCCTTCCTCCTTGCCGATGGGGGCGCTGCGCCAGCTCTGTCCGCCGGATGTGCGCTCTGCGTTTCGCTCTCCCTGTTTGTTCACGTTTCCTACCTGATTTCCACGGTCATCCTATCGTCTCCAACGTTATCTGAGTTCATTTTAGGGCAGAAACCGCGAGGGACAAGGGGGCTGAGGGGGCGCATTCGGTGGTAACGTGGGCCCAGCTCTGGCAATGACTGGTGATTGGGTGCTTGCGCCAAAGGTGAAAGCTTACGCTTACGCGCACCAGCTCCGGCGGCGGCCTGGATCTGGAGTGCGCCGCCGAAGGGCAGACCCATCACCTTGGTCGCGCGGCGCGCGACCTGCACCGCGACTCTCCGCTGTCGTTCTCGAAGTCACGCGGTGTGGCTTTGCCGCTTTTGCCATCCAGGACGATCAGGTCCCAAGGATCTCGCTTGATCTGCAGGTGGATCTCCTTTGCGCTGAAGGGGCGGCTGCGAAGATGATATGGGCGCCGTTGTGGCCGTCAAGCGGGAAGAGGCATCCAGTATCACGACGCCGCGCGAGGGGGGACGGCTACAAGAGAGAATCGCAAACTGATTACCGACAACTGGGAATTGCACTAAAGCCGCGCCACGATCTCACTTCGCTGGAATGTGCGGGTTGCAAACCAAAGTATGACGGCATCCACCACCCAGAGCAGCAGGCCGGCCGCGAAGACGAAGACGGGGCTCAAGTAGACGACGCCGCCCAACTGGCCCAAGATCAGGATGATGATGGGCAGCACGACAAGCCCGCTGAGCTGGTAGGCGTCCTGATAGGTATTGACTTTCGAAGAGACCAAGACTGTGCTACCCAGGCCCAGACCGGCCGCAGCCGGCCCCGTCCAGAAGACTAGAACGAGCCACATTGTGTTGGGGAAGAAGGGCCCGCCCATCGTGCCCCAGGCCGTCGCGTTGACGACCGTCCCGTAGAGGAGGAAGCCCGCGATGTTCACGAGGATAGCCGGAATCCACGCCGCCAGCATCTTGCCCAGGACGAGCTCTGCGTCGGTTGTTGGTGTGTAAAGCAAAGCCTCCAGCGTTTTCCGCTCCTTCTCCCCGGCGAAGCTGCCGGCCGCGATGACGCTGGCAGTCATCGTCGGGATGATGAGGAAGAGCGGGGCGTAGAAGTAGAGCCACATAGCAGCCAACATCGTCTGGCCGGGGGTGTAGCCCTCGAATTCCGCGCTCAGCGGCGTGGGCATCATCTCCAGGAACGTCTCCAGATCCTCCAATTCGTTGGAGACGTCCACGTGTGGAGCGATGAGTCCGAAGGCCGCGGGCATGATCACTAGCAGCAATAACGGCACCAGGATCATGGGCAGAAGTACGCCCTTGCTCCGACTGACGATGCGAATGTCGCGCGTCGCGATGGCCAGGATAGCTTGCCAATCGAATCCAGGCGATCTGGATTGGGACGTGTTGATCACGGTCTTCTCTCCTGGGATGTATCCTGATCGTGGATGGCGAAGTAGACATCCTCCAGCGTCGGCTCCTGTGGGGTCACCTGGTAGATTCGCGCCCCGGCGTGGACCAAGGCCTCAATGAGGTCAGGAATGGCGTCCTCACTACGCAATGCGAAGGTCACGGTCCTCGTGTCAGCGTCCCAGGTGCCGGTCGTGACCTCTCTTGCGACACCCCTGCCGTCGAAGGTCTTGGGCGGCGGGGCGCTCATCCTGATCTTCAGCTGGATGCCGTGCCGCAGGTCGCGGGCCAACTCCACTGGTGTTCCCAGCGCGACTAGCCGGCCCTGTTCCATCACCCCGACCCTGCTGCAGAGACGTTGCGCCTCCATAAGGTCGTGGGTGCAGAGGAAGACGGTGCGACCGTCGGTGCTGCTGAGCTGCGTGATCAGCTCGTGGACGCTGCGACGACCGACGGGGTCCAAACCGGTGGTAGGCTCGTCAAGGAAGAGGATGCGGGGCTGGTGGATCAACGTCCGGGCCAGCGCCAGGCGCTGCCGCATGCCTTTACTGAAGCCGCCGACGTACTCGTCGGCGCGCTCGCTCAGACCGAACTCGTCGAGAAGCGCGTCGACTCGGCGTCCGCGTTCTGTATCGGCGACGCCGTAGAGCTTTCCGTAGACGTGAAGCGTCTCCCGGGCCGTCAGTCTCTCCTCCAGGGAGGGCGTCTCGGTCAGCACGCCGGTGTGGCGGCGAACCTTGGGGCCCTCGTCCACGGGATCGAGCCCGAGCACTCGGACGCTCCCGCAGGTCGGCGCGAGGATGCCGTTGAGCAGCCGGACGGTCGTGGTCTTGCCGGCCCCGTTATGGCCGAGAAAACCGAAGACCTCGCCGCTGTGGATGGCAAGGGTGAGCTCGCTAACGGCGATGATGTCATGTCCGAAGTGGCGAGTGAGTTGTTGTGTTTCGATGATGGGCGACATGTCAGTTCCCAGTTATTGGTTCCCAGTTTCCCGTTTGGAGGCTTTCAGTCTGCGGGGAGACTCCGCGCCGCCTGCGGCACGGCGCCGGCGTCTATACCAACATCCAATGCCCAACCATCTAAATTCGCGCAAGAAGCACGGTACTGAAGTGCCTATTACGAGCCTCTAGGCGCCGACCACCCAGCTTCCGGCAGCCAGCGGCACGTCCTGACCGTCTCGGGACCTTCGGTCTCTAGAAAATGCTCCGCACCATGAGCATGAAGCCGAAGACAATCAGTGGCAGCCCAACCACGGCGCCGACAACGGTTACTGTGAGTAGAACGCCGACAATCATGAAGACCAGGCCCAGGATGGCGGCCACGAAGCGGCCTGTAAGCTGCAGGATCCACGCGATCAGGCGTCCGATAGCGACAAAGGGCCAAAGGAGCCAAGGCGTTCGCTTTCTCTCGTCAGTCATCACTTCCCTCCCATGCGTTGATTGTTGTTACATACTCATTACGCACAGGCGTGGTCGAAGTTGCAACAGCGTTCTTGGATCGGTTCCCGACGTTGCAATCGGTTTCCCTGCACAGTTGGGTAACCTCGCGCTCGGCGTCGTTTGGGTGTGCGTGGGCTCTGTGTAGCGTGATTTCAGTTCAACTGCGCTGCCAGAGATCGGCAGGTCCTTCTGTAGCGCAAAGCATCCTTCGGACGGTTGCTCCGCCAGACACGAATCGGCATGTACTTCTGGATCTCGTAGAGAAGGTAGAAGCGCTGACGGATCGTCGCCTCTGGCGAAGTATCTCGCGGCTTCCCATAACCCTCCCAAAAAGGCGGCTCGCTGATTCCACAGTAGTCTAGTACGGCAAACTCGATCTCGATATCGCCCCACAGGGCACGATCGAAGTCGACCAAGCCGGTGACGTTGCCGTGTCGATCCACCAAGATGTTCTGGCTCCACACATCCATGTGGAGCAGGCTGGGCGTGACCGGGCGGTCAAAGAGCGTGATGTACGTGTCCAGGAGCTTGCGATACTGACGGGCCTCGTCGTTAGTGTAGGTCCCGCAGGCAACGACATCGTCCAACAGCTTATTCCACATCACGTGGAAGGCGTCGGCCCAGTTCGTCTGGCCCTCCATCGGGTGGTGAGCGCCCAGGTAGCCGTAGACAGCGCCGTCCACCGCCGGAGCAGTATCCAAGTGTTCTCTTGCGTTCAACGTATGCAGTTCGCGAAGGAGCCGACCGACCTGGTAGAGCGCCCGGCTCCTTTCCTCACGGCCCAGGTCATAGGCGTCGCTCATTGGCGTGCCGGGCAACGCTCGCATTAGGAGGTAGTCTCGATCGATCCTCCGCCGACTGAAGTCGGCAGCGAGGATCTCAGCGACCGGCAGCTCAGTCTCCGATGCGATCAGCGCGTGAAGCGCCGGTTCCTGCCGCATCATCAGGCGTTCGTAGAAGAGGAAGCGCGGATCATCGGGCGTGTCATCGCGCGGAGCGATACGCAGGACGAACCGACCTGCGTCGCTGTCCACCCAGAAGGAGCGGTTATGCTTGCCCGTTCTGACGGGCGTGAAGCTCAGGGAGGAGGGAGGCGCGTCGACGTGCTGGAGAAGCAGGTCGCCCAGCATCTTCGAATCAAACAAATCAGCCACGATGTCCTCTACAGAAAGCGTTGTCCCTTGTGACAGTCTATTACAGAATCGGCGGTGAGGATATTGCCCTGGTCGTATAGGTCAGGGCAAACGAGTAGCGAGCGAAGGCTGACGATCGAGATGCACTGCGGACGATAGACGGGGGAAGGTCTGGTCGCAGCCTTACGCTCACCCGCTAAGTCCACAGAGCAGGCCCGGGGACGTGAAGCCCCGGGCCTGAATACAGGATAGCAGTCCGATTAGGAAGTGTCCATCGCACGCCAATGACGATTTATCCATCGTCCCTGGTCACTCGACCGCCCATATCAGTCAATCTTCATATAGCCCTTCGCCAGGGCATTGCAGACCGGGCAGCGCTCGGGCGGCGCCTGACCGACGTGGGTGTGACCGCAGGCGCCACAGACCCAGTAGGTGACGTCCTTGGCCTCACCATTGCCCTTCTGCAGATCCGCCAGCGCACTGGCGTAAAGCTGCTCGTGGATCTTCTCGACCTCCCATGCCCATTCAAAGGTCTGGATGGCGCGCCGATGCTCCTCGGCCTTCGCATCCTCGATGAAATCCGGATACATCGTCTTGACCTCGTAGTGTTCGCCCGTGATCGCCGCTTCCAGGTTCTCGGCTGTTGAGCGAACCTCGCCCAAGGTCCGGAAGTGGTTGTGGGCGTGGACGGTCTCCGCAGCTGCAACGGCCCGGAAGAGCTTAGCGATGTTGGGGTGGCCTTCCCGCTCCGCCTGCTTGGCCCATGCCAGGTATTTCCGGTTCGCCCGTGACTCGCCTGCGAATGCCGCCTTGAGATCCTCTGTCGTCTTCACTTTAAGCCTCCTTTTGAGAGAACACGGTATGGTGACGCCTTGGTGTGGTCGTCATTTCGCAAGGGTAGACGGAGTTGAGGAATAGTCAAACGGGGCAGAACGAGTAACCAGTGACCAGAAACGAGTAAAGAGCAACGGGCGCACGACGTGTCGTTTGCTCGCTACGTCTTATTGGTTGATAGCTCGGGTTTCTCACGCGGAGTTGCCTAGTCCCCAACCCCTTCCCGAACGGTGATCGTGCCAATCCCGAGCCCGATGGTCATATCGATCCTGGTCTCCGCATCGGCGTAGTTCTGTGAGGTGTAGACGTCGCCCTCGCGGTTGTAGCCCTCGGGGAAGTCCCGGGTCACCAGCCCGGCGTCGGCCCGAACACGAATCCCGGTGTCGCTAGGCACGTGCACAACTACCGTGCCGATGCCGCCGTCCACGCTGATCTCGACGTCGCCCTCGCGCGGCAATGAGATCTCGACTTGAGCGACGCCGAAGTCAACGGTGGCCTCGTCCAGCGTGAGCCGGCTGAGGTCAAGCGTCATCTCGCCGACGCCGATGTCGGTCGTCAGATCCAGGGGCACCTCGCTGTTGAGTCCTAGATCCCACGTGCTCCCGCGCCCGGTTCCTACGTAGCGGTGGGACCCCTCTATCTCCAGGGCGACCAGGGCGCTCTCTCCGGACTGATATCGGCGGGTAAGCGTCTCGTTCTGCCTCAGGTGGATCGCGCCCTCGATGAGGTTCGCGGAGTCAGATAGCGCCCTGACGGTCAGCTCGCCAACGCCGGGCCCGAGCAGGATCTCCGCCGTCTCGGCACCGTCCAGCGGATAGCTGATCTCAACGGTCTCGGCTGCGACACCCCGACCGGATACGGTACCGAAGAGCCAGATGCTGCCGACTAGAAGGACCAGGAGGAAGATGGCTGCGAGCACGGACCCCAGGAGGGACCTACGGCCCACCAGTACCTCCAGGCCCGCGGCGATGAGCAGAATGGGCCACAGCCGCAGGGCGTCCCAGAGGCTCCAGTTGAGATAGCCCAGGTTGTTGAGCAACAGGATCAGGCCCAGCCCGATCAGGAGCGTTGGGCCAACCAAGCTGATGTGACGGCGGTTCTCACTGTTCATATTGCCTCACCCCCTCTGTCTCACGAGTAGCGCCACGCCTCCGATGATCAGGAGGAGCGGCCATAGGAGATCGATGTCGAGCCACTGCAGGCCCGGGATGTTAAGGTTGTCCAGAAGGTAGAACGCGCCCATGAAGATCAGGACGGCCCCGATAAGGACGATCGTCTGTGGATGGGGGTGGGTTGCGGCGCGGCGAAGATCGTTGCCTATACCCACCGCACGCTGTCCCATCTCGGCGGCGCCCTCGCGAACCGTGGTGTCGATTCGGCGGTCCGCCTCTTCTTCATCCGGCATGATAAGCCAAAGGATGACGTAGAGCAATACGCCGATTCCTTCACCCAGGGCCAGCAGAACGAAGAAGAGTCTCACAAGGGTCGCGTCGATACGTAGGTATTCGGCTAATCCACCGCAGACACCGGCGATCATACGATCAGACCGGCTGCGGGTGATGCGGTTTGTCTTACCGTTGGTCATAGATTCTCCTAACACTCCTAATTCTGCCCGTGCACGCGAGCGTCACTTCCCGACGTTGCGCAGTAGCAGGTAGGCGCCGATGACGATAAGGACGACCGGCCAAATGTAGGCGATAAGCTGGGTCGCGGCGGAGAGCAAGATCAAGCCGATCAGCGCCAAGATGCCCGCCGGGATCAGGGCCCACGTCATACGTCCCTCGGGCGTCGACACGAGATAGACGATGGCGAAAGTCAAGCCGATGGCCAGCAAGAAGAGCCCGGCGAAGACGTCGTCCCCGATATAGGGCTCCACACCTATAAGCAATGCCAGCGACAGGAGGATGCCACCGGGGATCATAGCCCACCATTGTTCAGCGCCGGTCACGACGTAGATAATCAGGAAGCTCAGGCTGAGCGCCAGCAGAAAGATCGAGCCGCCCAGGAGGTCGCCAAGTTCAGGCAGCAGGGCGTCCACGGCGATGAGCGCACCGATCCCAAGCAGCGTCATGGCTGGGATGATGGCCCACCACTGCTCACGGTTTTCCAGGAACGTGTAGGCGAATGCCAACCCGACGAGCGCAAAGAGAATGGCCCACGCAGCGCCGAGGACCAGGACGTTCAGGCTTTCCAGCAGGAAGAGAATGCCCATCACGACAAGCAGGGCACCCCACAAGACACGCGAACGCAGGATCTTCATAGGTTACACTCCTTCAGATAGCTAAGAGCAGGGATCATCTCAAGTGGTGCCGACTCGACTATCGAACGTCGATCGAGCCCACGCCGATGTCGAGCCGGATGTCGACCTTATTCTCCGCCAACTCATAGTCCGGTGACTCGAAGACGTCGGCGCGGCGCGGGAACCGCCCGCGGTCCACTGTGACACTTGAGAGGGCGCCTTGGGTTCGAATACGGGCTGCGACGCCCTCGGGTACCCGCAGGCTCAGCGACGCTGCGCCGCTGGAGCCGGTGACCTCGGTGTAGCCGGCGTGGGCCGGTAGCCTGATGTGAGTTGAGCTCACACCAGAGTCGATGTGAAGGCGCGTCACCTGGAGGTCCTCCAGGTTGAGCCGGGTGTCACTGGCGCCGGTCTTGACGGAGAGACTCAGCGGTGTCTCCGCGGTCAAGTGCACGTCCCATCGGCGGCGTGTGTTCGATGTCCAGTCCCACGGGCCGTAGAACCGGGCCGGCGACCAGAGCCGGATCGTCGCGATGTTGTCACTGCGACGGGCTTCGTGGGCCACCCCCCCAGAGAACGTGCCGCTCAACAGCTCGCCCAGCGGCGCGTCACCCTCAATGCGGAGCTCTCCGGCGCCGTAGTCTATGTGAATCTTCGCTTGCTCCTCGCCCTCATAAGGGATGACCAACGCCTCCGTTTCCAGCGTTCGGCCACTTCGGCGCGCGCCCAGCAGGAACCACACACCCAGGGCGATCAACGCCAGGGGCCAGATGAGATTCCAGACACTGACGCCCAGAAAACCGAGGAATCCAAGGTTATCAAGTAAGAGCAAGGCCCCAATGAGAAGCAGAATGAGCCCCCAGATTGCACCTCGTCGCATCGCTATACCTCCTGAAGATAAGACATCAACTCACCGCTGCCTTCGTGTGCCAAAGATCGCGCGGATGAGAAGGAAGAGGCCCAGGATGATCAGCAACACCGGCAAGAAGTCACGTAACCGTTTAGTTTTATGAGCACGACTGCGAAAGCAGTCCATGTGCGGTGGA
>JBNGDU010000166.1:0-17921 GCA_049975025.1 Anaerolineae bacterium
CCTTCAAGGTGCGCCGGTCTTGTAGGCGAAGCCGCACCCGCCATCAGCGGGGGCTCTTTCCATTCGCTCAAACCCAGTAGCTGTCCCCAGGGTCTGCACTCCCGACATGCTCGTGCCGGGTGAGCTTCAGCTCGGGGATCTCTTGGCGCTCGCACAGGCTGATCAGCGCATCCACTGTTGACATTTCCGCTGAAGGATCCACGCCGGGGGATGATTATGTTGCGAATCGCCGGCACCGTCTTATAATCTCACGGAAGCGCATTGATCGATGAGAAATTCGCCTCAAGGAGGATGCATGATCGCGATTGTCGGTGGTAAGATAATGACGATGACAGGGGTCACGCTCGATCCCGGTGTGCTGTTGATTGATGATGGGCATATCGTCGCCGTGGGGCGGGATATTGAGATTCCCGAGGGAACTGAAGTCTACGATGTCTCAGGCAAAGTCGTCATGCCTGGGTTGATCGACGCTCACTGCCACGTCGGTATCTTTCACGATGGGGTGGGTTGGGATCACTCGGACGGCAATGAGGTAACGGATCCCATCACGCCCCAGTTACGGGGGCTGGACGCGGTTCACCCAGAGGAGCCGGCGTTCCGTGAGTTGTTGGAGGCCGGTGTGACCACGGTGTTGACCGGCCCAGGTAGCGCGAACTTGATCGGCGGGCAATGGGTCTGTCTCAAGACGCTGCCCAAACCCAGCGTGGAGCAGATGGTGCTGAAGGAGCCGGCTGGGATGAAGATGGCGTTAGGCGAGAATCCTCGCCGTGTCTATGGTTCGCAGAAACGCGCGCCGTCGACGCGCATGGCCAATGCCGCGCTCCTGCGCGAGGCGTTGATATCGGCACAGAATTATCACCGCAAGTGGGAGCGCTATGAGGCGAAGTTGGCCGACTATCAGAAGAAGGTGGAGGCCGGCGAGGACGCCGGCGATGAGCCGACGCCGCCGGATCGCGACCTCAAGATGGAGGCGCTTGGAAAGGTCTTGAGGCGGGAGATGAAGGCCCGCGTTCACGCGCACCGGGCTGATGACATGCTGACCGCGATTCGGATCGCCGAGGAGTTTGACCTAGATCTGACCCTGGAACACGCAACCGAAGGGTATAAGATTGCTGATATCCTAGCCGAGAAGGGCATCCCCGTCACGGCCGGCCCGATTCTTTTCTCCCGAAGTAAGTTGGAGTTAAAGGACATGACGCCCCGAAATCCCGGCATCATGTCAGAAGCCGGGGTCAAAGTCGCAATTCAGACGGACGAGATGTCCGCCGTGAAATACCTCACAATCAACGCTGCCCTGGCAGTGCGCGAGGGCATGCCGGAGGAGGAGGCCCTAAAGGCCATCACGATCTATCCGGCCGAGGTGATCGGTGTGGAGGATCGCGTGGGCAGCTTGGAAGCCGGCAAGGACGCCGATGTGGTGGTTTTCAGCGGACATCCTTTTGATTACCGGACGGTTGTCGAACTGGTCGTGGTTGACGGCGAGGTTGTTTATGCTCGCGCAGCTGACGGGAGTGAGGATGCCTGACGTTGTGTCCGTCCTTGGGTAGGAGATGGTCTATGGATAAGCGAGATGATGATAGCATCCAAGTGAACGACGAAGCTGCGCCGGAGCCCAAAGAGGGGACCGATGGAGTTAGTCGCTCGCGCCCGGTCAACCTTGATGCCTTGATCTGGGCATTGGTCTTTGTGTGGGCCGGGGTGGTGCTCCTGTTGGAGAACCTGGGCTATCTCGACGCTATCACCTTCGGGGCCTTTGATATGCGGTGGGATCTCCCGTTTCGGGACACGGTGTGGACGTTGATCTTCTTGGGAGCCAGTGCTCTAGTCGCTCTCGATGTCCTCGTGCGGATCCTGGTCCCGGTCTATGAGCATAGCATTTTGGGCTATCTGATCCTCATGGTTGTCCTGTTCTTTGTGGGGGTGGGCCATGTGGAGTTGATATGGCCGACCATTCTGATTTCGCTGGGGCTGGGACTGATCATCCATCGTGCCGGACGCTGAGACGTGGTCACTGAAGAAAGGGGTGTGATCTTGGAGACGGGCAAGCAAGCGGTTGTTGTGGGTGCTGGACTCGGGGGTATTGTCTTGGCAGCCAGGTTGGCTACCAGCGGTTACGAGGTAACGGTGCTGGAGAAGAACGCGGTGCCGGGCGGTCGGTGTGCGCAGTTGGTGCGAGATGGTCACCGCTTCGATGTGGGCCCGACGCTCTTCTTGATGCCCGAGATCTTCGAGGAGACCTACGCGGCGTTGGGTGAGCGGATGGAGGATCACCTGGATCTGAAACGCATCGATCCGACCTACCGGGTGCGGTTCGATGACGGATTTGAGATTCTCTTGACCTCCGATCTTCACGTGATGCAAGAGCAGCTTGAAGCGCGCGAGCGCGGTAGCTTCCGGGCGCTACTGCGGTATCTGGCTGAGGGGTATCGCAACTATCACAAATCCGTCCAGTACTTCGTAGGACGCAACTTCTACAATATCCTGCAGTACTTCAGCCCAGCGAACCTCCCGTTGCTCTTCCAGCTCAAGGCGCTGGTCAAGCATTACGATAGCGTTTCACGTTATTTCGATGACCCGCATCTGCGGGCTGCCTTTACCTTCCAGGATATGTATCTGGGCCTGAGTCCCTATGAGGCTTTGGCTACCTATTCTCTGCTCCAATATACCGAGATGGTCAACGGTGTCTGGTTTCCAATGGGCGGACTCTATCGTGCTGTGGAGACGCTGGTCGAGATCGCAGAGGCGCGAGGTGTGACCTTCCGCTACAACGCGCCGGTGACGCGGATCCGCGTGGATGATCGGCGCGCCAGCGGCGTGGAATTGGAAGGGGGTGAGCGGATAGCGGCTGATCTGGTGATCGCGAACGCCGACCTCCCCTACGTCTATAAGCATTTGCTGCCCACCGACGAGGCCGTCATCCGGCGGCTCGACAACCTGAAGTACACGTGCTCCTCGCTTATGTTCTACTGGGGCGTCGACAAGGTCTATCCGGAGCTTGAACATCACAATGTCTTCCTCGCCGGTCAGTACAAGGCCAGCTTCGACAGCATTTTCAAAGAACACACGTTGCCTGACGACATCAGCTTCTACGTCCACGCCCCGGCCCGTACCGATCCGGAGGCAGCGCCCGCTGGTTCCGACACACTGATGGTGCTGGTGCCGATCGGCCATCTGTCCGATGAGGTAGAGCAGGACTGGGCTGCCCTGACGGCTCATGCTAGGTCCAGCGTGTTGTCGCGGTTGGCTAAGCTTGGCGTAACCGACCTAGACGAACATCTGAAGTTTGAGGTGGTCTACACGCCGCGTACTTGGCAGAGCGCCTTCAATCTGGCCAAAGGGGCGGCCTTTGGCCTGAGTCACAATTTCACTCAGGTGGGCTACCTACGACCGCAGAACCGTCACCGTCGTTACAAGAATCTCTACTTCGTGGGCAGCAGTACCCATCCGGGCACAGGTCTGCCTATCGTGCTACTCTCGGCAAAGCTGACGACGGAGCGGATACTGCACGATGCGAGTTAGAGGTCACGTTTAGGACGGCGGTCGGTCGAGGTGGGGTGTGACGATGGCCTCACAGCAGACCTATGATTTCGTCATCGCCGGAGGTGGGCTGGCCGGTTTGAGCCTGGCCTGCCATATGGTCCGCACGCCGCTGCGGGAACGTTCGATCCTGATCGTCGATCGCGATCCCAAAAAGCAGAATGACCGGACGTGGGGCTTTTGGGCCAACCGGCCGACGATCTTCGACGCGGCGATCTGGCGATCTTGGGATCGGCTGCAGGTGGTGGGTGAGGACGGATGTCCAAAGACGATCCCCTTGGGCGAGTACCGCTACCACGTGATCCGGGGGATCGACTTCTACGAGTGCGCGCGCCGTCAGCTTGGGGTAAGTGATGGCTTGCCGACAGTGCAGACGATGCACACCTCGCCTGAGCGAGCATCACCCGGGGTCCACTTCCTGCGGGGCCATGTCGACGCGATTGAGGACGCTCGGAAAGCGGCGCGCGTCGTCGTCGATGGCGAACCGATCTGCGGTAAGTGGGTCTTTGGTAGTTTGCCGGCGCGACCCACTGTAGAGGGGCCCTACCAATACCTGAAGATGCACTTTCGAGGTTGGGAGGTGGTCACCCGCGCCCCGACCTTTGACGCGCGGACCGTCACCTTGATGGATTTTCGCACGCCCCAGACCGGCGAGATGCGCTTTTTCTACGTCCTCCCCTTCACCGAAGATCGTGCGTTGGTGGAATACACGATCTTTTCCAGGGACGTGTTGCGCCGCGGCGACTATGAGGCGGCCTTGCGGGCCTATCTATCTGATGTCCTCGCCGTGACGGAGTACGAGATCGCTGCCGAAGAGGCGGGCTCGGTCCCGATTACCGACGATCCGCTGGAGCGCGCCCTGGGACGCCGGGTGATGGCCATCGGAGCGCGGGCCGGTCGGATCAAGCCCTCGACGGGCTACGCCTTTATGCGGGTTCAGAAGGACTGCGAGGAAATCATCAACTCGCTGCTGCTTCACGGTCATCCCTTTGACGTGCCCGACGATCCTGACCTCTATGATGTGCTCGACGCCGTGCTTCTCAAGGTGATTGCCCGTCACGGTGATCACCTCGGGACTGCCTTCGGCGCTATGTTCAAACGCAACCCTATCGATCACATCCTGCGCTTCCTTGATGAGAGTTCCACACCTTGGGAGAACTTGATGCTCATCGCGTCGATGCCGCCTCAGGTGTTCCTCAAGGCCTTTCTTCAGGTGGCGACGACGGAGAACCTCTTTGAGATCATGAAGGGCTGAGCTCCTTATTCATTCTGGAACCAGGTAGCATCGACCTCCTTTTGCGCAATGGCGGGCCTGAGGCCCTTACCGTCGCGCAGGTGATCATCAACGAGGCCATATGGCCGATGGAGATCCAACCCAGTCCCACGATCCCGCGGCTTGGTCAAGCGACATTACACCTCGACTACAAGTGGGTGGAAGGTGAGGCCTACACCCTTACGATTCTGACGAGCAACGCAATCGCGTTCAACACAGAGATCCCTGTGGCGTTCGCCACACCTGAGCCGACAGGTCGTGTCTTCCTGGGATTTACATTGATCGGTCTCCACGTTGGGGTGATTCCGGTCTATCTTGGTGTGCTCTGGTTCCCAGCCCTGCGGCAACTGGGCCGGCGCTGGATGGTGTTTCTTCTGGCGGTCACGACGGGCCTGTTGCTGTTTCTCGGCGTGGACACCGTGGTCGAGGTGCTCGAGCAAGCTGCTGGGGTGCCCGGTCCCTTTCAAGGCATTGGGCTGGCCGCCATCGGCGTCACGGCGACGTTTCTGCTCCTGATGGCGATCACCCGGCGCCAGCAGGAGATCGGGGGCAGCGAGGCTTCGAGGCGGTTGGCTTTGGCCTACATGATCGCCGCTGGCATAGGCCTGCATAACCTCGGCGAGGGATTAGCGATCGGCGCGGCCTATAATCTCGGAGAGATCGCTCTGGGCGCCTTCCTCGTCGTCGGATTCATCATTCAGAACATCACCGAGGGTCTGGGTATCATCGCGCCGATCCTCCGTGACCGGCCGCGCATCAAGCATCTGGTGTTGTTGGGGCTGCTAGGCGGGGCGCCTGCGATTGTGGGAGCATGGATCGGAGGGTTTTCACCGTCACCGACGTTGGCGGTGCTGTTCTTCGGCATCGGCACCGGCGCTATCTTCGAGGTGGTTTACGAGATCGCCGGCATGATTCGTCGAGACACCGAAGAACATCCTATGCCGATGACCGTCTTCTCTGGCGTCGTCGCCGGGATGTTGCTGCTCTGGGTGACCGGGATGTTGATCAAGTGATTTGGATCGAGAAGCTCGTCCAGTCATCCTGATCTAGCCCTATCGACGTCCAGCTCCAACATCTTGTTGCTTTCAGAGACAGGCTCCGCCGTCCGGGGCCTGTCTTGTGGTATCCCTTGCACAGATTCGCCCCTTATTGAGGTAGGCCCGAGATCCCGCCCGATTTTGTGCCCGTAGAGTGTCTGAGTATAATGGCACTATATGGCTCGAGGTATTGTGGGTATCATCATACCCATGCTCGTCGCTGCTTTCTTCGCCCTCTATCTAGCATGGACGGCATGGCACAGATGGCCGGTTCGTGGTGCGCGGCCGTTTGCCGTGCTCATGTTGGCTGCTGCCATATGGGCTATCGGGTATGCTCTGGAACTGATCACCCCCGCACTCCCGGACAAGATACTCTGGGGCAAGATCCAATACCTAGGGATCGCGGTGATTCCGGGGGCATGGTTGGCCTTTTCCCTCCGCTACACGGCGATCGACGACCGGCTTGAGCGCCCCCAGCAGCTGATCCCCTTGCTGTCGATTCAGCCCGCAGTGACTCTCCTTTTGGCCTGGACCTACCCATTCACGAGGCTATTGTGGTCCGATGTTCAGCTCTCCGAATCAGGGGGATTATGGTTCGCGCGTATTATCCCTGGGTGCTGGTATTGGATCAATGTGGCCTACAGTTACACACTGTTGATCGTGGGTTTGGCCATCATCATACGAGGGCTGAAGGGTAACTTGCGGAGCTATCGATGGCAGAGTCTGACGCTGGTGGTCGCTATAGCAGCGCCGTGGATAGGCAACGTCCTCTATATGCTTGGGCTTCCGCCGTTTGGCTACCTTGATCTGACCCCGATAGGGTTCGTCGTCGGTGGCTTTGCCATCGCGCTGGGTCTGTTTCGGTTCCAATTGCTCAACCTCACGCCTGTCGTCAGGGATAGGGTGGTCGAAGCACTTCAGAGTGCATATGTTGTCGTAGGTCAAACCGGTCATATTCTGGATTTCAACCGCGCTGCGATCGAGTGGCTATGCTCAAACGGTGAGGAAGCTCCGGATCGACCGGTGTCGGAGGTCCTGCCCGGATTGCCAAATCTGCGCGACGAACCTGAACAACCGGTGGAAGCTCTCGAGGAAATGGTCTGGACGCCTGACGGGCTCAGGAGCATAAAGGACTCGCCGCCGTACGGCCCGGAACCCGTGCATGATCCCGCACGGTACACCGAAGTGCGGATTTCCCCGATCTTTGGCAGGGGAGGCGGGTTCATCGGTCATCTGGTGATGCTCTCTGACATCACCGAGCGCGCGCTAGCGGAATGGATGGTGCTCGCGAACAAGGCGGAACTGGAGAGGCTGATTTCGGAGCGCACCTCGGAGATCCAGAGCGTCAACCTCCGACTCCGCGAGCAGATCAGAGCACGCTCGCGTGCAGAGAGGGACTTAGCCGATCGGGTGTCCGAGCTCGAGTCCTTATACAAAGTTGGCCAGAGCGTGATCGCGAGTCTTTCGGTGAAGGAAGTGACCCCACAGGCTGTGACGGTGATCCAGGACGTCTGTGACACGGACCTGACAGTGATCTATAGGAGAGACGGTGAGCAACTGAAGTTCCTGGATGCGGGAAGCCGAGAAGGGATTGCGACAAATGGACACGGTGTCGTGAAGCGCGTCAGCCTTTGTCTGTGCGGGAAGGCCGCACAAATGAGAGAGCCGCTCTACTCGGACCATATCCAGCAGGATGTTCGATGCGAATTAGAGGAATGCCGACGCGTCGGCATTCGCTCTTTCGCTGCTCTGCCGATGGTGGTTGGCGGTGACATGCTGGGGGTCTTGGGGTTAGGATCTCTCGAAGAGCGCGACTTCTCTGCACAGGCGCAGTTTCTGGAGGCCCTGGCGGTAGAGGTGGGGCTGGGCTTGCGAAACGCGCTTCTCTATCAAGAGAGCCAACAACGGCTGGCTGAACTGGGTGATGAGATCGCTGAGCGCAAGCGGATCGAGACGAAGCTGCAATATCAGAATGTACAGCTTACCACGCTTAACAAAGTAGCCGCTATCACGAGTCAGGAGCTGGATATTGCGTCAGCTCTGCGGGCGACGCTGGACGAGCTCTTGGAACTGCCCGGTCTTGATGCGATCTGGCTCCAAAACCAGACGCTCCTGGATGATCAACAGGAATCGCTGCGATTGTCGGGATCGGTCTCGGGCACCCATATCCCCGATCTTGCTCAGACCTACGGGACCGAGATGGACGTCGTGGTAGCAACTCGGAAGCCGCACGTTGTCTCTCTTCCGCCAGATGGGGCGTTGGAGGGATCTCCCATGTCGTTGGTGCTCGTCCCGGTGCAGGCTCGCGAGAGCATGCTCGGCGTGTTGGCTGCGCTTTGTTCCCCCCAGCTTCTGGACATTGAGGGTATCGTCTCTCTGCTCCATAGCGCGGGAAATCAGATCGGTTTGGCCGTGGAAAACGCGCAACTTCTGGAGCTGATTGCGCAGATTGAGGCACGGGAGGAATTGGATCGCCTGCGCTCGGATCTGATAGCTAATGTTTCCCACGAGATTCGAACGCCCCTTGGCCTTATCAAGCTCTTCGCGACGACGCTACAGATGAGAGATCCTCGGCTTGATCCTCGTCAACAGGGAGAGTTTTTGGACGGCATCGTGGAGCAAACCGAGGACCTGGAGAAAATCGTGGAGGACTTGCTGAGCCTGGGTAGCTACGAGAGTGGGAAACTGCGCCTCGATCGCCGCAGGCTTGATCTGCGGCGGATTGTCTCGGATCTGATCGGCTCGATGCGCCTGGAATTGAGACAGCACCGCGTGGTGCGAGACTATGCGCCTTACGCTCTGGTCGTGAATGCGGATCCCCATCGCATAGACCAGGTTCTGCGAAATCTGCTCAGCAACGCGATCAAGTACTCATCGACAGGTAGCAAGATCACGTTGCGAGCCTACCAGTACGAGTCCGAAGCGGTTGTCTGCGTCGAAGATGAGGGTGTTGGTATTCCGGTCTCCGCGCAACCCCATATCTTTGAGCGATTCTACCGGGTAGATAACGACGCAACCAGTCGGACGCGCGGGGCTGGGCTGGGATTATCGATCAGCCGGGCTATCGTGGAGGCCCACGGAGGTCGTATCTGGTTTGAGAGCGTCCCTGGCTATGGGAGCACCTTCTATTTAGCTCTGCCCTTGGCCCAGCCGGTGGACGATGGCGGGAATCCTAACGGTGCGACATATGGTACTGATGACGAGATAGGTCGTGGGATGGAGGAGAGCGCCGATGTCTGAAGGCCGAGCGAGAATACTGGCTGTGGATGATGAACCAAGGTACACCTGGGTCATGCGGTCGATTCTGGAGTCCGCAGGGTATGAAGTCGTGGTGGCCGATGATGGTATCACGGCGCTGGAGTGCGTGGCTTCAGAGGATCCGGACCTGATACTGCTCGACGTGCGAATGCCTGGCATGACCGGTATTGAGGTGTGCCGAAGGGTTCGGGAGTTATCCACGGTCCCGATCATCATCCTGACCGCTCTCGCCGAGGAAGCCGATAAGGTGCGGGGTCTGGATGCAGGCGCCGATGATTATCTGACCAAGCCCTTTGGCGCTCAGGAACTGCTGGCACGCGTCCGCGCTATGTTGCGTCGTGTGGCTTATGCAGATATCCCCTCTCAGGATGGCGTGGTACGCACCGGCGATCTGGAGATCAATCTTTTGAGCCAGCAGGTAACGGTCGCCGGTCAGGCGATCGGCTTGACTCCCACAGAGTTTCGAGTTCTGGCCAGACTGGCCGAGCGCCCGGGCCATGTCTGCGCGCCGGAGGATCTGCTCGTGCACGTTTGGGGTGAAGCTTCCATCGACGATGGGCATCTGTTGCGCCAGGTGATCTACCGTTTGCGCCAGAAGCTTGAGGACGACCCTAGCGCCCCATGTTATCTCCTCAACCGCCCCGGACTAGGTTACTATCTGGCAAATCTAGGTTGACCGGACATCCTTCCGGGTTAGCTGCTTCTGGACGATCGCCATTTTAGCTGGCCTCTATACTCCACGTATACTCCGCTGCTTGTGTCCCTATCCTAGACCATCGTGCAAAGCGGTCTGGTTCTCCCTGGCATACAGGGTGTCTGACCTGTGATCCCATCCGACTCTAGTGTTCATCCCTCTAGGACTGGGTGCGGCTCGTAGCTTCGGATTGATACACTTCTGATACATCCAGATGCCCTCATTGTGACATCCCCGTTACACCTAGCCTCTATACTCTAAGTGTGGCCGAGCCTGTGGGCGTCACAGCTTCGCCTGCCTGAATTCCCAACTGTAGAATCCGCAAGCACACAGGAGGCTCTCTTTGATGATCGACTTGGAGAAAAGCAGCGCCGCCGTCTCAGATGCCATTGTTGGTCATCGGCGAGTCCTGGTCCTATCAGATCATCCCATTCTTGGAAAGGCGATTGAGGCCGGTCTGAGATCTCTTGTGGATGTAGACTTGTTCACCGCGGCGGCAGATCTGTCGGCAGCACGAGAGGCAGGATGTCTCGAGCCACCCGATCTGATCATTGTCACCGTCATCCACAATGACCAGCGGATGCGAGCCCTGTCTGAGGATCTAGTTCGGTCATCCAACTGGGACAGTTCTACGCCTGTCCTCATGATCTGCGATGAGCCTGCACTGCTGGCACTTAATGACGCCACAACGCGTTATCTGCGTTTTCCTTTTGACGTTGAAACCCTTCGCAGCAGGGTAGTCCAGGTCCTTCAGGGGACTGTGGAGGACGCAGGGCCAACTGAGGTTGTCGAATCGCGCTCCCGGATTTTGGTCGTTGAGGATGAAAGCATTGTGGCGGCGGACCTTGAGGTCACGTTGGAGTCCCTGGGCTATGACGTGATCGGCACCCTGGCTTGGGCCGAGGAAGCCATCGATTTTGTTCGGAATGACCCTCCGGACATCATACTCATGGACATCCACCTCAAAGGCGAAATCGACGGCATTGAGGCTACCGCCATTATCCAGTCGGAGATGGATGTTCCGGTTGTCTTTCTGACCGCCCACGCTGACACCGCTACCCTGGAGCGGGCCAAGCGGACCGCGCCCTACGGCTATGTGCTCAAGCCTTTTGAGGAGCGTGAGCTGCACAGTGCTGTGCAGATGGCCATCTACCGAGCCCATGCTGAGCGGACGATTCGAGAGCGAGAGCGCTGGCTCCGCGCGATTCTCCGAAGCATCGGGGACGGGGTGGTGGCGACCAACGCGGCAGGACGCATCGTCTTTCTCAACCCGGTGGCCGAGAAGCTAGCTGACCGCACCTGGGATCGAGCACTTCATCACCCATTGCACGAGGTCTTCAACCTTCCGTCGGAGCTCAACACAGCGCCCGATGGATCGCCGAGCGCGCCGACTCGCCGAGAAGCGATTTTGGAGGCCCAGGGCGGCGAGGAACTTGTCGTCGACCAGACACGCTGTCCGATCTACGACGAGCATGGTGAGTTCTGGGGCGAGATTCTGACGCTGAGGGATATCACGGAGCGCGTGCGCAGCCAGGAGCTCCTGCGGCTCCGCGCAGAGGAGCTGACGAGGCAGAACGAGGAGCTCAATGCCTTCGCTCACACCGTTGCCCACGACATCAAGGATCCCCTGAACGTGGTTCGGGGGTTTGCCGAGGTGTTGGCTGCCCACGACATAGAGCTTGACGAGAATGAGGAGATAGAGAGCCTTCGCACCATTGTCGGCTACGCCAAACGCATTTCGAATATCGTGGATGAGCTATTGCTGTTGGCCACCGTGCGGGAGTCCGAAGTCCAATTGGAGACTTTGGAGATGTCGCGGATCATCGCGCGCGCCGAGGGGCGGCTGGAATACCTTCGGGATAAGAGGGGGGCCATCATCAAGCATACGACGGATGATTGGCCGATGGCGTTGGGACAATCGTCGTGGATTGAGGAGGTATGGGTCAACTACCTCAGCAATGCGATCAAGTACGGCGGGGAGCCGCCGGTTATCGAACTTGGTGCTGAGTTCCTCGATGGCGCCGTACGCTATTGGGTGCGCGACAACGGGTCCGGTATCAGTACCGAAGACAGGGAGAAGCTTTTCGTCCCCTTCTCAAGACTGCACCAGGTCCGCGCAACGGGTCAGGGGCTCGGGCTCTCCATCGTGCGGCGGATCGTCTCACGGCTTGGGGGGGAGGTCGGCGTGGTGAGCGAGCCTGGCGAGGGTAGCACCTTCTACTTCACCCTACCCCTTACTCAGCCGGAGGAAAGCTAGGCAACGGGTACCAGCTATGGGTATGCTAAGATTCCACTGGACGCCGCTCGTCCTTCCGCTCTTCGTCGGAGCGCTGTTGGCCCTCGCGGGTGCCATCGAGACCGCGCTAAAGACGAGAGCTCAAAAGCGCTGGGCTGGGATCGCGCTGCTGCCGCTTATGGCTTGGTGGACTTTGTGCCAGGCCTTCGAGATGCTCGCCGTTGGTCTGGCGGCCAAGTTGTTCTTTGCCCGGATCGCGTATTTCGGTTTCGCGCTCATGCCTGCGGTTTTTGTTGTCTACGCTGCCCGGTATGCAGGCCTGGATCGTTGGTTGACGCGAAGTCGCGTCATCCTATTGATGGCTACGGGGCTGGGCTTCTGCCTTCTGGCCCTCACCAACGATCTGCACGGTTTCGTCTGGCGATCGGCCTCGCTGAATACCAGCACCCAACCGGCAATTCTGGTCAAGGATATGACGTGGGGCTTCTATGCGTTCATCATCTACGCCACGATTGGGTTCACCGCGGCTTTTGGCCTCATTATTCACACGCTGAGCAAGGCATTGCGATTGCATGGTCGCCAGATAAGGGCGCTGCTATTCGGTTATGTTTTTCTCTGCTGCGCTATGGTGATCAACAACGTTGAGTTGGGCAGGGGGATCCGCATTGCCCTGGAGCCCTATGCCGTGCTGTTGGTGACCCTGATCGTATCACGTACCCTCCGGAATGTCAGGCAATCGGATATCATCTCGGCGGTGCAAGCGAAGGTCATTGAGCAGATGCCGGACCCTATTCTCGTCGTGGACACAGCAGGAATGCTGGTGTCCTCGAATCGTGCGGCGCGCGAGATCGCGATTGACGCGGACGGACCGGCATCACAGACGCCCATTGCTCGATGGTGTCCGAGGCTTGCTGCGCATCTCGATCTCTCTGGCGCGAAGACGACGTCCTTTGAGCTAGAACTGGACACGCGTGTGCAGGATAGGCGCGAGACTTGCATCTTTAATGTGCGGACCGTCCCCATCCTGGATGGGCGAGACCGACCTGTGAGCTACCTAGTGTCGATGCGGGATGTTACCGGACGTCGTTTGGTGGAGCGGGAGCGCCAAATGCGCCATCGCTATCTCAAGGCGCTGTGGGAGGCCATACCGGATGCCGTGGTCGTACTGGATCCGGAAGGTATCGTACAAGAGTGGAATGCCGGAGCAGAACGTCTGTTGAAGCTTCAGGCTAAGGAAGCCGTTGGTGAGGAACTCCTCAAACTGGTGGAACTGGATGACGACATGCGGCGACACATCAGCGCGTGGATAACCGATGCCTCTGAGGGGACTCCGCTGGCGTCAACGCCGGTTCGCTACAAGAATCCCTCGATCGATGCGGCTGACCTGATGGTGGGGGGTTCACAGGTCATTGTGGATGGAACGTTGAGGGCGCTCCTCGTGGTCTTCACCGACGTGTCAGAACTGCGTCAGGCTGAGGAACGGCTGCGCGCGGTCAATGAAGAGCTTGAGGCACGGGTCGCGGCTCGAACGGCGCAGCTAATAGAGGCAAATCGAAAACTGGGCGTTGAGATAGAGAGTCACAAGGAAGCCGAGGCATCGTTGTTGCGGCGGAATCGCGAGCTGCTGTCCCTGCAGTCGGCGGCGACAGCGACCGGATCAAGCCTCGACGTGACTTTCGTCCTGGAGACGGTGACTTGGGAGATGGTCGATCTATTGGGTACTCGCAATTGTGTAGTCTATGAGTGGGTTCCCGAACGCGATGAAATCGTGGCGATGGCCGACTACACAGGCGGTCTTCTAGATCTGACGCCAGACAAGCGATCGTTGTCTCTTTCTAAGTTCCCGTGGCACCGAAAGACGCTCCAGGAGAAATACGCTCAGGTCTTGAGCCTAGCCGAAGTCGATATGCCCCAGCCCTGGGGCGATATCTCCACAAGCGAAGATTGCGTCACATTGTTGCCCATGGTCTTCCAGGAGCGTTCGGTTGGCCTGGTCGAACTCCACTCCGGGAGCGAAAACCGCAAACTCACGGACCGAGACGTCTCACTGGGACAGTTGCTGGCCAGTCAGGCCGCGGTCGCCATCGAGCACGCCCGGCTCTACGAGCGCGCTCAGCGAGAGATCGCCGAGCGGGAGCGCGCTGAGCGCCGCTTGAAAGCATCGCTGCATGAGAAGGATACCTTACTGCAGGAGATCCACCATCGAGTGAAAAACAACCTGCAGGTGATCTCCAGTTTGCTCAAACTGCAGTCGCGTACGGTCCAGGACCCCATGACGCTGCAGGTGCTGAAGGAGAGTCAGAACCGTCTCCGGTCAATGGCGTTGATTCACGAAAGGCTATACCAGTCTGAGAATCTGGCCAGGATTGACTTTGCGGAATACCTTCAGAGCCTGACACGGTACCTCGTCCGCTCCTATCGATCGACCTCAGGTCCTGTGGCGCTGGGTTTCCAGATGGAGTCGGTCCCGCTTTCCATCGAGCGGGCAGTGCCGTGCGGCCTTATCGTGAATGAGTTGGTGTCCAATGCGCTGAAGTACGCTTTTCCGGATGGCCGACCCGGCAAGGTCGAGGTCGGCCTCTCCCGGGCGAATGGTCATGTACGGCTGAGTGTTAGGGACGATGGCGTTGGGCTCCCTGAGGATCTTGATATTGACAAGCTCGAATCACTGGGCCTGCAGTTGGTTCACATGCTGACAGGCCAACTTGGGGGGGAGATTCAGATCGATACCCGACCGGGTACCGTCTTTGAGATCTCCTTCGCCGCCTAGTAGGATGAGCAGACCGAGTGACGATTCTGTTGAGAGTAAATAGGGTGATGGCAGAGCAGCACCGTAACTTACCGTTGGGAGGTTGATCCATGACAAGTAAAGCGCGTCTTATGATTGCCGAGGACGAACGGATCGTTTCGCTTGACCTTACCCAGGAGCTGCAGAGTCTCGGTTACGAGGTGGTCGCGGTCGTCGGTTCTGGTGAGGAAGCTGTCGAGAAAGCGGTGGAGCTCGCACCCGATCTCGTGCTTATGGATATTCACCTAGCGGGACAGGTAGATGGCGTGGAAGCGGCGGCGGCGATTTCCGAGCAGGTTGACGTACCTGTTCTCTATGTCACCGCCTATGCGGACGAAGACACCCTGGCGAGGGCTAAGGTCACACAGCCCTACGGTTACGTGATCAAGCCTGTGGATCCGCGTGAGCTGCACATCGCCGTCGAGATCTCGCTGCAGCAGCACCGCACATACCAGCGGCTGGCGAAAGCCGAGGCCACGGTTCGTCAACAAGCAGAACAGGTTGCGGAAGCACTTATGAAACTTGAGCAATTGGACGAGCTCAAGGGTCAGTTTGTGAGAAACGCGTCCCATGAGTTGCGGACGCCTCTGGCCTTGGTCTTAGGCTACGCGGAGATGCTTTCGGCGGGCGACCTCGGGGAGCTCAATCCAGAGCAAAAACGCGCTATTGGTATCATCGCGCGACGGGCCAATGAGTTGCATCTTATGATCGAGGACATGAATCTGCTGCTGGAAGCGGAAGAGTCTAGCCTGGTGCCTGAATACGTCGACGTATCCTCGATGCTCGAGCGCATTGCCACCGAGTATCAGAGCAAGGCCCGCTTGGCAGGTCTTGCCTTCTCCACTGACATTGAGCGTGAGCTGCCTCCGTTGAAGGCCAATCCGATCCAGCTCCGTCGCGTGGTCGCTCATCTCCTCAGCAACGCGGTCAAGTTCACGCCGGCTGGCGGTTCGATCCTCATCGCGGGGGGGTGTAACGATGGGCATGTGGAGATAGCCGTGACCGATACCGGACTAGGTATTCCCGAGGAGGAACACGAGCGCATCTTCCAGCGCTTCTACCAGGTCGATGGCAGCTCCACACGCCATCATCCGGGTATGGGGCTTGGCCTGGCACTGGTCAAGGAGACGGTTGAGTCCATGGGGGGCACCGTGTCGGTCGACAGCGCCATGGGCTGTGGCAGCAGCTTCAGGGTGAAGCTGCCCGTGCACAACACTGTTGGTCAATCTCGTCGCCGAGTTGCCTATACTGAGTGGTCAGAGTATCAAAACAGATCGGATTGCGCTGGTCCAGGAGACAGGGGGGCGAAGTGAGAGATCAAACGGTAGTCCTCGTCGTCGATGATGACCAGAGTGAGCTCGGCTACTACTATCGCGTGCTCGCGTGGGCCGGCTTCAAGGTCGTCACAGCGGTCGATGGTTTGGAGGCGCTCGACTTGTTGCGCTTAGGGGATTTCGACATGGTCGTGGCCGACATCAAGATGCCCTACCTCGATGGCTACGAGCTCTATCGCCAGGCACGCGAGGAGGGACGCTTGGCCAAGATCCCGTTTCTCTTTGTCACTGCCTACGAGGCCGGCAGTGATGTTCGCACTTACGGTGAGCGCATGGGCGCCGGACCGCACCTGACAAAGCCCGTAGCACCAGAAGCCTTGATCGCATCGGTGAACCGCCATCTTGAGAAGAGCTACCCGTCCGTGATCGAGGGCACGCCTGACAATGCCATTCAGAGTGATTAAGCACTGTGGCCCGCTGGACGCGTGGTCTCTGCACATGAAATTGAGCGTCTGATGAGAGGACGTAAGCATCGGCGGACCGTGCTACTTCTGCCACCTAAACTTCGTTCGAACCTACTATCCTGGAGATTTGGTATCTAGAGTGAGGAGCTGCACTATGGAGTCGAAAACGTTAGTGCTGGTCGTGGACGACAGTCTGGACTCGCGCGTATGCGTTCAGCGGATATTGGAAGATGCTGGGTTCCGCGTCGCGGTGGCCGAGGACGGAGAACGCGCGCTGGATATTCTGTCGAGCGAACGTGTCGATCTGATCCTGGCCGACATCGCCATGCCGCGGATGAATGGCTATCAGCTCTTCGAGAAGGTGACTGAGGATCCTGCCTGGGTCGCTGTGCCATTCATCTTCCTGTCGGGGCGAGCGCTTGATAGCGACGTGCGCTATGCGAAGCTTATGGGCGTTGATGACTACATCACGAAGCCGTTCCGCGCGAAAGAGCTCCTCACGACCGTGCGCGGCAGGTTGAAACGCGCCAAGCTACTCCAGCGGGCTGCAGAGCCCGTGACCCAAAGGGATAGGACCGAGCAACGCGGTATGGTGTACGGGAGCCTGTTCATCGATCCGGATAGCTACCGTGTCGCGATGGACGGTGAGGATATAGCGTTGTCGTCGCGCGAGTTTCGGTTATTGAGATGCCTTGCCGAGAATCGCGGGCGCGTGGTACCCCTGCAGGAAATCGTCAAAGTCACCCACGGCCTCGAAACCGACTATCAGGATGCCGGCAGCTTGATCAGGCCATTGGTCCGGTCCGTGCGCCGCAAGCTGGGCTACAGCCCCGGTGAGTGGGGGTGTATCCGCAGCGTGCGCGGCGTCGGTTACCAGATGGTGGTGGCCGATGCCTAAACCAAGAGCTATATCCGACTCCGACGACGCCCGCGAGGGCCTTGAGAACGCTAATACCCCTGCCGGCAGGCGGGCCGGCGGAGCTGCTAATGGCAGGGTGACCTCCAAGACTCTGGGCCCAGATGTGCGCAACCAGTTTCAGCGTCAGCTAATGGACCTCATGCCAAAGAAGCTTGCCTCGCGTTTCGAGGGGGCTGCCTTTGACCCCTCGGGAGAACGCCGAGCCCTCGTCATTCTCACGTGGAGAAGCTCCTTAGAAGTCGCACAGGACGGCGACCTCAGCGACGACATTAGGTATCTTATTGCCGACAGGCTCATGCGGGCCATCAGCGAGGTGATCTACACCTATGAGGGCTTGATACATCGCTATGACGGGGAACAGCTGACGGCGGTGTTCGGTCTTCCAACGGCTCACGAGAATGACACAGAACGAGCTGTGCGGGCGGCGGTCGAGCTGAGGAC
>JBNGDU010000167.1:0-17780 GCA_049975025.1 Anaerolineae bacterium
GTTCTTTCATGACCCGCACCTTTAGGGTTGGGCGTGACGCGATGCGGAAATCTGACGCGCACCCCGCCAGCGCTAACTCTTGCACTCAACTCGTTTTGGTGTAGAATATAAATTGACGGCGGTGCACTGCACGAATGTCAGCTATTCGCTCCTCAATATCAACCGACTTTGCCGGGGGCACTACCGAAACCGCGTCGACGCTTCTCCTACTTGGAATCGGTTTAGAGATCAGATATAGTTTGGGTGAGGACGTATGCGAAATATGAACCGACGCGTAGTGATAATACTCTCCTTGTTTGTGCTTCTGATTGGTTTCCTGGCCGCGGGATTCCCCTTTTCCCGCCCCGCGTTTGCCAGCTGGGTGACGAGTGAGTTTTTCCAACGTGGTGATCGAGAGTTCTTTGAGGCTACCGGATTCACCGTCAGTGGTGCGTTCCTGACCTATTTCCGCGAACATGGTGGCTTGGACATTCTCGGTTACCCAATCTCCGCTGCTTACGTGGATCAAAGCGGCATCCTGGTTCAGTACTTCCAGAAGGCTCGCTTGGAGTGGCATCCTGAGAATCCTGATCCCTACAAGGTGCTGTTGGGTTTGCTGGCAGAACAGCTCGGCTATCGTCAATCGCCGGTGTCGTCGCCTTCCCTAACGTCACCTCGCAAGCGCTATTTCCCAGAGACGGGGCATTTTGTCGCCTACAAGTTCCTTGATTTCTTCCGCGAGCATGGTGGGATCGACGTTTTTGGTTACCCTATCACGGAGATGTTTGTGGAGGACCAGAGCGTCGTGCAGTACTTCCAGCGGATGAAACTGGTCTGGGATGTGGAGGCCTCCCGTGTGACCGTGGCCAACTTAGGCGAGCTCTATGCCAGCGTCTACGCTCCGCCGGTGGAGTTCGTGAGGCCCGAACCTTCATTCCAGATCAGCGCTGAGGAAGTGGAGCTTGAGTTGATCATCGACTTGAGCCATTGGGTGGCGAACCCGCACCAAGATCAGGAGGTGATGGCGGTCGTTATGGACAAGCGCACGCGAGAGCTTGTGAGAGGGGCTCGGGTGAGTGTCGCGTTCGTGACCGATACCGGTGAGGTTGAGCCTGGCTCCGTGTGTGTCCGCGCCACAGATGAGAGGGGCCGTGCCAAGGCCATCATACCGCTCACGGGTCTGGAGCCGGGCACCTGGACCACCGTGCGGGTTGAGGCCGAACTCGGGAGCGCCAGAGTTGAGGCGCGCGAGCTCTTCCTCGTCTGGTGGTAACTGTTATCCTAGCGATTTCCCCAAAATACCAACAGCGCGCGCCAGATTCTGGTGCGCGCTGTTCCTAATACGTTCGCCTCTATCCCCTATCCCGTCTCTCAGCATTTGCGGCTAGACCAAGACGTGTCTTCAGTCTCTCCAACCACGTCTCCTTCTGCTGGGGGGGTGGGGCCGCGGACCGCAGATTCCTCAATCGATCGACGGCGCGCCGCAATTTCTGCATCTTGACGGCGTTCTCGCTTCGTTTGGTCATAACATACTCCCGTCCTGACTGGCTCAGCTGGCTCCAAGCCGGCGCAGTGTGGTGACGTCATCGACGATTCCGTTGTCGATGACGACTACTCCTGTGATTCAGCTGTAAAGACATAGCCGACCCCTCGTACGTTGAGGATGTACCTTGGATCTTCAGGCACCGGTTCCAATTTGCGGCGCAAGCGCCGGATGTGAACTCGGACGATGGAACGGGCGCCCCAAGCATCGGTCTCGTAGCCCTGAGCACATTTAACCAGTTCTTGAGGTGAGCAGACTTCATCGGCTCGACTAATCAGGCACTCCAGGAGGCGGAACTCAGTCGGTGTGAGATCAATCGCGTCCCCATTATGGGTGACGAGATGTCTCGCCCGGTCCAGTGTCACGTCCCCCACCGTGATCACATCCGCTTCCTCTTCCGGCTCGATCTCGCCATCCTCCAGATTGGTCGTCTTAACCAGTTCTTGAAGGGTGGTCTGGAGTTGTTGCACCAAGGCTTTGCGGTGGCGTCCGGCCTTTAGTTCAGAGAGAGCCCGCCGCACCGCGCTGAGTACCTCCTCCACCGGACAAGGCTTGAGCAAGAAGTCGTAGGCCCCCTTGCGCAGGGCATGAACGGCCGTCTCCAGCGTCCCAAAACCGGTGATCAATATGACGATGGTCTCCTCCGATATCTGGCGGATACCCTCAAGAACTTGAAGGCCGTCGATACCCGGTAGACGCAGATCCAGAACAGCGATGTCAAAGGGGGTCTCTTGCTTGCGGGCCAGGGAGAGGGCTTCTTCACCTGAGGCGGCCAACGTCACCTGGTAGCCCTCTAGTCGAAGCACCTCCCCGAGCGTGATCCGTTCTGCTGCTTCATCGTCTACAATCAGAATGTCCGCGTTGACTGCCATATCTAATGACCCTCTTGATCCCGATCTTCAGGTAGCCGAATAATAAAGGTGGTGCCGCCGCCCGGCGGGCTTTCAACTTCGATGGTGCCGTTGTGCCTTTCTATGATACCATAGCTGATCGCCAATCCCAACCCCGTGCCGGTGGGCTTTGAGGTGTGGAAGGGCTCGAAGAGGTGACTGCGAATCTCCGGCTCCACCCCCGGACCGCTGTCTCGGAACGCCGCCACGACTTGGTCCGCGTCGGCGTGGTGGGCGGTACCTACCCATAGCGTGCCGCCGTCTGGCATCGCCTCGATGGCGTTGATGACGATGTTGAGAAACACCTGGGTGAGCTGATTCGCGGTTCCTCGCACGCTGGGCAGATCAGGGGTCAGGCGGGCCTCCACTTGGATGTGGGACTGCTGCAACCGCTTGCTCGCGATGGCCAATGCGTCCTCGACCGGCTCGTTGATGTCGAGCTGTTGTGTCGCGGATGAGGGACGATAGAAGTCTAGCATGCGGTGCACGATCTGCATCAGACGGTTGACCTCTGTCTGTGCCATTTTCAGGAACTGTTCCTTTTGCTGGTCGCCAAGTCCTTTGTGTGACGCCAGGTGGAGGCTGTTCTGGATGGCCTGCAAGGGGTTGTTGATCTCGTGTGCCAGAGAGGCCGTGAGACGTCCGACAGCAGCCATCTTCTCGGCTTGGATCAACTGGTTCTGCGATCGCTCGACCTCATCGGCGAACGCCTCGAGATCGTGGAAGAGCCAGGCTTTTTCCACCGCCACGACGACCGTGGCTGCAATGTGCTCGACCAAAGCGACGTCTGATTCTCGGATGCTGTCCACGTCTCCCACAGCGATCACGGCCCCAAGCGTCTCGTCGTTCTTTACCAACGGGACGCAGAGGGTGTCGATGGGGCTGCGCTCCAAAATCCTGTTCCAGTAGCTGTCGACGACGCCGCGCCGCAGAATGGAGCGCACTTCACCGATAGCGAATTCCAGCGATGTGTCGTCTTTGGGGACGACGCGCCCCTCAAGCCATATACCGGCGGGGCTGCGAGCCGCTCGGACCACGCTGTCCTGAGACTCCTCATCGGTGAGCACGATCACCAGCACGTCGGCTTTGACGAGGCGGCTCAGACCGTCGAGGGCGGCAATCAGGACTTCGTCCAGGTCCAAACTCGACGATATCGCGCGATTTACCTCGTCGAGCGTGGCAAGCTCCTGGTTGCGTTGCCTCAGCATTTTCTCTGTCCTGCGAATGCGTAGTACAACGCTTACGCGAGCGAGTAATTCCTGTGGATCGAAGGGCTTGATGATGTAGTCATCGGCGCCCATCTGCAACCCCCGGGTCTTTGCCGCGATGGAATTCAGCCCCGTGATGAGGATGACGGGTATCTTCTGTAGCTCCGGATCCGACTTCATCTTGCTGAGGATGAGGAATCCGTCTTCTCCGGGCATCATAACGTCCAGCAACACCACATCGATGAGGTTGTCGCTTTCGATCTGCTGGCGGAGCTGTGCCAGCGCGGTGTCACCGGTGTTCCCGACCAAGACCTCGCACGGCATAAGCTCCAGGACGTCCCTGACCAGGTGAATCATCTCTGGTTCGTCATCGACGACCAAGACGCGAGCTGAAGCTTCTTCCGTGGTATTCAGCATGGCTGACCCGGTCCGTGGCGTTGGTGTGGGTGGATATGATGACATAGAGATCTATGGCGGTCGCTAATCACCTGCATCGTCCAGCGCGGTGCTTGCCTTGACGGCTTCCTGCAAAGCCTTGAAATGCTCCTCACTCATATCGAGAGCCCCGATTCGGGGCCTGGTGGTCAGTCCTGCAAAGACCCGACACCACTCGGCGTGGGTACCTGACAGGGGTACGAAGAAGTCCCTGGCCTCGGGATAGAGATGCCGGGTGTGAACGCGGACCGGCTCGTTGAAGTGTAGCTCCAACAACTGCGTCTGATTCCGACAGGTCTCAAGGCTCTCGTCTGAGAGTTCTACGCCACTTTCATACCCTGACCAATGAGCGATACCTTCGGCGAAGGCATCCATGATGCGCTCGTATCCGGCATCTCCTGGAAAGTACATCTGGACTTCGCCCTCCCAATAGAGGGTAATCCAGTCAGCTCTCGCCTTGAAGGTCCTGAGGAACCAAAGCGGATCCTCGTTAGTAAGAGCACTCACCCACCATACGACGAGCCCTCCCACGAGTACGAGCATCAGCAGCACACCCAGGAAACTAGGCCGTTTGCGAGACATCTGGGTTCCTCCGGCGATGACCTGATGTCGATAGGCAGACACTGTAGATAGGCCTATTGACCGGCATCTATAGCTGTCTGGTAAAGGTTGGCGGATTTGATACTGACAGTAGCATTATAACGTGCTTTGCGCTGTTTGGAAAGCACGTTTTTAGCTGGGTTGTGTCCCATGTTGGAGGACGGGTTAGGCTTGACGTGGCGGCAGAATGGGTGACATCCGAGGATGTTGGCTCTCTGTACACCGGGGCGGGTAGCTGCGAGCTCGGCGCATAGGAAGAGTGAAGGAGCGGGAAGTTATTCTGAGGAGATGCGTTGCGCCTCTTTGTGTCCCACAGTCCAGGCTTCGCTCCCCGGCACGCAGAGCCATTGAGTCCCTTTGAAGCAGGAGACCAGACAGGCCCTGTGTCCTCAAGGGCGATTGCAGCTGGACTAGGCGCTAAAGTGTCCGACTGCGGAGGTCGGGGATTTCCGCTTGTCTAGAGGGTAGCAGGTTAAGACCTATCCAGAGCTGCCCGAAAGCGCTTTGTGATCTCCACCAGCATCTCTACGGCCATGTCCGCATCCTGACGTAACCTGGCGATGAAGCTCCATCGCGGTAGGACAACGCATGTCGTCGGCTCAACAGCGACCACGGATGCAGTATGCGGGCCGTCGTCCAGCAGAGACAGTTCTCCGAAGTAGTCGTTAGGACCAAACGTATTGACGACAGTGAGAGATCCATCAGATTCTTCGCGCACCGCTTCGGCTTTGCCAGAGATCACCATGAAAAAACCGTAGCCCTCTCTGCCTTGAGGTATGATGACCTCGCCAGGTTCGTAGGAGCGGTCGACCATGATCCGCGCAAGGTTATTCAGCTGACTGCGCTTAAGGTTCTGAAATAGCGGAATCTGTTTGAGGGTTCCAGCGATCTTTTTTTCTTCGGACATTGTTCCTCCCATAGGTGTACGCAATCTCCGCCCCTTTTGATGCAGGACATCACTGAACTGAGTACAATTCTACCACATAATAGGATCGTTATCTATTCTCTAGGTCCAGAACCTCGATGCTCCACATCTCGGATTCCTCGGTGGGATCCAGCGCGAAGCTCACGACCTCGGGCCGCGTAGCGGCAAGGTCGATGTGCAGGAAGAGGGGAATAGCAGGGAGCTGCTCTGAGAAGAGGCGTTGCGCCTCTTTGTGTCCCTCAATCCAAGCCTCGCTCTCCGGCACAGACCCAAGGGCCTGCAAACACGCTGCATCGTATTCCTCGTTCCGAAAGCCAGATACATTGTAGCCACTCCACTGGTTTTCCTCTGAAGGAATATGGGCATCCGTGCCGAGATAATACTCGCAAGACGGCAGCGTGTGGGCCAGCCAAGCGAAGGCTGCCAGGTCGAAGCGACGGCCAAAGAGGGGGCCGGTGGGCCCCTCCGCGTAGAACTCCGCTACCGGCAGCGTTTCGACGTTGATGCTGATCCCGCACTCGGCTAGATCCTCTCTGACGAGCGGTATGTATTTCTCACGAGCAGGAGACATGGTCGCGCTGAAAGTGATCTCAAACGGCGTGCCGTTGGGAACACCCTCGACATCGTTCGCTTCGCGAATGCCGTCGCTATCCTCGTCGATCCACCCAACTTCCTCGAGCAGTGCTTGGCCTTGCTCCGGATCGTAGCCATAGGTGGTCAGCATATCGCCGGCGTACAATGGATGGCTGGGTGGCAAGTAGGAATCCAGAACAGGCGACTGTCCGTAGAGGACCAGATCTATAGCTCTCTGACGATCAAGACAGTAAGCAATTGCGCTACGGGTGCGGGAGTCCTCAAAGAAATCGGGACGATCGTAGTCATCAGCCGGGTTGATTCCGAAATCGATGTGCTCCCAGACACCGGTGTTCTCAAAAACCAAGTTGATAAGATCTTCCCGCTCCAACTCGAGCAGTAGCTCAGCCTGCTCCATGAGTGAAATATCGTGGGTAGCCACATCGCACTCCCCAGAGATCAACTTAGCTGCAGCTGCATTGGGGTCGGACACGAAATGGAAGATAATGGTCTCAAGGTAGGGGAGACCCTCGTCCGCGCGGAAGTAATGGGGATTCCTCTCGACCGTAATGTGATCGCCCTGGGCCCACGCGGTGATCATAAACGCGCCCCATCCCATGGGTGTGCGGGCGGATTCCTCCGCCTCGATCAGATCGGCGGCAGCATAGCCCAGCTCCTCTTGCCATAGATGACGTGGGAAGGGGTGCCAGAAGTTTGTGTAGTAGAGCTCGTCGACGAAGCCGGGCAGTCCGGTCCAAACCGTGGTTACGTCATCGGGAGCTCGATAGGACGCCGTCCGCTCGACGAGATAACGGCTGGAAGGCGTATCGGGATCGGCTTGTAGCTCAAAGCCATAGACCGAATCATCAGCGGTCAGACGTTCGCCGTTCGACCACGTCAGCCCCTCGCGCATTTTGAAGGTGGCGGCCATCTGATCCATTTGAACAGGGGTGCCGTCAAATTCGACGGCGCACTCGGTGCTGCCACAACTCGCGGGTCTTATGATCTCCCCTGGCGTGAGCTCAACGACATCACCCTGATCGTTGACAACGATGTCCCCTTGTTGGACGGTCACCGCGTCAATGACCGCGTCCCCGTCTTCGAGGCCGGGTAATTTCTCAAGGATGACCGGCTGGTGATCATACGTGCGATTGTCAATGGGGCCATCATAGATCGCTTCGAAGATGTGCGTTGCGGCGGTCTGGGTTGTGCCACCAAACCAGTAGAGCGTCTCAGGCTCCTCACTTATGCACACAGCTAACGTCTTCGGCTCGACCGTCGCCTCTGGTGGGGGCGTCGCCGGGCTTTCTCCGGCGACCTCCTCAGTCTTGACGACCTCGACGGTATGTTCGACCACGACGGTCTCCACGATCGTCCGCGGCGTGGGCGTCGTACAGGCGCTCAGGGTTAGGATCAGGGCTGCGATGATCCCGAGGGTGATGGTTAATCCACGGTTCATATGATTCTCCTTACGAAAAAAGGGGCCGACTGACGCGCTGGGTAGCTTTCTGCACACGGTCTGAATGTTACTTCACTTGTGATCGAGGTCAAGCTTGAATGCCCGGTCCTAGCGGCCTCAATCCGGCTTAGCCGCCCGTTCGAGCGAAATGCCGAACATCACGAAGGCAAAGCCCACCAGCATAAGTAGACTCAGGGGTCCGAGTATGAGATGGTAGTTGTTCCTATGCAAGCCATGTGACAACCCCTCCACGATCAGCTTGCCCCAGGTGGGCAGGACTGGATCGCTGACACCCAGGAAGGCCAGGGACGCTTCGAGAAAGACGTAACCGGGCACCATGATAACGAGTTGCGGGACGAGCACGGAGACCATCCGTGGTATCAGGTAACGAGAGATGATACGCCAGTTCCCGGCCCCGTACGACAGCGCTGCTTCGACGTAGGGCGCTTCACGAATCTGGAGGAAGAGGGCTCGATAGCTCTTGATGGAACTGCCGAAAATACTAAGAAGAACGGTAACACCAAGTATCACCCAGAAGCTTTTGGAGTAGAGAACAAAAACCATAACGCTTACGGGGAGGAACGGCAGGATCATGTTCACTTCTGTGAGTCGTTGGACGAGGAGATCGATCCATCCGCCAAACCAGGTACCGACCGCGGCGATCAGAACAGAACTGACCGTTGTGCCTACAGCGGCCAACAGCCCAAAGGCCAGCGCGATGGGCATCCCCCACAGCAAGGGCAGCACAAGGTCACGACGGCGACTGTCGGTCCCCGCCAATCCGTGGACCTTGCCATAGAGCACCATGCTTGCGTCCACGTCGGCATCGTCCTCAAAGACGTAGGCGTCGAGCCTCAATTCGTGTGCGCCCTTCATGGGAAGGGATCCAGGCCGGTTCGTTCCGCTCAATAGCGTGGCCAGAGGGGAATCACCCCCCAGCTTCCGCTCCAGACCGTCGTCCCGCGACAGGCGGTAGGGGGTCGAGGCCTGCACCGATGTGCTCATGAACTCGACCTCTTGACCGTCGGGCGTGATCCAGGTCAGGTTGACCAAGGGGCGCTTGCGGTCGAACTCAGTGTCGATAAAGAGCCCTAAGTCCTGTGGTAGGGTCTCATACGGGTAATCGAAAGGGAAAACGATGCTGATTTGCGTCATCTCCTCAGAGACCGACGACCTCGTCTTGTGAGAAGCATCTTCCGCCCTGCTATCCAGCGCAATCGTACGTGGGAGCTTGTTCCGCCTGAACAGATTGATCCAAGCCGGCGGGGCATCTTGCGGGTTATTCATCCAGGATGCCTCACCTTCCCGCCACTGGGCAATCATGCGATCGTACGGGATAGCGATGATCGTGCAGATGGAGGCTCCAATGAGGACGAGGATAAGGACCAAACCGACGATCGCAGTGGGATACCGCGACATTTGCCTCAGCGCCAGGCTTAGACCACGTCTTGATCCAGAGGAAGACGTTCGCTGTGGGCGATCTGAGACGACCGGATAGGAGCCCTGGCCATGCGGCGGAGCATTCAACGCGTCAAGGGCCCTCTGACAGGCCTTCTTCGCAGCGGCGATGCGAGTCATCAGCGAGCACTTCCTCGCGTGTGCGGCGGATCCCTGGGCGATGCGTCTGGCCGCCGCGCTTAGGCTTGCGCGGATGTCACGCAGCGTCTCAGGCGATATCGGTTTCTCCGGCGCCACGTGCACGAGGATAATGCCCCACTGGCGATACGGCTCGGCCTCAATTCGGGCCGTCGGATCGTTTGTCGACTCGAAGCGAACGGCAATCCCCAGGTCCGGGTAGACTCTATCGGCTAGCAGCTCGTTGTCTTCGCCGGACGCGAATGGCAATAGCAGTACGATACGTCGCCTTTCCAGTACATCGAAATCACCCAACACATCGTTCAATGCCTCTAGCCCACTCTTGACTGTGTCGCCGCCTGGACTCCTCGTGTCCGTTTGCGTCCACGCTGCTTCCATTTTCGTGGTTGGGGCCTGGCGGGGAGGTTTCCAGGGCAACCGAAGTTGAAGCTTGGGCCTTCTCACCCGCCCCGGGACTGTTTGAGATCGGTTTTCGATCCTGATGCGGGGATCAACGATGGTGTAGACAAGGTCGAGCACGAAAACCGTGATGGCCAGTAAGTAGGCGAAGGTGACCACGAGGGCAACGATAAAGGGGGTGCGGTCGGGCACATTAAAGGTGATGACCTTAAAGAACACGGAGCCGATGCCTGTGACATTAAAGACCTGCTCCAGGATGATCACTTCCTGCCAGAGATTGACGAAGATCAGGGCAAAGCTGGTGAGGAGCGCGGGTAGCATGGGCCGGAGGATATAGCGACGTTCCAGCATGCCGGATGGCAAACCCTTAGCCCTCGCTAACTCGACGTAGTCCTCAGCGGCATGAAGCTGGAAGAAGGTCCGCCAGGTGTAGATTCCCTGGAAGAGTCCGCTGAGGAAGATCGCGAGGACGGGCAAGACCAGATGCCGCATCATCATCGGGACGTAGGCCAGCTTGAACGTGTCAGGCCACGCGTCGAAGGCGCTGCCGGCAAAGACATTTCCCAGGGTTGTGAGCGCGATGAGGTTCAGGATGATCCCGTAGACCCAGGCGGGCGCAGCGGAAAGAGGCGACAGCGTGATGATGAGCCTATCCAGCCAGCTTCTCCGCTTGTTTGTAAGCGGCAGCGCAACCAAGACGGTTGAGAAAAAAAGGAGGAGGTTTGCACTGCCGAAGATCAACAGGCTCCGCGGCAAGCTATCCAGGATAATGGATCGAATCTCCCTTGATCGGCTGGTCCATCCCCCTGTGAAACTCATATTGGTCTCGCCCCAGTCGAGCGTCAGACCTCGCTTGAGCCAACGAAGACACCGCACGGCGAAGGGCGTGTTAAGACCTGCGGCCTCGTAGGCAGCCTGCCGCCGCGCCTCAGCCATCTCAGCCCTCTCCTCAGTCGTGAGACCTCGGACGCCTTTCATACTCAAGCCCACATTGAAGTCGATGTCGGCCTTGATGAACTCGTCGATCTGGCCGCCGAAGTTGGCGATCAGAATGGTCAGGTAGACGGCGGCCACGACGGTGACAAGCAAGGTCGCGGCGCGGATCAGGATGTATCGGGTGACGCGCCGAGCGTTGCCGCGCGGTCCAATCTGGGGTGCAGCGTAAGCTGAACTCATAGGGTCGCGATGACCTCCACGCCACGACGCGTGAGATGCAAAGGGAGGTTGGTCAGACGAATCGGTGTGCGGTGGATGGGTGCAGCTACTGGACCGTATAGCTGATGAAGGCTCCGATGCTGAGCAGAATGACGACCAGGATCAGGAGACCGAAGACCCACCATCCCAGAAGACTCACGATCAATCCCACGAGGATGACAAGGGTCAGCAAGCCCATGATCCGAGCGATCTGCACCTGAATACCGAGCCGATGCGGATGGCGCGAGATCCACAGCCAACCGCCGCCGATCGTGCTGATCAGGCTGACAGCGACTCCAAGTGCATAGGCCTGATTCCCGGTCAAGTAGGGAAGGCCCACGAGGACGATGCCACACGTGCCCAGCCGAGAGGGCAAAGGATATCCACCCGAGATGGTCACCCTGAAGAATATAATCCGCCCGAAAGCGGCATCGTCCGCACTGACCTGCCATGCCAGCCGCTCTGTCTCTCCCGGCTCAAGAGGCACCTGCGTTTTCTCTTCTCGCATCAGCGTAAGGAAACCCTCGCTGATGCGGGCACGCGCGAAGAAACTGGTGGCACGGTCCAGCGTGTTCTTGATCCGGACGCTGATGGTCCCGGCCTCCTGAGCCTCAGTCAGCATGACCGGGCAGCGCAGACTTCTCAGGCCCGCGTCCGCCTGTACTCCGGGGTTGAAGAGCGTCGCCTCGAGGTCTCCCCACACGGCGACGCTGATGAGGGCGCTGCCTAGTAGCACACCGAAGGCGAAGATGATCAGACTTAGAGTCCGAACTAACCGTCTTTTCCTCATCTTCCTCACCTCTTCAGTTTGAGCAGTTAGCCAGTTGATGTGGCAGAATCACGCCTGAAGCGTATCTCAGCGCTTTGGAGCTCCATCATCGAACCACGGCGAGGGTTGGAAGCGTTCTTCCGAAGACTTATCTCTTCTGAGCTTGACGATCATCAGCGTACCGATAAAACCCAAGAACGCGCCGCTGACAGAAGCGCCGTGCGCAAGGAGGCTCATCAGAAAGGTCGTCCTGATGATCTCGAGGACCATCAGCATCGGGAGGACGACTCCCAACAGCACGAGGACAAAGCCGATGATGATCAGTCTTCGAGGATTTTCCATTAACATATCTATCTCCCTCAAGATCCATATCGGAAGAGCCGGCGCTCGTACCAAGCCGCCCAGCAGATTGCCGGAGGCCCAGACCTGCGCCAAACCCGACCCGACGCCATATCGTGGACCATTCTAGAGACCCCGTTCACGCCGTGTCCGGCGATTCTAGCGATACAGCCAGCAGGCTACGTAGTGCTCGGGCTCCGGCTCGAAGTCCGGCGGTATCTCAACATCGCACAATCCATCGATTTTGTGGGGACACCGCGGGTGGAACCGACATCCCTTGGGCGGATTGACAAGGCTGGGCGGCTCGCCGGGCGGCACCTCTTTGTGGGTCAGGGCGTTCCGGTAATCGGGATCCGGTATCGCCGTCAGCAGCGCCTGCGTGTAAGGATGCAGCGGATTGCGGATCAGCGCATTTACCTCCGACCGCTCCACGAGCTTGCCCGCGTACATGACGAAGATCTGATCCGAGAAGTAGCGCACGGTGGAGAGGTCGTGGGTGATGTAGATGACGGCGAGGTTGTGCAATTCCTGCAATCTCTCCAGGAGCCGCAAGATCTCCACGCGCACGGAGGCGTCGAGCATCGAGACCGGCTCGTCGGCCACGATAAGACGCGGATTCAGGATCATCGCGCGGGCGATCACGACCCGCTGTTGCTGTCCACCGCTGAGCATGTGCGGGAACTTGGTCAGGAAGTCGTCGACCGGCGTCATCTTGACCTCGGTCATCACGTCCCGGATGCGTAGCTCGTGTTCCTTCTTGTCCTTGATGCCGGTGACGACCATGGGCTCTGATAGGATGCGCTCCACCGTCATGAAGGGTGGGAGCGCCCCGTAGGGGTCCTGTTGCACGTAGCCCACCTTGCCGCGGTAGGACTGCATATCCCGAGTGGTCAGCTCGCTCAGATCCTCTCCGCGGAAGACGACCTTGCCCTTGATGGGCTCGTAAAGACCCAGAATCGTCTTCATCAGGGTGGTCTTTCCACACCCGCTCTCACCGACGATGCCGATGGCCTGTCCCTGCTTTAGCTCGAAGTTGACACCATCCACAGCTTGCACGTAACCTGCGTGCAGGAAACCAAAGCGTTTAAGTTCGAACCAGACGTGGAGATCCTCCACCGTCAGCAGCGTCTTTCGCTGCTGTGGCTCAGCGGTCATCGTGGGTGCTGCGGCGCCCTGCGGTTGCTCATTCATAACTGATGACATCGTTGCCCTCTCTTTTCACGCGTATAGCCAACATCTGACGGGGCGTCCATCCACATCGAACATCGGCGGATGCTCGGAACACCGGTCGAAAACCGAGGGACAGCGGGCTGCGAATCGGCAACCCGACGGCGGGCCGATAAGGGTAGGCGGCTGTCCTGTGATGAACGTCGGCTCCTGCTCCACCTTAAGTCGCGGCACGCTGGCCATCAGCAACTTAGAATAGGGATGGAGCGGCTCGGTGAAGAAGCTTCGCGCGTCGCTCACCTCGACGATCTCACCGGCGTACATCACGCCGACACTATCCGCCAGCTCGCTGGAGGTGGCGATGTCGTGCGTGATCAGGATAAAGCTCACAGCGAGCTCCCTCTTGATGTCCTTAAGCACGTTGAAGATGTTCGCTTGGGTCAACACGTCCAGCGCTGAGGTCGGCTCGTCAAGGAAGACCAGGGAGGGCAACGTGATCAACGCCATCGCCAAAGCGACGCGTTGACGCATCCCGCCACTCAGCTCGAAAGCGTAACGGTTCAGGAAGTCGATCGGGACACCTACCTGCTCAAACATCCAGGCTGCCTGGTCCAGCGCCTCCTCCTTTTCCGCTTGTTGATGCACGAGGAGCGGCTCTGCCACCTGGTCTCCCACCTTCATGACCGGATTCAGGGCGTTCATGGCAGCTTGGGGTACCATGGACATCTTGAACCACCGGATCTGGCGACGGAACCTCTCGTCGCTTAGCGCCATCGTGTCCTCGCCCTCCAGATAGACCCGTCCTGAGTAGGTTTCCACGTTATTGGGGAGAAGGCGCAGCACAGCTCTGGATAGCGAGGTCTTACCACATCCGGACTCGCCGAGGATGACCATCGCCTCGTCGGCTTTGAGTTTCAAATCCACGCCATCGACGGCCTGAACAACCCCCCGACGGGTGTGGAAGTAGAGCTTCAGGTCTTCGACGCGTAAGAGTGTGTTGTTCTCTGACATCAGTCCTACATACCTCTCAGTCTAGGATTGAAGATACGGTCGAGGGAGAAGCCCAACAGCGAGAAGGCCAGTCCCATCACCACCAGCAGCGCAGACGGCTCCAGGATCCAGTAGTAGTATCCGTGGTACAGCGCGCCAAAGTCGCGGGCGTCGTTGATGACCTTACCCCAGGTGGGGAGGATGGGATCGCCCAGTCCCAGGATGGCAAGCGCCGCCTCCAGGAAGACGAAGTTCGGCACTAGGGCGACCAGGTTCGGAAGCAGCGTCGGGATAATGCGCGGGATCAGGTATCTGAAGATCAGGCGGGCGTCGGTGGCGCCGTAGGCCTGGGCGGCCTCGATGTAGGGCGATTGCTTGACCTGCAGGAAGATAGCCCGGTAGGTCTTGATCCCACCGCCGAAGATAGATAACAACACCACCACCGCGAGCATCACAAAGATGCTCTTGGAGTAGAAGGTGCCGACCATAATCAGAATCGGCAGGAACGGCAAGATCAGGTTGATCTCGGTGATCCGCTGGATCAACGCGTCGACCCATCCGCCGAACCAGGTACCTATCCCGGCGATGATCATCGTGGTCAAGCTGGTGCCGACGGCCGCCAAGAGCCCGAAGGCGAGCGCGAGCGGGGTGCCCCACAACAGCGCCACCGATAGCTCCCGACGACGGTGGTCGGTCCCGGCGAGGCCGTGGACCTGACCGTAGATGACGAGCTCGGCATCCACATCGGAGTCGGG
Organism: Anaerolineae bacterium; assembly: GCA_049975025.1. Lineage (GTDB taxonomy): Bacteria > Chloroflexota > Anaerolineae > B4-G1 > SLSP01 > PWVB01. The sequence goes on from JBNGDU010000167.1 coordinate 14,822, forward strand.
CTCAAACGTGATCGCGTTGAACTGCAGGGTGTAGGTGCCCTGCAGCGGGACCAGCTCCTCAGCCTTCGGATCGACCGCCAACAATGCCTGGTGAGGAAGTGCCCCGCCGAGCCGCCGCGTAAGCTTGCTGTCCTGGGACATACGATAGGTCAAGTTTTCTTCCACGGTCATATCACCAATCCGGATCTCCCTGCCGTCCGGGGTCAGCAGCGCGATTGATACAAAGGGGGCCTTTTCGCTGTACTTAGCGTCGAAAAAGACAGTCATCTCCCGCGGGAAATCGTCATACGGGAAGTCAAAGGTGAAGGCGAAATCGATATTCGTCATCCCCTCTGAGGTTTCGTCAACGGTCTTCTCGACGGACTTGTCCTGGGTGCTGATCCGAATCGTTGCCGGGAGATCCTTGGCTGTGAAGAAATTGGTCCAGGCGGGCGCCGCATTCTTCGGGGTGTGGTACCAGACGTCCTTCCCCCCCCGCCATAGCCGCACGGCCTCGCTATAGGGCAAAGCGAAGATGGCGTAGATCGAAAGAATAACCAAGGCCACGATAATCACAAGGCCGATGGCCGCGGCCGGATAACGAACTATCTCACGAAGTGATCTCATCTCGTTCTCCCCTGCCCCCCGATCCGTACCCGCGGATCGACCAGGGCGTAGATAAAGTCCAGAAGAAAGACCGTGGATGCAAGAAGGTAGGCGAAGATCACTTGCGCGCCCACAATCACCGGCGTGTCGTAGAGCCCGATGGCCTGGTAGAGCGCGCGACCCAGCCCGGGCCAGTTGAACACGGTCTCCAGAATCGTAGCGCCTTGCCACAAATAGATCAGCAACAGGGCAAACTGCGTGATAATCGTCGGCAGCACCGGCCTAAGCACGTAGCGCCGCTCGATCTCCCTGTCTGAGAGACCTTTGGCCTTGGCCATCTCTACGTAGTCCTCGCTCGAATAAATCAAGAAAAAGGTGCGGAAGTTATAGACCTGCAGGAAGATGGAGCTGATGACGATGGCGCCAGCCGGCAGAACCAGATGCCTGAGTAAGCTGAGGGCGTAGCCGATCTTCGTCTCGGGCGGGGGCGCAGCCACCATCCCACCGAACGGCAGGATCTGCAGCACCGCTGCGAAAATTAGGATCAGGAAAAGGCCATAGAACCAGGCCGGTGCAGACGAGGTCGGCGCCAGGGCGACCACCACGCGGTCCAAGAGACTGCCATACTTCCTGGAGAGGAAGAGGCCAAAGAAGAGGCTGACGAAGAAGAGCGTCAGATTCGCTGCCCCCCACAGTACCAGGGTCGATGGCAGGCGCTCCAGCAGAATCAGACGCACCTGCTTCGAGCCGGTGTCGCTGCTCATGTCGGTCGCGAAGCCTAGGTCAAGGGTGATAGCGCCCTTGAGGTAGCCAAAGCTGCGCACGATAAAGGGTTTATCCAGACCCTGACGCTTCACCTCTACAGCGACCCGCTCCCGAATGAGCTCCTGCCTCTCCTCGGCGCTCATCGCCCGCATCTCCGGGCTCTGGTCCTGGGAGATCTCCAGGGAGATCTGTTGCTGGATGTTGCCGAGCCGGATCTCATCAACATACCCACCCATGTTGGCGACGAGAACGACGCCGTAGATACCGACGACGACGGTGAGGAAAAGCATGACCAGGCGGAAAGCCGCGTACTTCCCGACCCGGGCGAGCGTGCTGGCGCCGGACTTGGGCTTCGCTCGAGGCGCCCCTTCCGTCTCCATCGTCAATGCTGTATCACTCATACTACTTCTCGCTTTCTATAAGGAAATCTGAATGCGTAACGGCAACGGCGTTACCGCTATGATGGCTATCGCTGTCACGAGGAGCTGCACAGAGAAGGCACAGAGAGCCTACACGTGCCTGCCTGATGTATCTCTGCGTCTTCTGCATACATCTCTGTCTCGCGGCGAGCTCTACAAATGGAGGGGGGCGAGTGATACCCGCCCCCCTTACCACCTCAGATCATCTCACCTCATGATCATCGTAAGCGACCTGTTTACCATCCCGGCGAGATGATGTGCATCCCGTCGGGACGGTATCAGTATCCTACCTTACTGGGTCACGAAGTCAAGGGTTCGGCGCACTGGAACGAGCGCGTTCTTGGAAACCACGATCACCGCAAGCTGGTTGGAGCCTGCTTCGAGCTTGCCGGTCATATCCTCGGTGAGGGTGACCTGCCAGTACCCGTCCTCGACAGCCGTGGCGTCGCCTGTGATGGCGAGCTCACCGGTGGCGTCAAAGACCAGGAACTTGGCCAGCGAGATCTCGTCGGCGGGATAGGGCACACCCTCTTCGAGGTCGACGAAGACATCGTACATCGCTTCCTCGCCAATCTCGACCTGACCAGGTCCATCCAGCTCCACTGCGGGAATGGGAGGCTCGGCGAAGCCGGCCCACCGGTCCGCGTTATCGGGGTAGTTCGGGTTGTTCGCCAGGATCAGAGTCCCCTCGACGGGGAAGACGTCCTGCAGCAGGAAGGGCCCGGTGCCGACATAGAAGTGCTCGCGCACGCGGTACCACTCCTGCAGGTTCGCGTAGCGGGCCTCGACCTCGCCGTCCGCAAGGTACTGGCTGAGGGTCGGCTCGTAGGGGATGAAGCTCTCTTCCTGAGCCGTGTCGAGGTTATCCTTGAGGATCTCAAGGCTCGGGCCACCGATGAAGCTCATGTACTCGACCTCGAGCTCCCCGGCCTTGCTGTCCGAGAAGGCCAGCTCGCCCGCTGACTCCGCCAACCATGCCACTGCCATGTTGTGCCAGGCACCCTGCCCCTGATCGTACATACCGTCCGTGGTGGGATACATAGCACGGAAGTTGCTGACGTTGTTCTCGGCATCGAGCCCGTAGGCATCGGTGTAGTACTCGACCACAACCGGGTCGGTGGAGGCGATCTTCCAACCCTTGAAGGCCTGCTTGAAGGCGGTGAAATCGCCCACGGCGGCCGGGTCGAAGA
>JBNGDU010000168.1:0-8099 GCA_049975025.1 Anaerolineae bacterium
TTGCGCTAACCCTGTCCGGACAGTTTCGAGCCGGGCTTATGGCGATACGGGAGGGCTTCACTCTTAACAGGGCAACAGGTGTGCGCCTACACCTGTTGGGGGCATATTGCTTCTTGGCCGAGGCGCAGGCGCAGGTAGGGCTCATGGACGAGGGACTTGAGACCCTAGACGAGGCACGCGTCTTCATGGACGAGACGGGCGAGCGGCAATGGGCGGCCGAGATGGATCGCATCAGGGCGGAGTTGCTACAGCTTCGGGGGGATGATGCGGCGGCTGAGGCCAGCCTGCACCAGGCGATCGAGGTGGCCCAACGCCAGCGGACCAAGTCGTGGGAGCTTCGGGCTGTGATCACCTTGAGCCGCCTGTGGCAGCGACAAGGGAAGACCGACGCTGCGCGCCGTAGGCTCTCCGAGGTCTATGACTGGTTCACCGAGGGGTTTGAAACCGCCGACCTGGTCGAGGCGCGGGCTCTCCTCGATGAGCTCTCGCACTGATTCGCTGGAATCGTCTATCGCATCATGTTGTCCCCTGTGGTGGTAAGTGAGCGGATGGATGCTATCTGAAAAACACGACGGCAAAGATTCGATGAAGATCATCACGCTAACCCCCGAGTCTGGCCGCGATCGAGGCCAGCAGCGCGGGCTCAACCTGCCGGCGGATGGCAGGGTTGGCGTATCCTATCCACGCGACGTCAGGATCGACGGCTAGGGGAGCGTCGAGCGGGGCGCCGTCCGGTCCGGTGATGACGATACCCAGCTCCTCGGCGATGAGGGCCGTGCAGATGTCGTAGGGGTGGCAGGCGAGGCCCAGCGCACGTCCCTGCCGCGCCAGCACCTCCTCGGTGAGGGGGCGGATGTCGGCGACAAAGCGGTCGTGGCCCAACATTAGCTCGTAGAGCTGTCCGCCCGTGGAGATGTATTGGTCCTCAAAGCATTGGGCCTTGCCGGGCTGTACCGGTCCCAGCACGCGTGCCACCATCGCGTCGTCGATGGCCGCGAGCACCTCTCGCGCGCCGGGGAAGAAGCGCGCGACGGTGGCGAAACCGTGGGCGATGGAGGCCGCCTGTGATGGGCGGAGCGCGATGGGCCATCTCTCGCCCGTGAGCCGGTTGAGCCGCACGGCATGCACGCCCTCTCCCCGAACGGCCCACACCTGATCGGTCAGGTGCTGCTTGATCAGCGGTATCTCTGTCTGCGCGGCGAAGACGATGTCCGAGAGGGCCGTCGCAGGACCCCGGTTGGGGGCCACGCCCGTGAGTATCCACGCGCTCCGTTTCTGGTACATCAGGCCCCGGGTGCCGTCGATGGGATCGACGATGACACGCCAGGCGGCTTGCATCTCCGCGGTGCCCCGTGGCAACACGACCTGACCACCGTCCTGTAGCCCCTCGGCGATCAAGACGACGGGCGCGAGCGGCGCGATCTCGCGCTCGAAGGCATCGATCAACGCCTCCTCGCTGATCCGATCGATCGCGTAGATGGTGTCTCCTACGTCGTCATGGGCGACCCGACTCAGCTCATCCACGCCCAGGCCGTCCGCCACAGCCTTCTCGGCGGTGGACAGCACGGCGTCGCGCATCTGGGCCTGAAGGTCAAGAATGCGAGGTATCAAGGTGCGTATGTCGTGCATGGCGTCTCCTTCTGGTGGTTGCCTGCTCGTTGGGACATCATACCGCAAAACCCAGAATAGGGATGATCTGGTGAGAGAATTGCGGGTGCGTTCGAAATCACAGATGCCGCAGGCTTTGAATCCGCTTGACAGCCATCTGGCCGAACATATCATATGTACGCATCTTTGTTAAGCTCGTTAGTCTAGATAGTGAGGAGCCAACTATGAAGAAAATCGTAACTTTCGGCGAGATCATGTTGCGGCTTTCACCCCCCGATCACCTGCGTTACGTGCAGGCTCGAAGTTTTGACGCCATCTATGGGGGCGGAGAGGCCAACGTAGCTGTCTCTGTGGCGAACTACGGCTTGCCCGTCGAGTACGTCACGCGCCTGCCGGAGAATGACATCGGTGATGCGTGCGAGAACTACATCCGGCAGTTTGGGGTGGGCACCCAGCACATCGTCCGAGGTGGCAATCGCCTCGGTATCTATTTCCTGGAGACCGGCGCCGTGCAACGTGGCAGCAAGGTGATCTACGACCGCGCGGGATCGGCCCTTTCTGAGATCGAGCCCGGCATGGTGGATTGGGAGGCGGTCTTCGCTGACGCCGGCTGGTTCCACTGGACGGGTATCACGCCTGCGATCTCCGAGGGTGCCGCGGCGGTCTGCCTGGAGGCAGTCCAGGCTGCTAAGGATGCCGGCGTCGCGATCTCCTGCGATCTTAACTACCGCAGCAAGCTGTGGAAGTGGGGTAAGCAGCCCGGTGAGGTGATGGAGGAACTGGTGAAGTACACGGACGTGGCCATTGGCAACGAAGAGGACGCGGACAAGGTCTTCGGCATTAAGGCCCCCGAGGTCGACGTCACCGCCGGTAAGGTTGAGGCAGAAGCCTACACCTACGTCTTTGAGAAGCTGAAGGAGCGCTTCCCCAATCTGCAGACCATCGCCATCACGCTGCGTGGTTCGCTCTCCGCCAGCCATAACACGTGGAGCGCGACGCTCTGGCACGAAGGCCAGATTTACACCGCGCCGACCTATGACATCACCCACATTGTGGACCGCGTGGGTGGCGGCGATAGCTTTATGGGCGGTCTGATCTACGGTCTCAATACCTACGAGAGCAAACAGGACGCGTTGAACTTCGCCGTAGCCGCGTCCGCTCTCAAGCACACCATCTTCGGTGACTTCAACCTCGTCAGCGTGGCTGAGGTGGAGAAGATGATGGGCGGGGATGTGTCGGGGCGGGTGAGCAGGTAAAAACAGTTTGCCAGTTGCCGGCTACCGGCTACCCGTTGGGCGTCTAAGGCGCCGATCACCGGTTACTCCTCGGGCGTCGCGAATCATGCCAGACGTCCGAAAATCACATTTCAGTCTTCACCTTTCACGAAAGGGGTCCGTATATGGCTCGTTACGATCGTCTAACCGTGTTGACGACTATGATCGATGTGGGGCTTGTGCCCCTCTTCTACAATGACGACATTGAGGTTGGTAAGAAGGCTATCCACGCGCTGGTCAAGGGCGGCGCTCGCGTCGTCGAGTTCACCAACCGTGGTGATCGCGCGATGGAGGTCTTCAAAGAGCTCGTGAGCTACTTCGATGAGGCCGAGCCCGATCTGATCATGGGCGTCGGCTCGATCGCTGATGCCCCTACTGCCGGCATCGCTATTGCCTATGGCGCGAACTTCGTCGTCGGCCCGATGCTCAACGCCGACGTCGCTAAGGTCTGCAACCGCCGCAAGGTCGCGTACATGCCCGGCTGTGGCACGGTCAGCGAGATCTCAGCAGCGGAAGAGCTCGGTTGCGAGATCTGCAAGGTTTTCCCCGGCACTCAGGTGGGCGGTCCCGGCTTCATCAAGGCCGTCAACGCGCCGATGCCGTGGTCTAAGCTGATGCCCACCGGCGGCGTCACCGCCGAGGAGGAGAACATCAAGGGCTGGATCCGCGCCGGCGCTGTTTGTGTTGGTATGGGCAGCAAGATGGTGCGCAAGGACTGGCTGGCTGCCGGTGAGTACGATAAGATCACTGAGAACGCCCGCCAGGTTATCCAGTGGATCAAGGAGGCCCGCGCGGAGTAAGCGGCGGCGCTTCGGTGGCTTAAGACTTGGGGCGCGGGGTGACTCGCGCCCCAAAACACATCAAGAGACGGAGCGATTGACGATTTTTGATTGACGATTGACGATTGTAGATTTACGATTGGATGACGTTGAAAACCAAGAGTTGAAAGGCAAGAGTCGCCGGCTTCCCTGGTGACTGGGCCTCTAAGATCTGTGGTGGTCGTCCTTGACGGGCCCCATCTACCCCACGACCTGCGGCTTGAGGTGCTGGTCAATCGTCAATCAAAAATCGTAAATTGTAAATCGCAAATACTTCTGCAAGGAGAACCCACAATGACGAAAATCTCATTCCTCGGCGCGGGCAGCACCATCTTCGCCAAGAACCTGACGGGCGACATCCTCAGCTTTCCTGAGCTTAGCGATTGCACGATCAGCCTGCACGACATCGACGAGGAGCGGCTGCGCACCTCAGAGATCGTCGCCCACAGGGTGGCGGAGGCCCTGGACGTCCACCCCACCATCGAGGCCACGCTTGACCGCCGCGCCTCCTTGGAGGGCGCTGACTACGCCATCGGTATGTTCCAGATCGGCGGCTACGAGCCAGCCACGGTCGTCGACTTCGAGGTGCCCAAGAAGTACGGACTCCGCCAGACGATCGCCGATACTCTGGGGATCGGGGGGATCATGCGCGCGCTGCGGACCATCCCGGAGATGCTGGACATGTGCCGCGACATGGAGGAGGTCAGCCAGCCTCACATCACCTTCCTCAACTACGTCAACCCGATGGCGATGAACTGCTGGGCCGTCTTCCGAGCGACTGTGGTCAACACGATCGGCCTCTGCCACAGCGTTCAGGGCACCGCCGGGCAACTTGCCCGTGACATCGGCATCCCCCTGGAGGAGATCAACTACGTCTGTGCCGGCATCAACCACATGGCCTTCTACCTGCGCTTCGAACGCAAGACCGAGGACGGCTACGAGGATCTCTATCCTCTTATCCACCAGGTCGTAGAGGAGGGGCGCGTACCCGACTGGAATCGCGTTCGCTACAAGGCGCTCCAGCACCTGGGCTACTTCGTGACCGAGTCCAGTGAGCACTTCGCCGAGTATGTACCCTGGTTCATCAAGCGCGACCGGCCGGACCTTATCGAGGAGTTCCACGTGCCACTGGACGAGTACCCTCGCCGGTGTGTCAACCAGATCGCGGGGTGGGAGGAGATGCGCTCGCAGCTTGAGGCAGGCGAGGACATTGAGGTGCGCCGGAGCAAGGAGTATGGCTCCCTCATCATCCACAGCATGGAGACCGACACTCCGCGCGTCGTCTACGGGAGTGTCCCGAACCATGGTATTATCGACAACCTGCCAGCAGGATGCGCTGTCGAGGTGCCGGTGCTGGTCGACGCCAACGGGCCGCAGCCGACGCGCATTGGCAAGCTCCCCGCGCAGCTTGCTGCGCTGATTCGCACCAACGTCAACGTCCAAGGGCTCACGGTCGAGGCGGCCCTCACGGGGAAGCGGGAGCATATTTATCACGCCGCCATACTCGACCCGCACACCGCCGCGGAGCTGGACCTGGACCAGATCACGTCCCTTGTGGACGATCTGATCGAGGCGCACGGCGATTGGCTGCCGGAGTATCATTGACGATTTACGATTTTCGATTGACGATTTGCGATTGAACGGCCTTGGGACACGAGTCAAGAGCCGTTGGTTGCTTCAGGAAAGGCCTCCTGCCAAGATCACCAGGGGGATGTTGCGGACGGGAACTCACTGCTGCCCACCGACCCAGCCTCTGTGCAAACCAATGAATCTTGGCTTTTGACTCTTATTCCCCTAGAGGAGAGCTTATGACCAAGACGGAAATGACCAGCCACGAGCGCATCGCGCGGATGTACGCGCACCAGGAGGCGGACCGAATCCCGGTGACCGATTCGCCCTGGAACGCAACTATCGAGCGGTGGCATCGGGAGGGGATGCCGGAGGACGTCAGTTATGTCGATTTCTTCGGCCTCGATAAGATCGCGCGCATCGGGGTGGACAACAGTCCCCAATACCCCACACGCGTCGTGGAGGAGACCGACGACTACGTCATCAATACGACCGCTTGGGGCGCCACGCTCAAGAACTGGAAACACATCGCCTCGACGCCAGAGTTCATGGACTTCAAGATCGACAGCCCTGAGGCCTGGCAGGAAGCGAAGGCACGGATGACGCCCAGCGATGACCGTATCCCCGGGGATTACCTCAAGGCTAACTACCCGACGTGGCGGGAGGAGGGGTATTGGATCGAGGCGGGCCTTTGGTTCGGCTTCGACGTCACTCATTCCTGGACGGTAGGGACCGAGCGGTTGCTGATGGCGCTGCTCACCGATCCTGAATGGTGCCAGGATATGTTCAATCACTTCCTGGATGTCGATATCGCTCTGCTCGACAAGGTGTGGGACGCGGGCTACACCTTCGACGCCGTCAACTGGCCCGACGACATGGGGTACAAACAGAACCAGTTCTTCTCAGTTCGCACCTACCGCGAACTGCTCAAGCCCGTCCACAAGCGTGCGGTCGACTGGGCTCACGCGAAGCGTGCGAAAGTCCGTCTGCACTCGTGCGGTGACGTCCGTCCCTTTATCCCCGAGCTTGTCGAGATCGGCATCGACGGGCTGAACCCTCTCGAGGTGAAAGCCGGGATGGACCCCGTGGCGATCAAGCACACGTACGGTGACGATCTGCTGCTCCACGGGGGGATCAACGCGGTGCTTTGGGATGACAAGGAAGCCATTGAGGCGGAGATGCGCGAGGTGATCCCGGAGCTCAAGAAGAACGGAGGCTACATCTTCTCGTCAGACCACTCCGTTCCATCGGCGGTGAGCCTGGACAACTTCCGTTACATCGTGAATCTGGCGAAGGATTTGGGAAGCTACGACTGAGAAGAACCGAAGGCCCCACTTCTTCATAGGATAGGCACGACCCTACGAGTTGGGGCCGTGCCTTTGTCCGCTTCGGCGTACTTAGCACGGAAAACGGTTCCGACGTGCTAGACCAAGGCCTGGGTTCGGAGGTCGATGGGGACTACAATCCCACTGCGTCCACCGTGGCCTTGAACCGTCCGATCGCTTCGATGTGCTCGTCGACTGAGAACGCCATGTTCATCGTGTTGACGCAGACGTGGGTCACGCCCAATGGGTGCAGGCGCTCGACCCTCTCGGCCCACGTGTCCTCGGGTACTCGCCGCATGTCTAGGCGGACGTCCACGCCAAAGGCGTCGGGATCCCGTCCCGCATCCTCGATGTAGCCGCGGAGTTTCTCCAGCATGTCCGCGAGCCGCTCCGGGGAAGAGGTGTTCGGTATCCACCCATCGCCGAGCCGGGCCATCCTGCGCAACACGGCGTCCGCACCGCCACCGAACCAGATCGGGATCGGCTGCTGGATCGGCAGCGGGTAGATGCCGCCGCCGGGCACGTTGTGGAAGTTGCCCTTGAAGTTCACCAGGCGCTGTGTCCAGAGCTTGCGAAGCAAAGCTACCTGCTCAGCCTGTCGCTTGCCGCGGGTGTGAAAGTCCTGTCCCAAGGCCTCGTACTCCAGGGGATTCCAACCCACGCCGATGCCCAGCCGCAGGCGGCCGCCGGAGAGACGATCCACCTCCGCTGCCTGTTTGGCCACAAGCACCGTCTGGCGTTGCGGTAGGATCAGGATGCCGGTAGTGAACTCCAGCTCACGTACGATGCCCGCCAGGTAGCCAAAGAGGACCATGGGTTCGTGGAACATGCTCTCGTAGTTATAGGGACCGCCCTGCCAGGGGCCGGGGCGACTAGGATCCGCGCCGATCACGTGGTCGAAGGCTAGCAGGTAGTCGTACCCTAAGCCCTCAGCTGCCTCCGCATAGCGACGCACGTCGCTCACGTCCGCGCCGATCTCGGTTTGCGGGAAGACAACGCCGTATTTCATCGCACACGCTCCTCCTCTATCGAAAACTTGCTGGGGCGATTGTACTCACGATCCCAGTCCTTGACAAGCTTCCGAACTCGCCTACATTCCCATAGATCCACAGATTGCACGGATTGCACAGATTACACTGATCTCTTGAGGAAAATAGTCGCGATTCTGCGCTAAGCTTGTGTCCAATCGCGCTGTTGCCTTAACGGAGAGCAAGCTTGAGTCAAGAGTAGCCGGCGGCAATATCGCGGCTTCGAAATGCCGAACGTTGGACGGAGGCATCTTCGCGGCCGATCCAACATCCAACATCCAGCACCCAACATCCGACCACACGTGCCGGCCGTCGCGGGACATTGAGCAACCAGCAACCAGCATCCGGTTTCAAGTATCGAGTTTCCCATCCGTGACGATGTGCTGAAGCCTTGTCTCTTCTACTCCAGGGAGAACGCGCGCTCCAGGTCCTTGATCTCCTGATCGCCAATGGGCACGAAGTCGCCGCTGCGTCCGG
>JBNGDU010000168.1:8199-17733 GCA_049975025.1 Anaerolineae bacterium
TCCAGGTCCTTGATCTCCTGATCGCCAATGGGCACGAAGTCGCCGCTGCGTCCGGCGTCGATCAGCGCGCGGGCGCTGTATTCGGCGACCTCTAGGCGGTCGAAGGCGTTGAGGACGTCGGTGCCTACCACCAGCACGCAGTCGTTCTGTGCCAGCACGACGGGGCTGCGGAGCGAGACAATACCGGCGACCTTCTTGGCATCGGTGTAGAGTGTCTTGAAGGAGATTTTCGGGACATCGCGCAGCATGATGTAGCTCTCGGGGATCGTGCGAGAGTCGAACCGGCGGTCGGTGATCGCGTAGGCGGTTACGTTGGGGCACTGGGCCGTCATGACGCAGTTGATGTCGGGGTGGTTCTCGTAGATCGCCTCGTGGAGTCGGACCGATCGGCTGGGCATCTTGCCGTGCTCCCGTGCCCCGTTCTGCACCAGTACGACGTCCTGGACAGACAGACTGCCGCGGTCTACGCCCGTCGGCGTGATCAGGAAACTGACCTCGTCAAGCCGGGCCGAGACCACGCCCTCGGTGCTGATCATCAGGTAACGGCTCACGGCCCGCCGCACGATATCCACGATCTGCTGGCGCAGCTCGCGTTCACGGCTGCCGTGGGTCCCGACGGTGAACTCAGGAAGCACGTAGTGGCGGTGGTTGAAGAGGTTGAGCTCCGCTTCGGAGAGCGTGTGAACCTCACCCAACCCCTCGGCGCGGATCAGAGTGCGGGCACAGAAGTCGAGCGTCTCCAGCCGCTGGAAGGCCGAGATCAGCGATGCGCCACCGGCGACCATCCCGTGGTTCTCCAGAACGACGATGTTGTAGCCCTCCCCGAAGGTCGCCGCGATCTTCTCTCCCAACTGTTCACTGCCCGGCAGAGCGTAGGGCGCGAAGCCCACCGGTCCGCAGACACGGTTGGCCTGGGGAATGATGCGCGTGTTCGGCGTCTTTCTCAGGATGCTAAACGCTACCAGCGAGGGCGGGTGGGAGTGGACGATGGCGTTGAGGTCTGGGCGCTGCTCGTAGATGGCCCGGTGGAACGGATACTCCGAGGACGGTCGGTGCGGCCCGACGAGGCTTCCGTCCTCTCTCGCGCACATGATGTCCTCCGCAGTCAGCTTGCCCTTGTCGATGCCGGCAGGCGTGATCCAGATACTTCCGTCCTCGTCCTTGATTGAGAGGTTCCCACCCGAGAGCGTCGTCATCTCGTTGTGGTAGATCCGGTTCATGATGGCGACCAGTTGATCCCGCGGATGCATCAGCTCATAGTCCATCGTCGTCTCCTTGGATTGGCTAATCGGCCCGACTGCGTGTTTTTACCTCGGTCGCTACTGCCGCCCAAATGCGAAGTCGCCGACCGGTTCGGGCGGCCAAGTGGTCTTGTGCTTGCCCTGCTATTATACCACCACGGTCTGGCGCCTTGGCCTCACATTTCCCGCGCATCCTGATATCCAAGGTCCCGAAGCGTGGGGTGGTGACGACGCGGCGGCGGATCTGCATAGATCGATGGCGACCTGCCAACCCGCCACTCTGGGTATCCGCAACCGGCTCCATTTGCCGTTGTCCCACTTCTGACTAGACTTATCACCAAACTGATAACGGGTAACCGACAACTGGCAACCGATAGCTGGAGGCTGCCAACTGTGACCGCGGGAGGCATACCGTGACGCTGAGTACGAACGACGTGGAGATACTGAGGCAGCTAGGCCGCCAGGTCGCCGAGATCGCGGCACTGCCCGAGCAGCAGATGCGGATCGAGCGATGGAAGGCGTTGAACGACCTGCACCCCGAGCGCCCGATGGTGCTCATCGACCAAATACCGTGGCACGAGATGAACGTCGATGACGAGCTCACCTGCCGGAGCAAGGATCCTTTGTGTCGGGGGATCGAGACTCGGCTTCGCCGTACGCTCTACCTATGGCGACACATGCGGGTGGATATGGTCGTTCAGCCCTATATTGACATCCCCAAGGTCATTCATGGCGCACACCTCGGCATGTCGCGGGTGGAGGAGACGTCGGTGCTCGACCCCGAGAACGATGTCGTAGGCCACTATTATCTCGATCAGTTCCAGACCGAGGAGGACCTGCAAGAGAAGATCCAGATGCCCGATGTGACCCTCGACGAGGTCGCCACCGTGGAGCGCGAGGAGAAGGCACACGAGATCTTCGATCCGCTTGTTCACGAAGGTATCCTCCAGGTGCGGATGCAGGGGATGCACCCACCGAGCTTTGCCTTCTGGGACCGCATCGCGGAGTGGCACGGCGTCGAGGCCTCGCTGATTGACCTGATCGACCGCCCCGAATTTGTCCACAAGATGATTACGCGCATTACCGACGGCTACCACCTGATGCTCGATCAGCTGGAGCAAAAGGGTCTCCTCTGCTACCCCCAGGCGCTGATCCACTGCACCGGCGCCTTCAGTGACGAGCTACCAGCGCCGGGCTACGATCCCGACCACGTCAGGGCGAAGGACCTCTGGACGATGGGTATGGCCCAGATCTTCTCCTCGGTCTCGCCCCGGATGCACAAGGAGTTCGAGATCGACTACGTCATCCCCTGGTACGCGCGCTTCGGTTTGGGGTACTACGGGTGCTGCGAACCCCTCGACACCAAGCTCGACATCGTGCGGGAGATCCCAAATCTGCGCAAGATCTCGATGAGTCCGTGGGTCGACGTGGAGCGGGGCGCGGAAGGTATCGGGCGCGACTTCGTTTTCTCCCGCAAACCGAGCCCGGCCCTGGTGGCTACCGATGTCTTCGACCCCGAGCCGGTCCGTGCCGATCTCCAGGAGACCTACGACGCCTGCGCGCGGCACGGCACGCCGGTTGAGTTCATCCTGAAGGATATCAGTACCGTGCGCTACGAGCCACAGCGGCTCTGGCAGTGGGCGGACGTAGCGATGGGGGTTGTGAACGGAGGATAGAAGCCTGGTGCCGGGAACTCGATGTTAGGTGTTGGATGTCCCATCCGACATCCAGCATCGAACAGACGGCACTGAAGTGCCGACTACAAACCTAGACACATCATACAATATCGAACATCTAGCATCCAGTATTGGGCCGGAGGGAGTATGCCGTTTGCCAAGAAGTTTCGCGCGATGATGGACTTCCCCTTCGCCGGTGACCGGGTCGGCGATTTCATAGTCGAGAGCGTCGACGTGCGCGACGTGCATGGTGGTGCCGGGGGCTATGCCTATGACGTCCGCATGGTGCTCCGGGGCCCCGGTGGGCAGGCGGGGGTGCGGCGGACGCTCAAGGCTTTCTTTGCGCAGCACCCGACGACCTTCTCGGGCTACGGCAATCCCTACCAACTCTGGTTCCTCAAGCCCGAGATCGAGAGCTTGGGCGATAAGCGGTATGCGGTGAGGGTCAGGGGCGCCGGGGCGCGCGTCTACCTTGCGCAAGACCTGGCGCGGTTCCTCGACTATCTGATGGAGCGGGGCGCGCTGACGGATGTGCTCGATGAGGCCGACCGGGCGGCATTGATCGAGCGCTATCTCGATGAGCACAAAGCGGAGATCAAGCGGAGGGTGGGGCGCTACCGGAGCAAGCTGCGCCGCGAGGAGGCAAGCACGTCCGGATGAAGTTATCGAAGAACTCGGCGCGGCATTTGGCGCTTCAGGGCCTGGGTCTCGATGGTCAGCGGTCGGCGCCTGGGTGCACAGAACCCGCCGCCGGTCTCCCCTCGGGCAAGGAGGGCGTCGCGCGAACCATTGAGCGACTGGGTTACGTCCAGATTGACACGATCGCCGTCGTCGAGCGCGCGCACCACCACGTTCTGTGGACGCGAAGGCCGGACTACGACGCGCAGATGCTTCACGAGCTCTTGGCGCACGACCGCCGGGTCTTCGAAGGCTGGACCCACGCGACCTCGATTATCCCGATGCGTGACTATCGTTACTATCTGCCGAAGATGCGGGCCAGCCGGGCGCGGGCCGAACCCTGGCTCAACGAGCATCACGCCGTGGTCGACCGGGTGCTCGACCGCATCCGCGACGAGGGCCCCCTAGGCTCTGCCGATTTCAAGGGCCTCGACAGTTTCGAGCGCGGCACTTGGTGGTCCTGGAAACCGGCGAAGCGCGCGCTGGAGGCGCTCCTGTCGATGGGCGAGTTGATGGTCGCCGAGCGTCGGAACTTCGAGCGCCTCTACGACCTGCGGGAGCGGGTGCTGCCCGAGTGGGTCGACACGACCGAACCGACCGGGGACGAGGTCGCCCGATTTCTGGTGCGGTGGATCTTGCGCGTTCAGGGCGTGGCCTCCCGACACGAGATCTGGCACAAGCGCGCGAGCCGGGACCTCATCGACCAGGTGCTGGTGGAGCTCCTGGACGCGGGCGAGATCGTGCGGGTCGAGGTCGAGGGATGGAGCGGGGATCCCTGCTACGTTCTGTCGGAGGTGCTCGAGGAGGACCACCGGGTCATCGAGGATCCGCCGTCTCTGCACATTCTCTCTCCTTTCGACAGCCTCATCATCTACCGTGAGTGGCTGGAGAAGGTCTTTGACTTCCGCTATCGCATCGAGTGCTATCTACCTGTCGCTAAGCGGGAGTACGGCTACTTCGCACTACCAATCCTTTGGGCGGATCGCTTCGTGGGCCGTGTGGACGCCAAGGCCGACCGTGATGCCGGGACGCTAATCCTGCGCCGGCTGACCTTCGAGCCCGGCGTGAGCGACTACGACGTGCTGCTGCCGGTCCTTGAGGAGAAGTTACGGGATTTCGCTGCGTTCAACGGCTGCGACAGCATCGTGGTAGAGCGGGTGGTGCCGGAGAAGGTGAAGGGGGAGACAGTTAACCAGTTGACCGGTTAGTCGGTTCATCAGTTCTCGGCGGTACGTATCCATCGACGGCAGGCGCTACGTCCCGACCCGGCATGTCCCGGCCCGGTCGTCTCGTGAGATGGGCCACCCGTTATCTCGGGATCACCGGTTACTCGTCACTCGTTAGGAGAAGGCATGTCGATTGTATCGCGTTACTTGATCACGTTGCTCTCTTTCGCCGTCGTTGACGCCATCTGGCTGGGCGTGGTCGCCCGGCGCCTCTACCGAAACCAGATCGGCTTCCTGATGGGTCAAACGAACTGGTCCGCGGCTGTGCTCTTCTACGTGTTCTACGTCGCGGGCCTGCTGTTCTTCGTCATCCAGCCGGCGTCGGCACGTCAGCGGTGGCAATATGCGCTGCTCGTGGGCTTCTTTTTCGGCTTCATCACGTATATGACCTATGACCTGACCAACCTGGCGACGCTCGAGGGTTGGCCCGCCCTGATCACCGTGGTCGACATTGCCTGGGGCACCGTTCTCGGCGGCGCTACATCGCTGCTGAGCTATGAACTGATCCGGCTGATCGAGGGATGACGACGGTGGCTGCGCGCATGAAGACAGCGACGGGGGCCTCGTGTGTGCAGTTTCGACGTGCCGGCCCGTTCGTGGCATGGATTTCAGTGCTGTCTACGCTGCACGCAGAGACTACACGGCGCTGAAGTGCTTTCTACGAACATCAGTTGCGATGAGAGGAGATGAGACCGTGATCATCGAATGGAACGTCCATATGTTCAGCGCCAATACAGACCGCTACCCCTTCCATCCGCGCGCCACCTACGTGCCTGATCCTGGTCGGCGCGCCCAGGATCCGTTGGCGGACTATCTCACTAGGATGGACGAAGTGGGTATCGATCGAGCGGTGCTCGTCCAGCCGGAGCCCTACGGCGACGACCACCGGCTGGTGCTGGACTGCCTCCAGCGCGAACCGGAGCGTCTCTGGGGCACCAGTCTCTTCTATCCCCGAGACGAGGACGCACCGCGCAGGCTGGCTGCGCTGGTTGACCTGGAACCACGGATCGTCGCCACGCGCTTTCACGCGCACCGGGGCAAGTCATCGTACTTCGATAGCTTCCAAGAGCCGGGCGTGCACGCGCTTTGGGAGCGGGCGGGTG
Organism: Anaerolineae bacterium; assembly: GCA_049975025.1. Lineage (GTDB taxonomy): Bacteria > Chloroflexota > Anaerolineae > B4-G1 > SLSP01 > PWVB01. Next base: position 14,124 of record JBNGDU010000168.1, read on the forward strand.
AGCTGGGTCTCGTGATCGAGCTGCACATCGGGCCGAACTACGGCGCGCAAGTCGCTGAGGTCATCGAGAAGTATCCGGACTTCCCCGTGCTGATCGATCATCTGGCCGAGCCCCATATGGGCAACGCCGTGGAGTACGCGGATGTTCTGGCGCTGGCCCGTCATGACAACGTCTACATGAAGCTCTCAGGCCTCAGCCACTTCTTGGAGGATCATCCTCTCTACCTCGACGCCAGACCGTTCACGCGTTGGGTCATCGGCGCATTCGGTCCGGATCGGATGGTGTGGGGCAGCGGTACGCCTGACATCGTCGACGCGCACCTCGATCGGGAGACGGAAGACGAACGGGCCATGGTGAAGGGCGGGAACCTGGCGCAGTTGCTGATAGATCGCTCCTAGGGTCACTGCCCAACAAGGCGAGCGCTGGTGTTCACGTTAGCACCGCTATTGAGACGCGGCGGCGCCGCGTATGCGTCGCAAACCAATCAGCTGCGGACGAGCGCTGCGCTAAGCTTGCGATGACACCACACTTGAGACTCGGCTTCGCGTAGTGCAAGTGGAAGAATGCGGACGACAGATGAATTGGCTGCAATGGAGCGCGTAGGGCTCCCTAACTGCGGCGGATTCTGGATGAGAGTGAGGCAGAGCTCGATCCGTTGCCAGACTCTGCGTGCCCGATAGCGCGCCGCGGGTTCAGGGGAGTTTTCGGGCAGCAAACTCAGGATTGCCAGAAAGGAATAGGGGACCTGGTGGCACGCTTATCAGCCCGTCGGATGCCCGCTCAGCCCGAGCGGCTTGGATCAGAGTTCGGACAACTGCCGCCGCGTGGGCTTGCCTTTGCCATGAGCGCCGCGCTTTTGCCGGCGACCGTCAAATCCCGATTCCCACGAGGATTCGGGCACTACAGCGAGCGGTCCGAAAGCGCAGCCGGCCACTGAAAACCGGCAATAGGCAACGGGTATCCGGTTGACCGGCAAGTCACTAATTGCCGGTCACTTGCTCCCCAACAACGCGAACTAGCAGTTCGTGCTCCACCTCGTGGATCCGAGCCTCCAGGCTCTCCAGCGTGTCCTCCGGTCGGATAGACACCTCGACCTGCCCGACGACGGGACCCGCGTCGACGGCTTCGTCGGGAACGAGGTGAACCATAACGCCGGTGCGGTCGATCTCGCCCCTTTGGTAAGCCTCGAAGGCCTCCTCGATGGCGTGGGCTCCGGGAAAGGCGCCCGGCAGCGCTGGGTGCAGGTTGAGGATGCGGCTGCGGTAGTGGCGGATGAAGGCGTCGGTGAAGATGTGCATCCAACCCGCCAGCACGACCCACTCGACGTCGAAGGACCCCACGATCTTCGCTAAGTCCGCGTCGTAGTCGCTGCGCGGACGCTCGGCCTTGGAATAGGGGAGCAGCGGGAAATAGACCAGGGGGATGCCGTGGGCGATGGCTCGCTTGATGCCATACGCCTCCCGCCGGTTCGAGACCACCAAGGCGAGCTCCACGCCAGTCAGCTCGCCCGACTCGGTCGCGTCGATAATCGCCTGGAGGTTGGTGCCGCTGCCGGAAATCAGGACCGCGATGCTCTTCATAGTGACTCCTTCTGGCTGTGATGCGGGCTCACAGGATCACCCGCGGGCCATTTCCGTCCCAGGCGATGGTCTCGCCGATGATCTTGAGCTCGGGTTGGGCCGCGCGCGCCGCGTCGACATCGTCTGGCGCGAGAATAAGGACCATACCGATACCCATGTTGAAGACCCGGTACATCTCGTCTACGCTTACCCCACCGCGCGCCTGGATCAGCCGGAAGAGGGGAGGGACAGTCCACGCTTGACGGTCGATCCGAGCTCCGACGCCATCGGGCAACACACGCGGTATGTTCTCCACGTACGCGCCGCCGGTGATGTGCGACATTCCCTTGATGGTGATGCCGGCGTCCCAGAGCGCCTGGACGTCTCGTAGATAGGCGCGATGCGGGCGCAGTAGCGCTTCGCCAAGGGATACCTCCAGCTCTGGGAGCTCCGTCTCCCACCCCGTGCCCTCAAAGACCTTGCGAGCCAGGGAGAAGCCGTTGGTGTGCAAGCCCGAGGAGGGCAAACCGAGACAGATGTCGCCAGGGATGATATCGCTCCCGTTGATGAGGGCGCCCCGGTCGACCCACCCGACCATCGTGCCTACCAGGTCGAACGCGCCGGGGTGGTAGACGCCCGGCATCTCTGCGGTCTCACCCCCGATTAACACGCAGTCCACCGCGCGGCAAGCGTCCGCGCAGCCTCGGACAACATCCGCGATCTGCTCGGCATCAAGCGTAGACGCGGCGACGTAGTCGAGGAAGAAGAGGGGCCGGGCGCCTTGCACGAGGATGTCGTTGACGCAGTGGTTGACGATATCGTGGCCGACGGTGTCGTAGACACCCATCGCCTCGGCGATCATCGTCTTGGTGCCGACGCCGTCGGTCGTGGCCACCAGCACCAGGTCGTGGGCCCGCGCCAAGGTGTCAACGCTCAGGGATCCGCCAAAGGCACCGATGCCCCCGAGCACGTTCTCATTGTAGGTCTCTCGGACCGCGGATTTCATCAGTTCGACGGCGCGCTCTCCGGCGTCGATGTCGACGCCGGCCTTGGCATAGGCGCTCTCCTTCGCGGTGGGAACGGCAGGCCGCGCAGTGACGGCGGCTTGTGGTTGGGTGGAGGGTAGCGCGATATCAGTTCGGTAGTGCATCTTCTCGAAGCGAATCTGACCCACGGCAGCGTACGTACGATCACGCGCTTCCTCCAGCGTTGGGCCACAGGCCGTCACAGCCAGAACGCGCCCGCCTGCGGTAATGACTTGATCATCCTCTCGCCGCGTGCCGGCGTGGAACACGGCGTTGGCCATCTCAACAGCCGCCTTGAGGCCCCGGATGACTTTGCCCTTCTCGTAAGCCACGGGGTAGCCTCCGGAGGCCAGGACGACGCCGACGTTGTAGTCGCGCCGCCAGCGGATCTCGAGATCGGCCAGTGAGCCGTCCAGACATGCCATCAGAATGTCCACCAGATCCGTCTGCAGCAGCGGTAGGAGAAGCTGGGTTTCGGGATCCCCAAAGCGGGCGTTGAATTCCAGGACCTGGGGCCCCTGTTCGGTGAGCATCAGGCCCGCGTAGAGAATCCCGACGTAAGGCGTGCCCCGCCGCCGCATGCCGTCGATGGCGGGTTGGAGCACGCGGGCGGTCACGAGGTCAACGAGATCGGCGTCGAGATTGGGGGAGGGGGCGTAGCCGCCCATGCCGCCGGTGTTGAGGCCTTGGTCTCCGTCCAGCGCGCGCTTGTAATCACGGGCCGGCAGCATCGGGACCACGGTGGTCCCGTCGCTGAAGGCCAGCAGCGAGGCTTCCTCGCCCTCCAGGCGCATCTCGAGCAGTACCTTGTCCCCGGCGTCGCCGAATTCGCGGTCAACCATGATCTTGCGCAGAGCCGACTCGGCTTCCGCCTTGGTGTTGCAGACCAGGACTCCCTTACCGGCCGCGAGGCCGCTTGCTTTCACGACGAGCGGACCGGTGTGTTGCCCCAGCGCCGCGCGTGCCGCTTCGTAGTCCTCAAAGATCTCGGCCGGCGCGGTGGGGATGTTTTCCTCGATCATGAAT
>JBNGDU010000169.1:0-17621 GCA_049975025.1 Anaerolineae bacterium
CCCAGGAGGGGTGGCTGCTGCGGGACGTCCTGGAGCTCTACCTGAGCGACGACGATCTCCAGCCCGACACGCGGATCACCGTGATCAGCAGCAGCCGCGAGAAATCGGCGCAGCTCACCTGGTCCGAGATCGAGGACCCCGAGGCGATGGTGTTGCTCGACCTCTCCGGGCGCGGAACGTTGAAGCTCGCGTCGAAGTTGGAGCGCCTGGACGTCCGCGACGAGTGGGTTCAGGACGTCGACCGGATCGAAGTGGATTGAGCCCGAGGATTGTGTTATGATGAAAGAGTCCTATTTCACGACGTTCGAATTGATATTGCTGACGCTCTTCTCGGCGTTGGTCGTCGTCGCCAAGATCGCTCTGAGGTTCCCGATCCAAGTGCCGGGCCACTCAGGTCTCTTTTGGATGGCCATCGTGGTCGTCGCCGCCGGGGTGGTGCCCAAGCGCGGCGCGACGAGCCTCGTCGGTCTATCATCGGGTATTCTGGCCGCCTTCCTGGGTATGGGTGACTTCGGCGCCCTCAACACCTTCCTGTCGTACACGATGGTGGGGGTGGGTACGGATCTCGCGCTGTGGCTCCTGGGCAAGCCGGAGAACCTGTGGGCCAGCGGTCTAGCCGGTGCGCTCGGCCATCTCGGCAAGTTCGTGGTCAAGTGGATCCTGGGGATCATCAGCGGCGCGCCACTGGGGTTTGTCGCGCTGGGGCTGGCGTGGTCTTTCGCCACCTACGTGATTTTCGGCATACTGGGTGGCGTGCTCGGCGCGCTGACGCTTCGAGCCTTGGACAAAGCAGGCTTCTTCGCCTACCTGGCGGAGAAACGATAATGCCTTAAGAACAATAACGTGGGAGTTCTTCTGTGACAAATCAGGATAGGCACCACCGTTCCATCGATTACCTACGCATCTCAGTGACGGACCGTTGTAATCTGAGATGCCTTTACTGCATGCCGGAGGAGGGCATCCGGCCCATCTCCCATGACGAGATACTGAGCTACGAGGAGATCGAGACCGTCGTCCGGGCAGCCGTCGAGTTGGGCATCAGCAAATTCCGCCTGACCGGCGGGGAGCCCCTGGTCCGGCTGGGTCTCGTTGACCTAGTGGCAAAGATAGCTGCCGTCCCGGGCGTCAGAGACCTTGCGATGACGACAAACGGCACCCTATTGGCGCGCCACGCGGAGGAGCTGGCGCAGGCCGGGCTTAACCGCGTCAACGTCAGCCTGGACACGCTGCGTCCGGAGCGCTTCCGCGAGATCACGCGGTGGGGCTCCCTGGAGGATACGCTGGCGGGGATCGCCGCGGCTCATCAGGCCGGGCTGAAGCCGGTCAAGATCAACACCGTGGTCATCAGAGGACTGAATGACGAAGAGGTCGTCGACCTGGCGCGCAAGACGATCGAGGACGGCTGGTATCTGCGTTTCATCGAATGGATGCCGATCAGCGAGGTGGCGCTCAAACTGGAGAGCTGGAACGATCGCGTGGTGACCGCGGCGGAGATCAAGAGCCGAGTCGAGGCCACGCTCGGGCCCCTGAGCCCGGTGGCGGGAAGCTCGGTCCACGGCCCGGGGCCGGCGCGCTACTATCGGTTCCCGGGAGCGAAGGGCGTGGTGGGTTTCATCACCCCGGTCAGTGACCACTTCTGCGATCTGTGCAACCGTCTGCGACTTACCGCCGACGGGCAGTTGCGCCCGTGCCTGCTGGCCCCGCAGGAGATCGATCTTCGCACCCCGCTGCGGAAGGGCGCCGGCGTGCCGGAGATCAAAGAGCTGCTTGTGGAGGCCATTCGGCTCAAGCCCCGCGGGCACAACCTGAGCCAGCGCGGGCTTGGCGGTGACGCGCAAAGCTGTACCGGCGATCAAGCGCGCGCGATGGCCCAGATCGGCGGCTAGGCAGGTTCAGATTGAGCGAGGAGGGGGCAGCGATGGACAGGTTAAGCCACATCGACGAAGAGGGCCACGTCAAGATGGTCCACGTCGGCGATAAAGAGGACACGGAGCGGGTGGCGGTCGCGCGCGGCGAGGTCACGATGCAGGCCGAGACCCTCCGCCTGATCGCCGAGGAGGGCCTCCCCAAAGGCGACGTGCTGACCACCGCCCAACTGGCGGGGATTATGGCGGCTAAACGCACCTCGGAGATCATCCCGCTGTGCCATCCGCTGCTGCTTACGGGTATCGACGTCGCCTTCGAGATCGATGAGGCCGCATCGCGAGTTGTGATCACCGCCACGGTGCGGACCCGGGGCAAGACCGGCGTGGAGATGGAGGCATTGACCGCCGTCAGCGCCGCCGCTCTCACCATCTACGATATGGCGAAGGCGGTGGAGAAGACGATGCGGATCACGAACGTCCGCCTGGTACGCAAAGAGGGCGGCAAGAGTGGCGATATAGTGTTGGAACCCTAGAGAGGTAAGATGATGGAGATTGACGTACGTTTGTTTGCGTCAGCACGCGAGATCGCGGGCACGAACGCAACCAGGATCATGTTGACGGAGCCGGCCACGGTTAAGGACCTGGAGACCGCGCTCTTTGAGCGCCATCCGGGTCTGGAGGCTTTGCGGCTGCGCATTGCCATCAACGCGCGTTACGCGCCGGCAGGCGCGCAGGTGCACCCGGACGACGAGGTCGCCGTTATCCCACCGGTAGGTGGCGGATGAGCCGGCGGCTGTTCGAGATCACGCCGGACCCCATCAGCGTCGACGACGTGACGTCCCGGCTGGTCGACCCCCGGGTCGGCGCCGTGGCGACCTTCGTCGGGGTTGTGCGCGGGGTCACGGGAGAGCGTGAGACGCTGTACCTGGAATACGAGGCCTATCCGGAGATGGCTGTGAGAACGCTGGAACAGATCGCTCAGGAGATTCGGGAGAAGTGGACCGACATCCGAGAGGTCGCCATCGTGCACCGGATCGGGCGATTGGACGTTGGAGAGACCGCGGTCGTGATCGCACTTTCAGCAAGCCATCGGAAAGAGACCTTTGACGCCCTGCGCTACGCGATCGACCGCTTAAAAGAGATCACACCCATCTGGAAAAAAGAGGTCTGGTCAGATGGAGACGAATGGAAGAGTGAACAATGAACCATCGACATAAGCACGCGCTTTACCCTATGTTGAGCGTCGAGGAAGCTCAGGCTGAGGTGCTGAGCGCCTTCAAGCCCTTGGAGCCCGAACGCGTACCGGTCCTGTCGGCGCTGGGGCGCGTCCTCACCGAGGACATCTACGCCAAGGGCGACATCCCGCCCCACGCCAACACGGCGATGGACGGTTACGCCGTGTTAGCCGCCGACACCCAGGGCGCCACGCCCGAGAGCCCGCGAGGTCTGCGCGTGATCGAGAACCTGGCGGCGGGCTACGTCGCCGAAGGGCAGGTGACGCCGGGCAGCGCGATCCGCATTATGACCGGCGCCCCTATGCCCGAGGGCGCGGACGCGGTCATCCCGTTCGAGGAGACGCAGCAGGAAGGCGAGCAGGTGACGCTCTTCGACGAGGTGGAGGTCGGCGCAAATGTCCGGCGTGCTGGGGAGGACGTCCACGAGGGCGACCTCGTGCTGACCGCGGGCAGCTACATCCGCCCCCAAGAGGTCGGCATGTTGGCCGCGCTGGGATACCAGGACGTCGCCATCCACCGTCGTCCTCGCGTCGCCATCCTCGCCACGGGCGACGAGCTGGTGGACATCGACGAGGAGCTGAAGCCGGGGAAGATCCGCAACGCCAACAGCTACTCCAACGCAGCGCAGGTGATCAAATACGGCGGCGAGCCGCTGCTGCTGGGCATCGCCGGGGACGACATCGACGAGTTGACGTCCAAGATCCGGCAGGGGCTGGAGCAGGGCGCCGATCTGCTCCTGACCTCCGGGGGCGTCTCGGTGGGCGATTTCGACGTCGTCAAGAAGGTGCTGGTCGCCGAGGGCGAGATGACCTTCTGGCGGGTCCGCATGAAGCCGGGCAAGCCCCTGGCCTTCGGGCGCATCACGGCGACCGTCAAGGGTGAGAGGCGCACCGTGCCGGTGCTGGGCATGCCGGGCAACCCCGTCTCGGCCATGGTCTCCTTTGAGCTCTTCGCCCGACCGGCGATCCTGACGATGTTGGGGAGGACGGATTTGGCCAAGCCGACGGTTGACGCGGTGCTCGACAATGAGCTGTCGGCCAAGGACGGACGGCGCCACTACGTGCGCGTGCAGGTCGAGGAGCGCGACGGGGAGTACCACGCCGCGCTGACCGGAGACCAGGGCTCCGGCATCCTCAACTCGATGGTCAAGGCCAATGGGTTCGCGATCATCCCGGAGCCATGGACGCATGCGCCGGAGGGGTCGCGCGTGAAGGTGATGTTTTTTGAGTGACGAGGGACGGGTGACGGGTGAGGGTAAGGCGCGGGTGACTTCTCACTGGCAACCAGTAACGAGCAACCAGTAAGAGCGGACATGCCGCATTACTCACCCTCGATCACGACCTGTCCGTAGATGCGCACGCTGGGCACGGTGATACGCAGGCGATTGCCGACTTGCGCGGCCTCCAGCGATGCAGGCGGCTCGCCGGGGGCGATCCAGGTGCAGCGGGCGGGGCCGGACCAGGGGACGTCCAGGGCGATCGGGCCGACGGGGACCGGGCCGTCCAGCGGCGCCGGGCCGGCGGCGTTGACCAGATGGACGACGAGCCCTCCTCGCCACCGCGCCAACACGACGTCGATGCAGGAAGGCGCGTCGGTATCCAGCAGGGGGTCGATCCCCCCGGCCTCGAAGAGCATGTCTCCCAGCAGCGCGGTGTGATCAGGGTGTCCTAATTCCATCACCGTCTGCCCCAGGCCGCCGGTGGCATAGACGATGTCGCCTTCGCCTACCGGAACCCGGAGGAGGATGGGGTTGTCCGCCGGCTTGAGGGCGTCGGCGTCCTCGGGGATGCCCATCTCACCGCAGCGCGCGGCCCAGAGCCAGACCTCGGTGTCCGGCCCGGGCGAGCAGACGCGATAGGGCTGCAGAAGGGGAAGCGGGCCCCGCGCGCGCAACGGCTTAGGGGCACCGTCGAGACTTACTGCGTAGCTGGTGCGATCAGAAGCTCCCTGATCCTCGATGGGCAGCACCTCCGCGAGCGCCCGCGGCAACGGGGGGAAGTCGCTCCCGCTGACAGCGTCCAGAAGCACGACCCGACCGCCACGGGAGGCCATCGCTACAACGGCCTCGGCTTGATCCTCGTCCAAAGCGAAGGGCGTGGGCAGGATCAGCGCTTCCAGATCCTTGAGGGCATCGCCGGTCAGCAGGGCCTCGTAGATCAGATGGAATTGGACGTGGTTCGCCTTCAGCGCCGTGTAGAGCCCGGCGAACTCGGCCTGCAACCCGTCCGCATCGACGGCATCGGGATCATCCGCGTGCAGAAGCGTCCGATCGGGCCAGACCAGGCCGACCTGACTCAGGGGCGTCATGGTGTCCAACAGCGACTGCCGGCGCTCCATAAAGCCCAGAAGCTCCCCGATGGCGGGCATCGCACGCGGGTCGGCCAACGTCGCCGGTATGCCGAACGTCGGGAGCTTGAGCCCGGCGCCGTGCGCCAGGGCTTGGTATCCCCAGAACGCGAACTCAGATGGGGGCATGACGGTCTGGTTGATGTTGAGATCACGCATATGGATCTTGATGTTGATCAAGCAGCGGCTGCCGGCGGCCCGCACTTTGTCCGCCGACATGCCCACCCACCAGCGGGATTCGCGAGCGTGCCGCACGCCGCCGGAGCTGACCAGGATCTGGCTGAAGGCATCGGTCAGAGCAGGGAGGTAGTAACCGTTGTTGCGCGCCCATTCGGCGTACTCCTGGCCCGCCAACTCAGACATGAAGAAGACGTCGGGCTTGATGCGTTTCATCACGTCATACAAGCCCTTGAACTGCGCAGCCAGGGCCTGCCGGCGCCAGCGGAGGTAGTGCCGCCACAGGTCGGGCCCTTCCTCAGGTCCGGTCGGGATGGGCCTGCCGAAGGCGTTCGCACAGGCCTTGCAGGTGCAGAGACCGTGGAAGCCGCCGGCGTTGAGGTGGAAGCCGTCGACGTCGTACGACGTCAGTATCTCCTCCAACACGAGGTGCGCGAAGGCCTCGTTCTGGTAGCCGGACATCGGGCAGGTGAGATAGTAGTCACCACGCCGGCCCGGACTGCCATCCGGACGCCGGACAAACCACTCCGGGTGCTCTGCGTAGACGTCGGCTCGGGCCTTGGAGAAGTCCACGCGCGCGATGACTCTCAGGTCCCGGGCACGGGCGGCTGCGGTGATCTCGCCGATCAGATCGCGATCGCCGATGACGGGGCTGACGTAATGGTAAGGCACCTCGCTGGGATAAAACGCGAAGATACCACCGGTGCTCACGACAACGGCTTCAGCGTTGGCGCTCACACAGTCCTCGATGAAGCCATCCACGTCCATGCCGGCGACCTCGCTTTCGGCGGGGTTCGGATGGAAAATGCGCAGCGGTCGTCCTTGCCACCAGGGTCTCATCGATGCCTCCTTTAACTAGAGGATACCCAGCCCCATCAACACGCCCATCACGACAAAAGCAGCCGCCGAGATCCGCAACAAGAGGCGCTCGGGAATCCATTCGCACAACTTGGCGCCCCCAAGCACACCGATGGCCGTCACAACCATCAGAGCCAGGGCCCCGGCCAAAAACGTGATCCAAGCGGTGGACTGATTACCGGTCAGGCCCAGCACCGCCAATTGCGTCTTGTCGCCAAGCTCAGCCAGAAAGAGGAGACTGAACGTAGCGCCAAAAGCCCGCCAATCCCACTGCCAGGGCTCCGTCTCGCACGCATCCTCGTCCAGGAGGTCACAAGCATGCTCGATGTCTGGCTTTACGGCCTCACGCCAGATGAAGAAGCCCATGACGCCAAAGGCCAGCGCCGCCCCGATGCGTATCACCTCCGGCGGTATCACGGCGCTCAACAGCCGCCCTCCGGCAGCACTCAGGGCCGTCACCGCCGTCAGGGCCAGGCTGCCGCCGAGAAAGACGGGCCAGGGGCGGCGAAACTTGCACGTCTGCGAAACCACCGCCAATTGCGTTTTGTCGCCTAGCTCCGCGATGAAGACCAAGGCGAACGCTGAGAACCAATTGCTCCAATCCATCTTCCCTCCCTACACTATCGGAAGAGGATTATACCATACCCGTCTGAGTTTCAGGATGTCCAAAGCCGGGGGGGGCTGCATCCTTTTCTCAGAAGATTCTGTGAAAGCGTCAACGTTGGACTGGCGTGGGCCTCTGATCTCCCGAATGTCACCCCGCGTGCGTCGCGCGAGGTGCGCCTCGCCCGCAACAAACCCACCATTCAAGTGCAACGCACTCAGCTATGCGCCTTTATCTCCAGCAAGCTCACGCCAGATAAGCTCATCCCTAATCCAGCTCCCTACGCAAGTGCGTCGCACCTTGCCGATGGGTTAGGAGCAGCGTTGTCGCGCCTGGGGTTGTCGCTGCTGCGAGAGGCCTTATACTGGATCCAAAATGAGGACAGGACGATGACCCAACCGATTCATAGAGCGACCTTCCGCTTCTATGCAGAACTCAACGATTTCCTGCCCGCCGAACAGCGACAGAGGACCATCGGCTACACATTCCACGGAAAACCGGCGGTGAAGGACGCGATCGAGGCTCTGGGCGTGCCGCATACGGAAGTGGAGATCGTGCTGGTCAATATGACGTCCGTCGACTTCTCGTACCAGCTCAAGAACGGCGACAGGGTCGCCGTCTATCCCGTCTTCGAGAGCCTGGACATCGCCCCGCTGATCAAGGTGCGAGATCGACCGCTGAGAACCACCAGGTTCATCCTCGACGTGCATCTGGGAAAGCTCGCCCGTCTGCTGCGCCTCTTGGGCTTTGACGCGATCTACAGCAACGATTACGAGGACCCGGAGATCGTGCGCATATCGCAAGAGGAAAGGCGGATCATCCTGACGCGGGACGTGGGATTGCTCAAGCGCGGGGCGGTGACCCACGGCTACTGGCTGCGCTCAACGGCGCCGGTCTCTCAAGCGCGCGAGGTCGTGAGCCGCTTCGACCTTCAAAGCCAGGTCCGGCCTTTCACGCGGTGTCTAAGGTGCAACGGATTGCTCAAGCCGGTGGATAAAGCGACGATCCTGGACAAGATCCCGCCGCACGTAGCCGAGGACCGCGAAGCATTCTCCAAATGCACCTCGTGCGGGCAGATCTACTGGCGTGGCACGCATTTTGAGCGTCTGGAGGCGGTGGTCGATAAGATCCTAGACACTCAATCGCCTTCGTAGTCAACGGCTCCGGGCATCTCCAAATCCACGACGTCACCGTGGACATCGATGACCACCCGGAAGCCCATCAGGCCCAACCACTGCCGGGCCTCCTCGGGCAGTCCGACGTTGAGCAACTGCTGCATCTGCTCGCCCATCTGGCCTATCGAACTCTCAACCGCAGCCTTGGTGAAGAGATCGTCCTTTCCCAGATAATCCAGCATCCCCTCGACGACGGCCTCACGATTTGCCAGGACGTTTTCCTGCATCGTCTTGAGCACCTGGCGGTCGACCTGTTCTGAGGGGACATGGCGCAGGAATCCCGCGTCATCCACGACATAGTAGGCCTCTTGTCCCAGGTGCGCGACCTCCACAGGTTGATCGTTCTCGTCAACCACAAGTCCCGCGAAGACGGCTACACGCGCCATGAGATCCCTGTCCTCCCTACTCTGAAGTCTTAGCACTTGTATCTTAACCGCGAACAGTGTAAACTCAACTCGCGGCCGTGGATATCTCCCACTATGGTCGGCCAACGGACTCAGTTTCCCGCCAACCGAGGGGGCAACTCGCGACCGCAGCGAAACCATGCTCTGGAGCCGCCGACATCGGATCGCGGAGCAAGCTTTCGCTCTCTGTCAGATTAGACTAACCAGGAGAGGTCATGGGGCTTCCGTCATCTGTCGCTATCGTCACAGACTCCGCCGCCGGTATCCCCGACGAAATGCTGACGCGGTTCAACATCCAGGTCGTGCCCTTCTGGGTCCACATGGGCAACGAAGCTTACGTCTCAGGCGTCGATATAAACCCGGCGACCTTTTTCGAGAAGCTGCGCGCCAACCCCGAGCTCGAAGTTCATACCGGTGTCCCGGCGGTCGCCAAGTTCGTTGAGATCTACCGACAACTGACGTCGTGGGCGAAAGGTATCGTCTCGATTCACATCGCCGGTGAGAAAAGCGGCACGTGTAACGCCGCCGCACTCGCCGCACAGGAGATCCCGATACCGGTCACGGTGATCGACACGGCAACGACCGCGATGGGTGAGGGGTTCGTCGTCCTAGAAGCCGCGCGCGCAGCTCAAGCAGGTGCTTCGATGGAAGAGGTGGTGCAGAAGGCGCGGTCGGTGATACCTAACGTCGGCCTTCTGGCTCTTCTTGAAAGCGTGACCTACGCCCTCAAGGGCGGACGCCTGTCCAGTGCCGCCGGCAAAGTGGGGAGCCTGCTGAGGATACAGCCGCTGATCCAAGTCCAGTCGAACCGTTTGGGTATTATCGGACAAGCTCGGCGACGCACCAAGGGCGTGGCAACGCTGATGGACAAGATGCTTGATCAGGCGAAGGATGATCCTACCCATCTGACCGTTCACTATGCCGAGGACAGAGAAGAGGGTCGGACTTTGCTGGAGAACCTGAGGGCGAATCTCAATTGCGTGGAGAGCTATCTGATGCGGGTGCCGGTGGAGTTAGGGGTCCACTCCGGCCCTGGAGCCATTGGCATCGGGTACTACGTGGAACGGGAGGAGGTAGGTCTCGTCCAGCAGCTTGAGCAGAAGCTGGGGCGGCTGAGCGCGCAAGCCAAGGAGGCCATCCGCTCTCGTCTACCAACACCGGGCCCTGAAGACAAAGCGGTCACAGAAGCAGCGCCGCGAGGCCTCCCGGCGAAGATGGGGTAAAATGCGGGGCAGCTATCAGGACAGATTACCGAGTTCATCAGAGGTAGAATGACGCTATGGCTGTCAGAGACAGAAACCGACAACTCCGCGTTGTTGCGGAGATACTCTTGATCCACATTCCTGACCTTATGAATGGGGACGACGATTTGGTGCGCGATCTGCTGTCGGTCGTGGGCACAGCCCTCCAGGACGTCTACGAGGACGCAGAGCAGTCCGCAAAGGCCTGGGACAAGCGGGCTTATCACGTCCGCGCCGATGAGTTGCGCCGAGAATGGGGGTGGGCCCTGGGCGCAGCGAACTACGCGACGGGCTTGGCCCTGCACAGGAAGACCGTGACCGAGGACGACCTCCGCAAACTCAAGCAGATCATCGAACCGGACCTGGAGAAGCCGGGACGAAAGCAGATCAGCGACCCGACGCGCTTTCGCGGTGCGGCACAGGCTGTGCGGCGCCAGCAAGCGCAGAAGCGGAAGCCGGTGCGCTGGTAGCCGTCTAGTGGGAAAATGGGGGTTGGCTAGCGCACGAGTTTGTGTCATAATTATCTAAGAAACCCGCGCCACGGATCGCGGTATGGCGCATCGTAAAAGGGGCAGCCACATCAGGTTGCCCTTTAGTTTTGCCGAAAGGTTACCATAATGTTGGAGAAACTGGAACAACTCAAAGACAAACTGAGAGACATGGAGAGCGTGGTCGTCGCCTATTCAGGCGGCGTCGACAGCTCTTTCTTGCTCAAAGTCGCCAAGGAGGTGTTAGGCGATCGAGCCCAAGGCGTTCTCGCCGTCTCCCCGCTGATGCCCGGCTACGAACAGGAGGAAGCCGCGGCGGTTGCCGGGGAGATCGAAGCCGACGTGGACCTTCTGGAGAAGGATGATCTGCAGACGCCCGCTTTTGTGGAGAACACGCCGGATCGGTGTTACGTCTGCAAGGCCGCGATTTGCGGGCAGCTCAAGGCCTACGCCAGGGAGAAGGGTTACCGCGTCGTTGTGGACGGGTCTAACCTCGACGATATGGGTGACTACCGACCCGGACAGCGAGCCGCCCGCGAATGTGGTATGCGGAGCCCGCTGCAGGAGGTGGGGCTCACAAAGGCCGAGATTCGATCTCTGGCGCACGAAATGGGATTGCCGAACTGGGATAAGCCCTCCTCAGCCTGCCTTGCATCGAGAATTCCCTATGGGACACCCATCACCCGCGAGACCCTGGAGCAGGTCGGGCAGGCGGAGTTGGTCCTGCGCCAGCTGGGCTTGCGCCAGCTGAGGGTCCGCCACCATAGGGATGTCGCCCGGATTGAGGTGCCGCCGAGCGACTTCAATCTCATCATCGCGCATCGCGACGATATTGTCGAGGCTCTTAAAGCCTTGGGATATGCTTACGTGACGTTGGACCTGCGCGGGTTCCGCTCAGGGAGTATGAACGAGGTTATCGAAGGGGTTTCGGAGACACATGGACGCTGACAAACTGCGAGAACTGCTGGTTGCCGTCCAAGAGGGACGACTGGATGTAGAGGGAGCGCTCGGGCGACTGCGAACCCTGCCCTATGACGATCTTGAGGATTTCGCCCGCCTGGACCTTCATCGGGCACTGCGCAACGGCATGCCCGAGGTCGTGTTCTGCGAGAGCAAGACCAGCGAACAAGCGAGCGCCATTTTGGAGCGTCTCTGGACCCACCACGACCGGATCTTAGGCACCCGGGTCTCACCGAATATGGCGCAGGAAATTCAAGCGCGCCTTCCTGAGGCGCACTATGATCCAACGTCCCGACTGCTTTCCCTGGCACGGATCGAGCTCCCGGCCCCGACGGAGGACGATCCCTACGCCATGGTGGTCTGCGGCGGCACGTCCGACCTTCCCGTCGCCGAGGAGGCCTCGCAGGTGCTCGAGTTTCTAGGACACCGCGTGGAACGCGCTTACGACATCGGCGTCGCCGGCCTTCACCGTCTGTTAGGCGAACTCGATAGGCTGATGGAAGCCAGCGTCGTCATCTCCATCGCCGGTATGGAGGGCGCGCTCACGAGCGTCGTCGCCGGTCTGGTGCCGGCGCCCGTCATCGGCGTGCCGACGAGCGTGGGATACGGCGTGAACTTCGGGGGCGTCGCGCCGCTGCTGACGATGCTCAACTCCTGCGCGTCGGGGGTGACCGTCGTGAACATCGACAACGGTTACGGGGCTGCGGTCTTCGCGCATCTGATGTTACGCCAGTTACAGAAACCTCAAGGGCGAGAGGAGCGTGACTGATCCGCTCATCGGTCGGCAAATTCCGAAGTCAACGGTTTGCTCGCTCCTGTGCGGACCAGTGGATCAGTGATCATTCAAAGTCATCAATTTAGGGGAGCAAGAATCTATGAAAACCGCTTACTTCGACTGCATCGCGGGCGCCAGCGGAGATATGATCTTGGGGGCATTGGTCGATGCCGGCCTTCCGGTATCGGAACTGTATCGGCGTCTGGAGGCCCTCCACCTCAACGACTTCGAGCTGCATGCGCATCAGGTCGCCAAGAACGCCTTTGCCGCCACCAAGATCGACGTCATCGTGCGCGTCAACGTGCCCGAGCGACACCTCGGCGATATCCTCGCCATCGTCGAGAGAAGTGACCTGGCGGGCGAGCTCAAGGAAAAAGCCGTCGCCATCTTCCGAAAGATCGGCGCGGCGGAGGCCGCGATCCACGGCACGACGCTGGAGGAGGTGCACCTCCACGAGCTCGGCGGAGTGGACACCATCGTGGACGTCGTCGGCGCATTGGTCGGATTGGACGCCCTGGGGATCGAGCGCGTCGTGGTATCGCCTATCCCCCTGGGGCGCGGCTTTATTCACGGTGCTCACGGACAGATTCCACTGCCGGCGCCCGCTACGGTCTCCCTCCTGAAGGGAGTTCCGGTCGTGGGAAGCCCGCTTCAGGCGGAGACGGTCACGCCAACCGGGGCGGCGTTGCTGGCGACGTTGGGTGACGAGTTCGGGCCGATTCCGGCGATGGCGCTGGAAGCCGTGGGCTACGGCGCCGGCAGTCGCGACCTTCCGGTGCCGAACGTGCTGCGATTGCTCATCGGCGAAAGCGAGGACATCGCGCCTTCCCATCACCACCACGATCATGACGATCACGACCATCCTCACCCCCACACGCACGAGCATAGCCACAAACATGAGCACGCACACGATCACAACGTCGCGCATGACCATGCCGACGAGCACACTCATACGCATCATCAGGGTCACACCCACGAGCATGAGGATCCCGATCACGGGCACGCTCACGTCGCCGGCGGCGTCGAGCACGAGCACCCTCACAGCCACACGGATAGCTATTCGTGTATGGACACGGAGAAGCTGAGTGTGTTGGAGACCAACATCGACGATCTCAACCCCGAGGTCTACGAGCACGTCATGACGATGCTCTTCGAGAAAGGCGCTCTCGACGTCTTCCTCGCCCCGATCCAGATGAAGAAAAACCGTCCGGCGACGCTGCTTCGGGTGCTATGCAGACCCGAGGATGTCGGTAGCATGACCGACGTCCTCTTCCGAGAGACCAGCACCTTGGGGATCCGGGAACAGACCGTGGATCGGCACGCGTTACCGCGGACGGTGGAGTCGGTGGACACGCGCTATGGCAAAGTGCACGTCAAGATCGCCACCCTTGGTGATGGGAGCGTGAAGATCGCTCCGGAGTACGAGGACTGTCGGCATCTCGCCCAGCACCGGAATGTGCCACTTCGGGAGGTCTACCAGGCTGCAGAGGAAGCGGCGCGACGGGCATTTGGGGGATGAGGCGATCGGCAGGATGTATCCAGTTTTCGAGGCGCGGGGGCTTGGGTCACTCATATTAGCTACCGGACACTTCTGAGCTCCCGGATGAACACGGATCAACACGGATTTCCACTATGAAAGCCTGCCGGACCTCAGGCATGAGTTTTGGCCGCCAAAGAAGGGCACTATGCCCCATAGGTCAACGTGGATAGCGCGCAGAGACAACGATGACAACAGGCTTGTGTTCTGTGTTCATCTGTGTTAATCCGTGAGCTGAGAGGCAAAGTCAAGGGTCAGGTTTGCGCAGATTGGGGCGCTTCGCTCACAGGAAGGGCACGTTGCCCGGCCCGCTCGAGCGCGGAGAGCACGTCGTCGACCGTCAGCCAACCGGTGCCCGGAAAGAGCTGAGCGACCTGGGGTGCGAAGTCGGACATACCGCTGAGGACGTCGGATGGCGCGCCCCTTTCGGCGATCTTGCCGTCAACCATCACCAACACCCTGTCCGCAGCAGCGGCGATCAGCTCTACGTCGTGGGTGACCAGCAAAACAGCGCGCCCCTCCTCACGCCACCGCTTGACCAGACTGAGCAGCCGAGCCTTGGCCCGGTAATCGAGCCCCCGGGTGGGTTCATCCAACAGAATGATCCTGGGCGCGGTGATCAAGATAGCTGCCAGGGCGACCCGCTGGCGCTCCCCCACGCTGAGATCCCGCGGATAGTCATCGGCGTGATCGGTGAGGCCCAACTCCGCCAGCAAAGCAGCGGGGTCAACCGGCGCCGAGGCGGCTTCGACGCCGTGGTTCTGCAGCGTGATCATCATCTCATCCCTGACCCGGTCCGCAAAGAGCAGGGCATTGGGATCTTGGGGTAGATAGGCTACCTGCCGACAGACCTCGGCGACGTCCATCGTGGCGACATCGCGATCATCAAGGTAGATGCAACCCGCTCCCGGTTTCACCAAACCCACGAGCGTCTTCAGCAGCGTGCTCTTGCCCGCGCCGTTCCGCCCCATCAAGGCGGTCACCTCGCCAGGGCGTAAGTCCAGATTCACGCCCCGCAGCACAGGGCTACCATTGTAAGCTGCGTGGACGTCTTGGGCGCTAAGGACAGACGGAGATACCGCGACATCGGTGCCCTCCCGGGTAATATCCCGTACGTTGATATCCCGGGCAAAGCGTCTCCCGGCCTTAGCGGTCAGGGGCAGGGGCGACCATCCAAGCGCCTTGCCCAAGGCTACCACCGGAGGAGCCAGGTCGACCGCCGCCATGACCTCGACCGGGGGCCCTGCGCGCACGCCGTTGTCGCCGCCGGGAAGATAGAGCACGTGGTCGGCAAAGGAGAGCACCCGCTCCAGCCGGTGTTCGGCCAACACCACCGTCAGTCCGAGCGCCTCGTTCAGCCGCGAGAGGCTCAGGAGCACGTCTTGGGCGGATCGAGGGTCGAGCTGCGACGTGGGCTCGTCCAACACCAGTATCCGCGGACGGAGCGCCAGCGCCGCGGCGATGGCCACGCGTTGCTTCTCACCCCCCGACAACGTCGTCAGAGAGCGACGGCGCAACGGAAGCAAATCAAGGGTCGTCAACGCTTCCTCCACACGCTCTCGCATCTCAGACCTGGGCATCGCGGCGTTTTCGAGGGCAAAGGCGATCTCATCCTCAACGCGATCCATGACGAACTGGGTCTCAGGGTCCTGGAAGACAAATCCCACGTGGCGGCACATCACCTGCGGTCCTTGCGCGATCGGGTTCATACCGTCAACGGTCACCCGACCGGCGATCGTCCCGCCGCTGAAGTGGGGTATAAGGCCGTTGAGGCAGCGCAGCAAGGTGGACTTGCCCGCGCCGGACGGTCCGGCGACGACCGCAAAGGCCCGATCCGGGATCTCGAAGGTAACCCGGTGCAAGGCCGGGGTCTCCGCTTCCGGATAGCGAAACGTGACCCGCTCGAACGCGATCATGGCAGCTCGGCCTCCGCGGGGGTTCGCATCAGCGCCGGCACCATGAAACCCAGCAGAGCCCCGCCGACCCGCAGGTCGAAGGCGGGCCACGTTAGCTCCGGATAAGGGGAATAGGTCCGCGAAGCCGTCCAGATCAGCATCGGCGCGACCGCCGCGAGCGCCCCCAAGGTCACGACGGTGTCGCCGAACGTCCAGACGTGACGATGATATCTCGTGCGCCGCACGCGCCGCCCGGCGCGCCAGACCGCCCAGATCACCAGCGCCAACCCGGCTGCCAACAGGAAAGGCGACCAGATGGCATAGCTCGGCAGCAGGCGGGCAATCCCCCCGGCAAGCACGACCATCAGCCCCCCCAAGGAGGCCAGCTGAGCGCCCGTTGACGGACGTGCGCCCGAGATCCCGGCAAATCCTCGGGCGGTCATCGTCTCTGCGAGCTGCATGGCACGCTCGAGCCCTCCGATAAGCACGGGCATGAAGAGCGGAAGCCAATCGCGCACGCCGCGCATCCGGTGACCGCGAACAGCCTGAGCCTCCCGCACCTTCTCAACCTGCTTGATCGTGTTAGGCACGAAGGAAATGGCTATGGCGGAAACCACAGCCAGGGGATAGAAGGCCCTCGGGAGATAGCCGATAAGATCGCGCACCGGCACCGCCGCATTCAACACCGCGAAGGCGGCGAAAAGCGCCCCCAGGACCAACCCATTGATAGCGCCGAAGGCCAGGGCCTCGGCTGTGATATCGCCGCCCAACAACGGCAAGCCGCGGGGCAGGTGAAGGATCACCGTCTCGCCCACGTGGCTGGTCAAGGCGTTAAAGACCGCTCCGACGACCACAGCAAAAGCCGCAAAGCGAAACGGTGAGATTCGCAGAGGGTGCTCATCCCCGGAGCGGGGCAGCGAGCTCAGGACAAGCCCGACAAACGCCAGCAACAAGATGAGGTAGAGTGGATTCCGGGTCACGAGCGCGCAGAGCGCCGCGGACGCCAACCACGTAAGCCAGGCCAGGGGATGCATCATGGGCCCGCTCGTTCCACTGAGGCCGGCTGACGATCCACGACGCGGAAGCTGAAACGACGCTTGAAACGCCGCAGCGCCCTTAAGGTGGCACTGCCAAAGAGCACGATCAGCGCCCCGGTACCGATAACGCGCGCCAGGTCCCAGAGCAGAGAGGTCGCCACATAGAAGACCAAGTAGCGCCGAACGACCTCGACCAAGTCGAGCCCGGCCCGCCAATACTGCTCGCCGGGGCCGCCGGCAAAGGGCCAAAACCAGAGATTCATCAAGGCGCCGAAGATAAACCCCCATGCGCCACCGAAGGCCGCCAGAAGCGCGATCTCCCAGCGTGTCCCCTCCGCCTTGAACAGGCGCAAGAGCCAGCCCACCACGGGTGTTGTCAGGCCGATCCATCCGGCGATCAACATGCGATAGGGCAGCCAGGGTCCGATGCCCCCCGTCAGCAGGGCGCCCACGAACATCGTAAGGGTGCCGAGCAGAAAGCCAAATCGCGCGCCGTAGACGTGAGCCGCGAGGATAATCAGGAAGAAGGTGGGGCTGAAGCCGCCCGGCCCGGGTATCGCCGTCTCCAGGAAACTCAGGACCGCGTTGAGCCCGACCAGCACGCCCAGAAGCGCCATCTGTTTGGCATCCGACGCGGCCTCACCCTGGATCTCAATCACCAACGCAGCCAGGGAGAGCGTGCCGATCACGGCGAGCAACAGCGGCGAGTCCACCGCGTGGGCGAGTCCAGCCGGGGGCTCAAACCGGGGCACGAAGAAGGGATAGAGAAACGCCCCGGCGCCCACCAAAGAGGCCAGCACATAGGTGAGGTACCGCAAGAGTCGCCGCACTCAGAGCCTCCGCCTGCTGCGTAGCACGAAAAAGACCAAGACCACGATGGCGAGCAGCGCGAGGAAGGCCAGGTACTCCGAGGGAAGGCCGCTCTGGGCCTCGTCTGCAGGCGACTGATTCTCAGGTGTCTGATTCTCAGGCGTCTGAAAACCAGACGTTGCCGTAACGGTCGGCGCAGCAGCCTCGGTCGCGG
>JBNGDU010000170.1:0-3791 GCA_049975025.1 Anaerolineae bacterium
AGAGTTGGTCGTGCCGAAGTCAATCCCAATGCGCATCGTTCCTCCTTAGGATAGGTGCGTGAAGACTGTCGACAGTTCCGGAAAGCGAACGACCATTATACCATAGATTGGGGAAAGGGGGCGAAATGGGTGAGCTGTGCGAGCACATCAAGGAGGTTCTCCAGGCGTCAGCCTGATGGTCGTTGGTGTGCCGACTCGTCGCGGTTAGGCGGAGACGACGGTCGGTCGTAGATTCAGTTACTTAGTTGGCAGGCGCTGAAGGGAGGAGACAATCGACAAATGAATTGAGATGGTTTGGTTTGGGTCGTTGGCCTAGATCACCTTTTCACCTTATGAAGGAGGATTAGGATGACGAAGGAAGCAGAAGACAAGTTTGAAGGTAAGATCGGACGTAGAGATTTTCTGCGTCTTGCCGGCATCACCACAGCGGGCGTGATTCTGTCCGCCTGCGGGCCGGGGACGCCCACCGCGACGGAAGAGCCGGCGGAGGAACCGGCGGAAGAAGAGCCGGCGGAGGAACCGGCAGAAGAAGAGCCGACAGCCGAACCGACAGAGGCGCCACCTGCCGAAGTCGGACGTGAGGACACGCTTATCATCGGGTTCGAGGGCGAGCCCGTGCAGGCGCCTGAGGCGGCGAATCCCTACACACCGGGTTCGCGAATCAATCAGGGATACCATCAGGCCATGATCGAGTCGCTCTGGTATCTGAACTACCAGACGGGCGAGCCCATCCCCTGGCTGGCAGCCGTACCTATGAGCGAGCTTGAGTGGAACGAGGACTACTCCCAGGTCGATATCCCGATTCGCGAGGGCGTCGAGTGGAACGACGGCGAGCCCTTCACAGCCGATGATGTGGCGTGGACGCTCAACATGCTCAAGGAAAACACCACGCTCTCCTACGGTGCCGCTATGGAGCAGTGGTTGGAGAACGCCGAGGCTATCGACGAGCTGACGTGCAGGCTCACGCTGACGGAGTCCAATCCACGGTTTCTGTACAATAACTTCACCGTCCGGATCTGGGGCGCGGTCCGAATCCTGCCCAGGCACATCTGGGAGGGCAAGGATCCGATGACCTTCACCAACTTCGATCTGGATCAGGGTTGGCCCGTCTTCACCGGGCCTTACCGACTGGTACAGGCGGGCGCATCAGAGTTCGTCTACGAGCGTCGTGACGATTGGTGGGCGGCGAAGACCGGATTCAACGAGTTGCCGGCGCCGAGACGCCTGATCTTCATCGAGGCCGGTCAGGATGAGCGCAAGGCGGCGATGCTTTCCGAGAACGAGGTCGACGGCGAGCCTTCGCTGCAGATCGACACGTTCCTTGATGTGAAGGAGCGGAACCCTGCGGCGATCGGATGGACGGCGGATCCGCCCCACGCCTGGATCGATCCTTGCCCCGGCATGGTAGGCTTCAACTGCCGGCGAGAGCCTTGGAATGATCCGGACATGCGCTGGGCCGTCGCGTACGCCATTAACCACGAGGAGTGGGCGACCACGGCGGGGCGGGGGTACGGCATTCCAGCTCAGTACAACTTCCCGATGTATCCGGGCCTGATGTCGTGGCTTGAGGAGAACCAGGATCTGCTTGACCAGTATGACGTGACCGTCTATGATCCCGATCGGGCCAAGGAGCTCATCGAGAGCAAGGGCTACGAGATGGGGTCTGACGGCTTCTATCAGATGGATGGCGAGACGCTCTCCGTCGACATTCTGGTCAAGTCGCAGGCTGAGGTGGCCCCGGCTCTGATCACCAAGTATCTGACCGACGTTGGGATCGATGCTGCTCCTCAGTCGCTGGCCCACGCGCAGTACTACGATCGGCGGAGCCGAGGGCAGTTTGACATCGAGACGACCCACGTAGCCTGTGGTAGCGTAGCGGAGCCCTATGCCGAGCTCGATAATCTCCACAGTCGATGGATTGTGCCCGAAGGCGACATCCACTCGAATAACGTCTGGGGCTACAACAACCCGGAGTACGATGCCATCGTCGATGAGATGGCGTCCATTCCGCCGGGAGAGGAACGGCAGCACGAGCTTTTCCGACAGGCGCTGGAGATCCGGCTCAGGGATATACCCATCATCCCGATCTCACAGCAGCAACGTGTCGTTCCATACTCTGAAGAGTACTGGACTAACTGGCCCACGGAAGACAACGACTACTTCCATCCGCCGAACTGGTGGATGTGCTTCCTCATCCCGTTGGTCAACGTTCAGAAGGCATAGGCAGGACTAGGGTCGAAGGGGGAAGCCGTCAACTGATTGCTTCCCCCTTTGATCAGCCTGGACCGTAGGAGAGATTATGACCGTCAAATACGTTGCGACCCGAGTAGCCATCTTCTTCCTTGTGATCTGGACGACCGCCACGATCAACTTCGTGATGCCTAGGCTTGCGCCAGGCGACCCAGTGCAGGCAATGCTCGGTCGGATGGCGGAACAGGGGCAGGTTGTCGAAGGCGGCGGGGAGCTCGTTAAGGAGTACCGGGAGCTTTTCGGCCTGGACGATCGGATCATTGTGCAGTATGGCAAATATCTCTGGAACCTCGTGAATTTCAACATGGGATACTCACTCGCTCACTTTCCCGCGCGGGTGATTGAGATCATCCTCGACGGCTTGCCCTACACGCTGGGGTTGCTCAGCATATCCGCCTTCCTGCAGTTCTCGCTCGGCATCGTCCTGGGCGCGCTCTTTGTCTGGCCCAGGGCGCCCAAGGTAGTTGATATCATCGCGCCGTTTTTCTTCGCCATATCCCCTATTCCCTACTACCTCTTTGCGATGTTTCTTATCTACTTCTTCGCTTACACACTCCACGTGCTTCCGCACAGCGGTGCTTTCACGATCGGTCGGGTCTATAGCGGGTTCTCCTTAGCTCAGGCGTGGGATCTCGTTCGCCACTCGATTCTGCCCGCGTTTTCGATCATCCTCTCGGGGATGGGCGGGTGGGCTCTGGGCATGCGGGGCATGATGATCACGGTGCTGGGGGAGGATTTCCTCACCCTGGCCAGGGCTAAAGGGTTGCGGGACTCCTGGATATTCCTAAGGTACGCAATGCGTAACGCCATGCTCCCTCAGTTCACGGGCCTGGCGATCAGTATGGGCTTTATCGTCTCAGGCTCTTCGATCGTCGAGCTCATGTTCACGTACCCGGGTGTAGGCTACAAGCTGTACCAGTCGATCGTCAACGCCGACTACACCGTGATGCAGGGCATCACGTTCTTCATCGTTGTGTCCGTGGCCACCGCCGTGTTGATCATTGACCTGCTGTATCCGGTACTTGATCCCCGCATTACCTACGAAAGGAGATAGCGTATGAGCGCAATATCGCCAATTGAGCGAGAAGAGGGGTTTTGGGGAGCCGTACGCTACTGGTTGGGGAACTGGAAACTCACAACCGGACTGATTCTGATCCTCTCTCTCCTCCTGTTCAGCGCTATCGGAAGCCTGTTCGTGGACGCCGAGGCCACCAAGGTCGGTTACGGTCCTTTTGGTGAACCTCCATCACGGGACTATCCTCTCGGCACAGACAACGTGGGTCGCGATATCCTAGCGCTTATGGTCTATGGTATCCCTACATCCCTTGAGATCGGAATCATTGCCGGCTCAGTTGGGACCATCGTCGGAACGGCGCTAGGTCTCATAGCCGGCTACTACAGAGGGAGGGTGGATGGCGTCATTCGCACGATCACCGACGTCGTGTTGACGATTCCGTCGCTGATGATGCTGATCGTCATCGCCTCCTTCCTGAGGACGACGAGTATCGAGCTGACGGCGTTCATTGTCGCGATCTTCGCCT